>CALFUK010000099.1 GCA_937929945.1 uncultured Saprospiraceae bacterium
CTGGGCACACACATGCTGTGTATCGCGAATCGTTCCTTCGTCACGACTCCCGATACAGCCAAACAGTTATCGTCAATTTACCCAGAATTGAATTCATAACACCACGTATCATCAAAATACATCCATTATAACGACTGCGACCAGTCTTATCGTCATATTTTGCCATAATTGACGATATAAATACCTATATTCGCATAAATTTTAAGTTATGGACATAAAAGATTTTATTGCGGGTAAATTTATAGAACAGCTAGAATACAGATCATTTTCACCAGAGAAAATCAATAAAGAATGGATTATTTCAAGTCCAGAAGTAAATAGTCTATTGTCTGAAGCAAACAGACTTATAGGTGAACTAAATGCATTTTCTCAAATAATACCTGATGTAGACTTTTTTATAACAATGCATATCATGAAAGAAGCTACTACATCTAGTAAGATAGAAGGAACTAAAACAAACATGGATGAGGCACTAATAAAGGATGAAGAAGATATTAATCCAGAAAAAAGAGATGACTGGGAAGAAGTACAGAATTATATCAGTGCAATAAATAAATCAATTCAAGAATTGGAAAATATACCCATTTCAAATCGTCTACTTAGAAAAACACATGAAGTGCTTCTTTCAGGTGTAAGAGGTAAACGAAAATTACCAGGACAATTCAGAAATAGTCAAAATTGGATTGGGGCAACACTAAAAGATGCCATTTTTATACCACCACACCAATCTGAAGTTCAAGAGTTAATGTCAGATTTAGAAAACTTTATTCATAATGAAAAGATAAACGTTCCACACCTAATTAAAATTGGAATTATTCATTATCAATTTGAAACAATTCATCCGTTTCTTGATGGAAATGGAAGGCTTGGAAGACTTTTAATTACATTATATCTCGTCAGTAAAAATGTTTTGATAAAACCATCACTATACCTTTCGGACTTTTTCGAAAAAAACAAAGCATACTATTATGACAATCTTATGGTAGCAAGAGTTACAAACAACCTAACACAGTGGATCAAGTTCTTTTTAGTCGGGGTAATAGAAACATCAAAAAGCTCCATTGAAGTATTTAAAAATATATTAGCTATAAAATCAAAATTAGAGACAGAAGTATTACCTAAACTTGGTTCAAAAGTAAAAAAGGGCCAAATCCTATTAACACTACTATACCAATTTCCAATATTGAGAACAAAGAGTATAGCCGTACTTCTAAACACCTCAACTTCAACAGCAAATAGACTTGTTATGGATTTTGTCAAACTCGGAATACTTGAAGAATATACAGGATATAAGAGAAATCGGAAGTTTATATTCAGAGAATATGTTGACTTATTTAGATAAAAAAACTGATGACAATCGAGTAGACGGTCCCACCAGCGGTCGCTGATGGATGGGATGCGCCTCTCACACTATGACTGAATATCGTCTGAAAGACTGGATGTCCTAAATGGACATCTAATGAAAGAACCGAAGGCTCCCCCATTAGGGATAGTACGGGTCTCGTATACGGCGGTTCATTTTGAAGACTTCCCTGCCTACCGGCAGGCAGGATTCAAAGCATAGGTCGCCCTATACTAACCCTCCCATTTCACGGTTTCTTCATTTCTATGTCTTCAGGACATAGCCCCTTTAGGATCATTCAGTCACCCTTGCAGCTTACTAACACTTCGAGTCATCAAACTCGGGTGTAAGGGACTTGCACCCTCAAGAATATATAGCTACCTTTCACAGTAGCTGCCCATGCTGGGCACACATAATGTATATACGGCAATAGAAGCTATGCGCCTCTACTGCGCATATACTATGACGTTAGCGACAAGCAAAATATGAATATCGAATTTAATAGAAATAAAATATCTTTTCCCTTATTATATCTAATTGGATGGGTGCTTCTTTACTGTTTGCCAAGAAGATTTTATAATGTTGGTGGTGATAATGGATATGAAGGTTGGTTGCTCTTCATAATCATGTTTATCATTTTACCAATTATTCTATATAAGGCGTTACTAAGCAATAAAATTAAAGCAGAGATTGCAAAGTGTATTGCATTAGGTTCAATATTTTTCGCTATACCTTTTATCCTTATAATTGATAAAGAAGAAACAGCTGAGTTAGATTCATTTAAAACTGAAACAATAGGTATAGTTAGTAAAGCTTGGACTGTAAAAAGAAAACATAGATCACCAGTGTGGAATATTCAAGCATCATATAACGTAAATGGTAAGTCTTATAGATCTTCATCTAAAGATGATAAAGACAAGACACTTGCATTAGGAGATACAGTAACTATCATCTATTCTTCAAAAACTCCAGAAAATTGTGATATCAAGGAATTAATTGAATTCTACAATAAAAATGAGGAAATCGTATTTGAAGAAAATAAATGTGATGAACAACAATTGAAACTTGTAATGGAAAGAATTTCAAATAATTCAGAAGATATAAATGTAAAAGATGGGTTTATATTACTCGAAAATAATTGTAAAACTAATATTGAGTTCTCTCAAATTCAGAATGAACTAATATTTAGAACACTTGAATTAAAACCTTCAATATTTGTTGACTTAATAGAAAATCAAAAATTTAAAGAATTTGTATTGCTAAACTTTATAAGCAATATTGAAAATCCAATACACGATGAAATTGATTTGACACGAATAATTTCTAAGGTGAAATCAATTGAACAAAATGAAACGACTAAAAAAATACTATTAGCATTGGATGCAGCAAATGAAAAATGAATAAGGGGAATGCCAGTCACTAATCGAGTAGACGGCCCCACCAGCGGTCGCTGATGGGATGCACCTCTCACACTATGACTGATATAGCCTGAGAGACTGGATGTCCTAAATGGACATCTAATGAAGGAACCGAAGGCTCCGCCCTCAGGGATAGTACGGGTCTCGTATACGGCGGTTCATTTTGAAGGCTTTAGTGCCTACAGGCAGGCTTCGGACCATGGGTAACTTCTTACGAGGCCGCCAAAGCCAGGATGCCGCTGATACGTCGTATGGCGCATTTTCTATCACGCAGGCGCCACTCTTTAATTCGTAGGAAAGAGAAAAATTCACTACTTTAGATCACAGAGAAGATAGAAGGTATAGCCATCAAAGTCTAAGCGACTACCTGGCAGGCGGACTAAAATCATAGCTTACTATGTAGCGCATACATGCCTGACCCTTCGTAGATAATACACCATGAGCGAAACACCTAATTTTCAGCAATTTGAAACCATGCATGAAGAACAGCTACCTGTTCCCAAGCATAAATTACATGATTGGACGCACTTTGCTGGACTGTATGCCGCAGAACATGTAGCGGCCACAGAGTTTGTCATCGGAGCCACATTCGTTGCCTTAGGCGCCAAAACGATGGACATCATCCTCGGCCTGCTGATTGGGAATATTCTGGCAGTGCTGAGTTGGACACTGATCACTACACCCATCGCCGTCGAGACGAGACTCAGCCTATACACCTACCTGAATAAGATCGCGGGTGACTCCATGTCCAAATTATATAACTGGGCTAATATTTTAATCTTCACCGTCATCTCTGCCGCTATGGTCACGGTGTCTTCTACAGCCGTACGCTTTCTCTTTGGCATTCCCGCACAGCTCGATTGGTATCCGACGAATCTGTGGTTTGTCCTCATCGTAATCTTGGTGGGCTTATTTGTCGTCTTTGTAGCTATCTATGGCTTCCAAGCTGTATCAGACTTTTCAGGGCTTTGTGCGCCGTGGTTATTCACCATGTTCGCCAGTGGAGCCATCGTCTTACTGCCTGCACTTTCTTTAGATGTGCTGGGTACGACACTGCCGAGCAGCTGGGCAGAGCTAGTACAGATCGGTGACCAGTCCATCTGGACAGGTGTCAATAGTGATGGTGAAGCTGGCATCGGCCTCGTCGAAGTCATCGGCTTTGGATGGGCAGCTAATACCATTACTCATTTTGGATTGATTGACATGGCTTTGCTACGATTCGCCAAAAAGAAATCATACGGTCTGGCTACGAGTACGGGCATGCTCTTCGGCCACTATATCGCATGGATAGCTGCGGGAATCATGGGCGCTGGTACGGCAGTGATCCTGGGCCAGTCGATTGTCCAGCTCGACCCAGGTGATGTAGCTTTCCACGCGCTGGGCTGGTCAGGCTTTGTGATCGTGATCGTGGCGGGATGGACTACGGCGATCACCAATCTCTACCGAGCGGGCCTCGCTGCCCAAGCGGTATATCCCAGTCAGTCACGCAGAAAGACCACTATGATTGTCGGTGTCGCCATGGTCATTGTAGCCTGCTTTCCATTTGTATTTTCACAGATACTACCGCTCCTGACCTATGCTGGTCTGCTGGTGGTCCCCGTGGGAGCGATCGTATTCGCAGAGCATCAGCTCTTTCCGAAGATTGGCTACACTCGCTACTGGTCTAAATTTCAAGATTATAAATACAGTACGCCAGCCATCGCTTCTTGGCTATTGGGTCTGGTCTTTGGTTTCGGATTGAATGTGCTGGATGTGATGTCATTCTACTATCTATTCATTCCCACCTGGATATTTACCATAGTCGTCTACACCATCTTAGCGGGCCGATACGGGGCGGCTGATGGGTACCCTGAAGAGGAAGAACAAGAACATGCCTATAATGCTACAGTGGATCAATACCATCAACACCTTGCGGAAAAAGAAATCCCAGCAGTGAAGGACAGCTCTCTTATGACACGGGTGATTAACATGACGGGCTATACCGCGCTCTTGCTTACCTTGGCCCTAGCTGCACACACCTTAATGGGAAGCCCTACTGAGGATAGCTACTTATTAAATAAAGATAGCTTTCAACTCATCGGCTTCATCTGCACGGTGATCTATTTTGTCACTGCCTGCTGGTCAATGCAAAGAGGCAAGTCACAAATGAATAAATAATGCAACTCTTCGATGAGCTTGAAAATGAATTCGATCCAGATGCCTTGATAGGCTGGATGAACAACAGAGAAGCAATCAGCTAAAAAAATCTATGCATATTACTCCCTTAAAGCAGCAGCATTTATCTCCTCTATCATCCTCCATGCCAGTCCCAAAATATGACAGAAGCTCAATCAAAGCTGGCATCGTGCATGTTGGCGTGGGTGGGTTTCATCGCTCTCATCAGGCCTATTACATGCATCAATTACTTGGCGCAGGTCAGCACGCAGCCTGGGGCATATGTGGCATCGGTATTCGTGAGGCTGATCAGCAGATGAATCAAGTCCTACAAAAACAAGACTGCCTCTACACACTCATGACACAGCATCCCGATGGAGAAGTCCGCTGCGAGGTTATTGGCTCACTGTTAGAATACATCTTTGCTGTAAATGCACCAAAAGAAGCGATCGAGAAAATGGCTCATCCTGATACCAAGATTATTTCACTGACCATCACAGAAGGCGGCTATCACTGCAATCCGAATACCGGCATGTTTGATTTTGATCATCCGGACGTGCAGCATGACCTGGAGCAGCCACATCATCCAAAAACCATTTTTGGGTATCTGACCGCCGCACTACAACTCCGACGAGAGAGAGCTCTACCAGCTGTGACCATTTTATCATGTGACAATATCCAGCATAATGGAGAAGTAGCTCGTAAGATGCTACTAGCCTTTGCACAAAAACAAAATCCTGAGCTGGCTCACTGGATCGAAGAAGAACTCAGCTTCCCGAACACCATGGTCGACAGGATCACGCCAGTCACGACCGATACCGCAATCAAATACTTAAAAAATAATTTCCAACTGAACGACGAATGGCCCGTGGTCTGTGAGCCATACATTCAATGGATCATTGAGGACAACTTTTCTAACGGAAGACCACCCCTGGAAACGCTGGGCGTCCAGTTTGTCCCCGACGTCAGCCCGTACGAAAAAATGAAGATTCGCTTATTGAATGCAGGACACTCTGTGCTAGGCATCCCTGGCGCCATTCATGGTCATGCCACCATTAATGACTGCATGGAGGATCAGGTATTCGCGTCCTTTATGCGGCAATTTATGGACAGAGAAGTGACATCCCTGTTAGGAGACATGGAGGGCATAGATCTGACCGTCTACAAAGACAGCCTGGAGGCCCGATTCGCTAATCCCAACATCAAAGATAGTGTGAGTCGGATCTGTTCTGAGAGCTCTGCGAAACTACCTAAGTTCTTGATACCCACAATTCAAGAAAATCTAAGGCATGGAGGTAGCATCAAGTACGGGACATTCATCTTAGCGGCATGGTGTTACTATTGCGCTAAGCAGGTGGATCTCAAACAGCAAGAAATCGAGATCATCGACGAGAGAAAAGAGGAACTCCAGCACAGCGCAAATGGATATAAGGAAGACCGACTCAGCTTTCTAAGGATAGCCGATATCTTTGGAGACCTGCTGCAGAGCGAAAGATTCACAACAGAATATTCAAAAATGCTTAAAGCTATTTTCGAGGAGCCAGATGTGCGCAGCCATATGGTGGCATTGATGAGTCAAGGTCATGGCACCATAGAGTGACTCACCCCTCTGACTTACTTCGATAACGTCTCGTGGATATCTGTCCGGTAAGCTTGGAATGCGGGAATCAATGCCGCTACCACACCGATCAATAGTGACACAGCCAGAATGACCAACTCCTCCTTTAAAAATAAAAAACCAGTGAAGCTGTAGCGATAGCTGGCCTTAGCATAGTGGGCGATGACTTCCATCCCAATGTGGCTGATGATAAAGCCGACGATGAAGCCTAAGAGCGCTAATAATATACCCTCCAAGATGATCAGCAAAAAGAGCTTATTGCGGCCAGCACCCATGACGCGCATGAGGGCCAGCTCATACTTTCGGTCTTTCAGCGAGGAGAATAAAGAAATGAAAATGCTAAAGGCTGACACCAGAGCGATGATGATCGCAATATTGCGCAAAGCATCCACGCCAACGCCAATCATGCTGTAGAGCCGATTGATCTCTATCGGTGGAGATGCTGCCTGCATGTCTGTATTTTCATTGATGTTGCGCGGTAGATTCAGCGCTTGGAAATTAGTCCGATTCCTAAATTTGACTAAGATATTCGTGATCTCTTCGTCTGGATAATCCAGCAGATGAAAGCCAGCTGCATCGTGCTCATGATCATGCTCCTCATGGTCATGCCCAGCGTGATCCTCATGTGTCTCTTCTGCTCCCTCTTCATGACCGTGTACATCCCAGATGGACTTAGTGGTAGTCAGGATCAGCTGATCGATCACACTACCCGTAGGCTGCAGGATACCGACGACGACGAATCCATCTCCATGCTCATGCAGCAGATCCACATCATCATTAAATCCGTGGCTGCTCTGAAATCGATCACCCAGCTTCAGCCCGGTCTCATCAGCGACGACGCGACCTATGGTCACTTCGAAGTGCTGCTCCCACAACTTACCCTCACCTATCTGAGCCTCATAGAGTGAGAGGATGGAGTGATCCGTCCCCACGATTCTATATGACCGATGACTATCACCTAAGGCTAGTGGTACTGCTGTCTCGATGAGTGGGTGTTTCGGATTGAGAAAAGGCTTAGCCTCTCCGACGCCGATATTGCCCGTCGGATTATCGATGTGATACATGCTGCAGAGGATCATCTGTAAGGGACTCCCCTTCGCGCCGATCACCATATCGATGCCAGCCAGATTACTATCAAACTGCTCTTTCATCTGGTGGTCCATGAGCAGTAGGGCATTTATCAGCCCTATCCCCAGACCAAAGAGCACCATGCTTAACAATAAGTTAAGCGGCTTATTCATGATATTCTTCCAGCTGAGGCTTAGCAGATTCATGATAGTTTGATTTGATTAGGGAAATGGTCGATCAGCCTGTTGTCATGAGTGACAATCAGTAGTGTGGCATTAGCATCATCAGCCGTGCGCTCTAAGAGATCGACGACCTCCAGACAGTTTTTATCATCAAGTGCCGAAGTAGGTTCATCCGCCAATATCACCACAGGCTTGTTAATCAGCGCTCTTGCGATGGCGACTCTTTGCTTCTCACCTTGGCTGAGGTTCTTCGTCTTAGCACTTTGCTTGTGCCCTATATTGAGCTTATCCAAGATGGTGGTGATCTCCGCCTTATTGATGGCGTGACCAGCGAGCTTTTGAGCGATCATGAGGTTCTCCTCCACATTAAGCGAGTCCATGAAGTGGGTCTGCTGGAAGATGATGCCGACGTTGTCACCTCTGAATCTGTCTAAGGCCTGACCCGACATATCAGAGAGGTCTTGATCATTGATGGATACTGATCCTTTCTTTGGCTTGAGCAATCCCCCAAGCAGGTGAAGCAGCGTCGTCTTACCCGTACCAGACTGACCTATGATGAGGTAGCGCTGGTCTGACAGGCAGTCCATATCAGGGAAGCTGATCCAGTCGGTATCATTGTAGGTATAGGCGAGATTTTTCGTTGATAGCATCAGCAGTCGTACATCAGATTTAAGAGTCGCTTTTCGATTGTCATTTGACAGCGTAATATAGCTTACTCCATAACACAATGGTAAATATATTGTTTCGAATCGAGATCGACGCTTCGAGCTGCCTCTATTTAAGCAGAAGCTTATTTGACCATGGCTCTCTTCAGGGCTTTTTCGTTTTTCATCGTGGAAAAGAAACCTTCCAGATAAGCAATGACATCTTGGCGGTCGCGCTCGCTGAGGTATGGTGCCTGATGAATGAATTGGTAGAACTTATCTTGGTGCTGTAGGAAAAAATCTGCTGTGGCTAATGCCTCGCCCATGTTGACCCCTCTAGCCATGTAGAGCCTCTCAGTCACCTCATCGATGGGTAGGGACTCGTGGGGCACGGCGTAGTCCGTATTGACCAGACCAGCGTAGTCAAAGTCATATGGGACAGCGATGTACTTGCCCTGAGCCGTCTGGATGATTTCTACATTGTGCTTGTCCCGAATAGCCCAATCCACATTACCGATCATGTACTGAAAAAAGGTCATCTTCAGGTAGTGGTCTCGCTTCAGGATAGAATCATTGAGCTTACCTGATTCAGCAATCTTAGAGTCTAAGCGCTTACTGTAGTGGTCTTCTGTCTCGACTAAGAAGCCAGCGAGAGATTCCTTCTTCTCACCATCATTCCAGAATTCTACATTCACGATCTTGGCCCTCATGCTGGCTGTATCAATCAAGCCGTATAGATCATAGATTAATCTCTCTTTATTGACATAACTGATCGTCCCCTTGTTAGATCTACACTGCAGGACCAGCTTCAGGATATCGAGGCTGTCATATCCAGCTTTCTTAAGCTGTTTTTCTTTGAAGTTGATCTTGATCGGAGGATTGTGGCATACTTTTTTTCTCATATTGCCTCTGGCTCTGACCTTAGTCGTCCACTCCGTAGTGTCTCCGGCAGCATCTACGAGGTAGGTCACAGCGGGCTGGTATTCTTCTTTATTTTTATGTCGAATCAGGTGCTTTTGATCTGTGTCTAGAATAATGGTCGGCACCTCATCCATCTCATAGAGATGATTGAAGAGAGTCTGAGTGTGCTGAGCTGTACCCATGGTCGCTAGACAGACTCCTAGTGAGGATAGCAAGAATATCGCGGTGATTCGTATCATGTCATTCGCTTATGGTCGATTTCGCTCCAAAGATATCACCCTTTTTAAAAACACCCGCTTCCCAAAATAGGATCTCACCTTTCTTCCCAAACTTTATGCTGGAGTCAATGAATATTATCTTCTGATCATACAGGCTGATGATGCTCTCCATGGAGGTGTGTCCTACCACGACGTGGCCACAGCCTAAGGCCTGTAGGGCAGCATCTGCGTCCTCCTCTGCAAAGCTCTCCGCCGCGTAGCCACGAAACCACAGCGGACCCTCTTCAAAGTATAGATCTGACAGGGTACTATCCTGCTTGATCGAATCCAGCGGACTATCGATGAGCTCTTGTCGAAAGACTTGGTTCAGGCTGTCTAGCCCCAAGCCATAGTCCAACACGCGATTCGAAAAACCTCCGTGTACGAATACAATATCATTAATCTTAATGCTGATCGGCTTGGATCGCATCCACTGGCCCAGGACAGAGCTGGGGCTGAATAGCTCCTGGTAGAGCATATTGGTCAAGGCCATCGTATAGCGATACTTCTTATGGATGTATCTGGTATCCCCCTCTAAAATCATCAACTCATGATTGCCCAATAAAAAATGAACCCTCCCACCCGCTTGACGCGCTTGCTCCTCCAGCTCATAGACATACCAGAGTATCTCTGTCACCTGATCCCCCCGATCGAATATATCTCCCGTGATCACCAAATGTCCATCACCAAAGTTCCATTGCAGATTAT
This sequence comes from uncultured Saprospiraceae bacterium, assembly GCA_937929945.1. Taxonomy (GTDB): domain Bacteria; phylum Bacteroidota; class Bacteroidia; order Chitinophagales; family Saprospiraceae; genus CALFUK01. Next base: position 10,313 of record CALFUK010000099.1, read on the forward strand.
CGTCTATGATGCCATTCTCTCGAAAGAGCTTGATCATGACATCATACTGACCATGGATATCACTGATCGCGGCAATCTTAGATACACCTCGATAGACAGCGGGAGCAACACTCGCAAGTGAATCCCTGAGATGCAGCGGAAATGACAAATTGGAATATGATGTGGGTATATCTGTCCTATAGTGCTTAGTCTTCAGCTTATTCTGCTCTATGGTTTTCACCCGATAGCCCCCGTCTTCCATAAAAATGTACGGGCCATCATCTATGACCAGCCTAGACTGACTGACGCCCATAACACCGATCATCAAGTAGATGATTATATGAATCAGCATGTATTGGCTTGGCTTAGAATTCACACTAAAGTATTTTATCACCCTATGATAACATCTGAAATCATCAGATGACTCATCACAGATGGTTAAAGTAAGCTTAAAAGGATCATCAGGCCATTATCGCTTATACACCTGTCCGTCTTTCATCACAAAGGCCATGCGCTGAAGAGAGCTGATGTCATCCAGCGGATTATCCCTGACGGCTACGACATCAGCCAGCTTACCTACAGCGATCGTCCCCTGCTGATCGTCAATCCTAAGCGCCTCAGCTGCAATCTTAGTCGCTGAGATAATCGCCTCTATGGCTGGCATCCCAGCCTCCACCATATGCTGGAACTCCTTGGCATTATCTCCATGCGGACTCACCCCCGTATCAGTCCCGAATACAATTTTGACCCCATGCTCATACGCTTTGGCAAATGTCTCTTTGATCAGAGGCCCGATCGTCAGCGCCTTAGGGCGAATGATAGCTGGGAAATACATGGGATTAGTACTAGCCTTCTCGTAGACAAACATACCAGCAGAAATCGTCGGCACGTAGTATGTGCCGTGCTCTATCATTAAGTCCATGATCTCCTCATCCATAAACGTACCGTGCTCTAAGGTGTGGATACCACCTAATATCGCCCGCCTCATACCCTCCTTACCGTGAGCATGGGCTGCGGTGACGAAGCCATAATCCTCAGCCGCATCCACGACGGCTCTGACCTCTTCGATGGTAAACTGTGGTCCCATGCCATCTTTAGCCACACTGAGCACGCCTCCTGTGGCGGTGATCTTGATGCAGTCTGCCCCATTTTTGTAGCGCTGGCGGACAGCCTTCTTAGCTTCCTCTACGCTATTGATCACACCCTCTTTTGGACCTGGATCTCCTTTCAGCTCGTCTTTCACGCCATTCGATGGGTCGGCGTGTCCGCCAGTCGTCGCCAGCGATTTTTCAGCCGTGTAGATCCTTGGTCCGGGGATGTAGCCCGCATTCACGGCATTACGCAGAGAGACATTCACGCCTGATCCGCCCAGGTCTCGCACGGTGGTGAATCCTGCCATCAGGGTCCGCTCACAGTACATAGTCGCCCGGAGCGCTACATCAGCTTCATTCATCCTGAAGGCTTCTGAATAGCGCTGCGGACTGCTCTGGCCCTCGATGTGGACATGCATGTCTATGAAGCCTGGCATGACGTACTGATCTTTCAGATCGATCAGCTCAGCCGTATCAGGCACAGCGGTGTAGCCGTCTCTGATGTCGACGATTCTATTCGCTTCGACAATGATGGTCTTCTCAATATGTACAGATGATGACTCTCCATCGATGAGGTGCCCACAGTGCAGATACTTGACCTGAGCCTGCACTGAGATGGACAGCGCGATGATAAATAATGCAGCTTGTATAATTTTCATGTGTTTAAATTTTAGAACTGAATGCCTGTCAGCAAATAACTATGTTAAATCATCCACTTGGGTGTCTTAATCATCTATGGCATAGGCATTACCATAAGTTTAAATTAGAAAGCAAAATGCCAATCTATAAATATCTTAGTTTAATCATGCCCTTAGCTGTCATAATTAATTATCTCCATTATAGACGTTTTATGAATGTTAGTTTAGATTTCCCTCCAGCTTGTCTACCAATCAGGAAGCGAATCGATAAGATGCAGTGCAAAATAAACCTAAGATAATAATCTTCTTTTGATTCGCTCGGTGTCCAGTCGCAGTCAGGTTTACATTCCCGATGAATGGCATCTGACACACCTAAGCATACAGCTAAAATCCACTTCCACAGAAAAAAATAATTATCTTTTCGGTCAGATGCGCCGATCCACATTTATAAAGCATATCAAACAAATCGAGGAAGAAGAGCTCCGAGAAGAACTCCTGACGCTCTACACTCAGATACCAGAGGTGAAGGCCCACTATGCCATGGAGCTGGGCAGTGATAAAGACCGCCAGAAAGTCTATGAGAAAGCCAAAGCCTCCATCATCTCAAAATACAAGACGAAGAGCCGCCGCAGGCCTAGAAGACCGCGCATCCAAAAAATAAATACCCTGCTCAAAGAAATGGAACGCAGCTCCGTCCTGCCCTATGAAATGATTGATCTCTACCTATTCAATGCGGAGCAGGGCCTAAGCTTCATGAATGCCTACAAATTCTACTCAGATCCACTGCGCAATACCATCCTAAAATCACTTGAAAAAGCCCTAGCGCTGATTGAAGATGCCCTCTTTCAGGACCAATACAGAGACCGCATGGAATTGCTCATTACTATCAGAATCTATGACTACTTCATGCAAAAGGAAGTGGTAAATATGGTCAGAAAGGTATATCCAGATGAGTAAAAACAAGATCATAAATAAGCCCCTATGCTGAGACAATGGTTGGCGCAGCGCAGGACCAGACGCGCCCTGCTGAAGCACAATGCTTCCATCCAGCTGGAGGGTGATATCAAGATCATAGGTCCCATCAGTCATCTGACAATCGGTGAGGATGTGCGGCTCGCTGATGGCGTCTACCTGCATCTGGGCGGCATGGACTGGTGTGACTTTAAGGGCTACCTCCACATCGGAGACCACAGCCAGATCGGACCTCAGGTCATCATGTACGGCACTGGTCCATTTGGCATCCACATCGGCACCCACTTTGACTGCGGCCCAGGTGTCAAGATCTTTTCCAGCAAGACTAACATCAAGACATATGACAAGCGCGATTTCGATAAGGTGAGCATCGGTAACTACGTCACTCTCTATGCGAATGTCGTGGTCAGTCCCGGGGTGAGCATCGGAGATCACGCTGTGGTCGCCGCTAACAGTACAGTGATCTCAGACGTGCCTGCGCATGCATTATACGGTGGCAGTCCCGCGCAGCTGATCAGAGCGGACGTAAGACCCTAGATATTCCATCGAGTTACATCAGGGATCGATTGATTTCACTTGATGATTCCATCTCCACTGGGCGAATGACTATCTTGCTAGCTTAAACCATCTACTACATTGGATCTCAAGCAGGAAGCCATTCGGGGTGTCAAGTGGACGAGTCTATCGACTGGCTTTTCCTTTGTATTGGGCCTGATCCAGATCGCTGTCATCGCTCGATATTTGTCGATAGCTGAGATCGGGCTATTATCCTTAGTGGCGATCGTTCTAGATTTTACTAAGGTATTCAGCGATGCCGGCATCTCTAACAGCATTATCCATTTTCAGGATCTGAGCCGAAGACAGCTGAACAGCCTTTACTGGCTCAATGTGCTACTGGCAGTGCTGGCTGCCATGCTACTCTATGCCTTAGCCCCTCTGATCTCCGCTCTGTTTCCAGATGCCGACTTGACTGCATACATCAGGCTGGTCTGTGTAGCGATTCCGCTAGCAGCGATCGGGCAGCAGTTTTTAATTCAGCTCAAGCGCGACCTGGCTTTCCGGCTCATCTCCTCCGTCGAGATGGTGATCCGGATGACTATATTTTTGATTATCGTAGTCCTCTTAGTCGGCTTTGATTATGACCTGAAGGCTGTGCTCTATGCTACCATCATCCGAGCTGGGATATCAGGTATCATCTACCTGACGATTGGCCTAAGAAGATATTTTGTACCATCGTTCTCACAGCTCAGCATCTCAGAGTGCCGCCACTGCCTGGAGTTCGGGCTTTTCCAGATGGGCAGTCGGACAGTTGGCTATTTATCTTCTAATCTGGATAAACTCATCATCGGACGCTTTTTGGGGACGACCGTTCTGGGATTTTACGAATTGGCGATGACCCTCATTTCACGTCCTATCACGATCATTAATCCGATATTTAATACCGTATCCTTCCCTCTATTCTCGAAGATGCAAGACGATCTCCCTCGGCTCAATGATTGGTACATAAAAAAAATAGCACTCATCAGCCTGGCTACCGCCCCTATCTACTGCGGCCTCTATGCCATCCGAGAGGATCTTGTTGCAGTCATCTTTGGCCCTGATAAGGAGGCGACCGCTGTCATTGTGGGGATCATCTGTATTCTTGGCTATTTCAGGAGCATCAGCAATCCGCTGGGGACCTACGTCCTTGCTCTGGGTAAGCCCAACTACAGCTTCTATCTCAATCTCTATCAGCTAATGATCCACGCTATAATACTGTTGATCGGGGCAAGATTTTTCTCACTCGAACTGATGCTCTGGGTCTATGTCCTTAGTGCGATTCTGATGACAGTGCCTGCCGAATATTATCTCAGACATGAGCTTTCTCGCATGTCTATCAAAGCTCACTTATACACCATCATCAAGCATCTATGCATCGGTGTACTCATGAGCGCCGTACTATGGGTGATACAGCAGACATCTGCCTACAACACTCTTGACATCATAGCGCGCTTGATGGTGTGCATCATATCGGGTGCCTGTATTTATTTTTTGGTGAATCTCCTCTGTAACAAAGAGCTATTTAGAGATATTAAGTCGATTCTGAAGCGCCCTCAGACATAGAGTGCCGAAGTGTTGGCTGCTATTAGTTTACCATAGCAAGTCGTTTTAGTGCACCCGAATACTTCTTCACCGGAATAGTGAATTCAATGGTTGTCCCTTCTTTGGAAGAACTAAGTATATTGATTGTACCACCGAGGGATTTGGCTACCTTTTTACAGATGGACAGGCCGATTCCAGACCCTTGATACTTTGACCTATTATGAAGGCGCTTGAACATTTCAAAGACTAAGTCCTGGTACTGCTTCTCAATACCAAATCCATTGTCTCGAAATGTAATCACCTGATCATCATCTAGCATATCATAACTTATCTCCATCGTCGGCGACTCACTTTCGTTGTATTTAATGCCATTTTCGATCAGGTTCTTAAAAATCAAGGATAGCTGATATGGCAGATAGATGTTAGTCGCATCACCATGGCTTTTATCTACACTTAAAGTTACCTGAGCATTTGATTTTGCTATTGTATGATGCAGATCACTTTTAGCTTGCTGGATAAGTGTAGCTAGAGAAACATTGGCTGAGTCTTCGCTGTATCCGATTTTAGAATAGATTAATATATCATCTACAAGATTATTCATTTGATGAGTGCTGTTATTGATATACTGCAAGTATTCTGGAAGTTCACTATACTGACCATTTTTAATTTTTCGAGAAAGCAAGCTGGAAAAACCAGCTATGTTACGCAGTGGTTCCTTGAGGTCATGTGAGGTAATATAGGCAAAGCGTTCTAATTCCTGGTTAGCCGCGACAAGCTGCTGATTCGATTCTATCAGATTAGAGGTACGTTCTTGCACTTGGCTTTCTAACAGGACATTGTATCCCTGTTCTCGCTTGTTTTTAAGCCAAAGCGCTCGTAGACCAAAAGCTAAGGCCATAAATAGAATACTGCCAATAATAAAAATGACTCTTTGCTGCTCAATGATCGTATTATTTTTTTCTTGCTCTTTTATTAAAAAGAGATTTTCGGCCTCTTTCTTTTTACTGGCAAATCTTAAATCTAATTCAGCAAAGGTTTCTACCTTTTCTTGGTCTAAAAAGGAATCCTGTTCTTGCTTATATTCTTTGTAATAGTACAAAGCCTTTTCAAAATCAGCAATCACTTCATAGTTTTCAGAAAGACTCTCGTTTACATAGATAAGACTTTCTCTAGAATCAATATATTTAGCTACTTCTAATGCTTCTATATCATATTTAAGTGATTGCCGATATTCCTCACGCTTAAAGTGCCAGTCAGATAGACTGAGAGCTGCATCAGGAATAAATTCCATCATCTTTAATTGTTTAGACCTATTGTAGGAGTTATAATAGTACCTATAAGCCACATTATGCTGTTCTTTATCCATGTAAATATCTCCCAAATACAGTAAAGAATATAAATCTGCGATTCCCAGTGAATCTGATAGATGTAGAGCTTTTTCAAAATAACTAATTGCTTCATCTATAGATTCTTTTTCGTAAGCAATAATTCCAAGATTAGTCTGGGTTATTGAGAGGCCATCGTAATCTTTGATCTTCTTTCCTAAGTCCAGGTTCTCAAGAAATATTGATTCTGCTTTCGAATACTCATCTATCCTGAGGTATAGGATTCCGATATTGTTCTGGGTGGCTATATACGTGACAGTATCACTTATTTCCACCGCTATTTCACTTGACTTATGATAATAATTCACTGCGTCTTCTATCGCTCCGATATCATCATATACCGTACCCAAATAATTATATATTTGGGTGAGTCCTGGCTTCCAGTCATGCTGTAAGCCAATCTCCAAACTGCTCTGCAATGACTCAATCGCTAAATTATGGTTACCAAGTACCTCGTATGAAGCTCCCTTAAGATAATGTATCTCTAATAACAAGCTATCATCCTTATTTAGACTTTTCTGATAAAGTTCATGCGCCTGCATGGCATACTTCAGCTGAACCTCTGCAGAATCCCGATAGTAATACCTTGCAAATTCCTTTAAAACATGGGCACTATCCAAAGCAGTTGTGGCTACATATAACCTTTGCGACAATGAGTCAGTAACATCACACCAAGCAGATGACACCGATAAGATCAAAATACACAGGAGAATCAATCGCCGATTCAGCATGTAGAAAAGAGGTTTGGATAATTGTTTAAACGACTTACTTTGACAGAATAAAGTTATAGAAATCCATCAGGATGACAAAAAATGCTCCATGATAATGGAATACATGATAAATTCTGAAATGCGATTGCTTTATATGCCAATTTTGATATATAATTTTAATAATCAACTTTAATGCAAAATATTATAACGCTCAATAGACTATTGATGAATATAAAAAATAGGGCCATCTCTGTG
>CALFUK010000100.1 GCA_937929945.1 uncultured Saprospiraceae bacterium
GGTGATGGTTTGTTTAACATGAATGATTGTCAGGGAGCTATTGGTCCACAAGGCCCTCAAGGAGAAGAAGGACCCCAAGGAGAGCAAGGCCCTCAAGGTGAGGTAGGCCTCCAAGGAGAGGTAGGCCCACAGGGTGAGACAGGAGCTATAGGCCCAGAAGGTCCACAAGGTGAGACAGGAGCTATTGGAGCTACAGGTCCAGCAGGTCCACAAGGAGAGGTAGGCCCACAGGGTGATGAGGGACCACAAGGTCCACAAGGAGATGAAGGCCCTGAAGGTCCACAAGGAGTGACAGGTACTACAGGAGCTACAGGCCCAGAAGGTCCTCAAGGTCCACAAGGAGATGCAGGTCCACAGGGTGAGGAGGGCCCAGAAGGTCCACAGGGTGAGACAGGAGCTACAGGCCCAGAAGGTCCTCAAGGTCCACAAGGAGATGCAGGTCCACAGGGTGATGAGGGACCAGAAGGCCCACAGGGTGAGACAGGTGCTACAGGCCCAGAAGGTCCTCAAGGTCCAAAGGGTGATCCCGGTGTACAGGGTGATGAAGGGCCAGCAGGGCCTCAAGGCGAACCTGGCCTTTCGGATGGTAATGGCATCTACTCAGGTGATGGACAAGTGCCCGCGGGAACCACAGCGACTGTGACAGACTTATTGACATTTGATGGTAATATTGCTGTAACTGGCGAGATGATGGCTGCTTCTGATATGAGACTCAAGGAAAATGTAATGGACATACACGGAGCGACTCATTTGTTAGGAAAGCTAAGTCCACAGCGGTATACTTTTAAAAATGATACGAGTCTTAATCTCCCAAGTGATCAGCAATATGGTCTCATCGCTCAGGATGTTGAAAAAATTCTGCCTGAATTAGTCGCAGCATTCCAAGCTAAAGATGGAGAGTCTTATAAGTCAGTTAATTATCAGTCACTGATAGCCATTCTTATCGCAGCGCTTCAAGAACAAGAGTTTAGAATCATCGATCTGGAATCTAAAATTCAAGCATTAATAGATGCTAAAAACCAAAAGCGTTAAAATAATTTTAGCTCATATCAACTGTCTCTATGTAAGGTCTTGGCTTGTCCAAGACCTTTTTTTGATATGATTAAATTTTGGAATTGAATGCCTGTAAGCAAATAACTGATTTCAATCACCCATTTGGGAGTCTCTATTATTTACGTCATAGACGTTTTATATCTATGGTTTTTAAGAGATGTTTAGAAGAATTCTTTTATTATGTTCAAATGATATCAGCGAGTCTTTTAAGGCTTTACCAGTCTGGGATTGGTCCGCAAGATTTACTTGCTCTTTCTTAGCAAGGCTCAGGCTAGCCCATTCATTGAGGCATTCCATTTGGCCAAACATTGAACCATTCATTCCTAACCGGTACTAGGTATAATTCAATTTCAATACAGTAATCAGTAGCTTTTTTTAAATATACGGGATTACCCTACTGCGCAGCATTCACCACAGCTTCTGCTATTTCTGGATACTTCCAGCTCATGGCGTGGCGATCATAGAGCCCAAAGTCTCCGCCATCATCCCAAATGATCGGGACCATACCTCTTGCTACGGCTGACTTCGTATAGTATGCGCCGTATTCTACTCGTGCACTCAGATTATTTTTGTCTTTGGAGCCGTACTCGCCTAAGATGATTGGCCGATTCTCTTGGATGACCCACCTCTCTTTGATGCGGTCTAGCTCTGCGTCCAGAGCTGACTTTTCTTCATCGCTTCCCCATATGTTAGTGCCGCCACTGTCCTGTCCGCAGAAAGACCAGGGGAAGTAGCTGTGTACTGAGACTATGATGTTAGGGTCATCAGGTATGACCAGCTCATTCATGGCATCCGGATGTGAACTGGCAGCATATGTCGACACCATAATGTGCCTTTTACTATTATTATCTCCTGTAGCTCTGATCGCATCGACGCTGAGCTGATGCAGCTCGTTGATGATCTGTCTGCCTTCTGCTGTACCGCCTGACCATTCTTTAGCTGAGCCCCTCAGTCTAGGTTCATTCAATATTTCAAAAATGAGCCTGTCTCCATAGTCCTTAAAGTATGTTGCTACTTGTGTCCACAGGCTGGTGAGTCTGGCCTTTACTACATCTGCATCTTCATTTGTTGGGATGATCCATTCATCATGATGCGTATTGATGATGACGTGCATATTATTGCGTAGACCTTCTTCGACGATGAGCTTAATCCGACCCAAATAAGGAGTCTCTATCGTATAAGGGTCTCGATCTTCTTGATGAAATTCCCAAGTGATCGGTATTCTTAGGGTGGTGAACCCCATATCCTTAGCAGCTCTTATCTGAGTGCTGGATGGTAGCGGATTACCCCAGACAGTTTTATCTTTTGATTGCACATCGAATGCATTTCCCAGATTCCAGCCCACACCCATCTCTGAGACTAACTCCATAGAGCTGATGTCTCTGATGACGCCTGCTGTGGGTTCATCTTTTGTCTCTTCTTCGGGTATAACTTCTTGCACGGGTGGGGTAGTTGTGTTATCAATCATCTCACCGCCTTCACAAGAAGAAAGTAGGAGAGCTAAGACGATCCAGAAGCTTACTTTTAGTTTAATCATGGGTTGTGACTTTTCTATGCTAATAGGTTAAAAATAGTCATATTGATGATGATTGTGTGAGTCATGACAGTGATTTAATGTCAAGCCAGACAAAAAATACTATTTTATCTAGTGTTAATGTGGTAAAAATCTCAAGTGATATACCAATCAGGAACGAACAAAGTTTTATCATCTACTTGAGTATCTTACTTACCCCAACTCAGAGACGGTTTAAATCGAGTTAATGATTTTAAGCGTAGACTTTACTACGAGTCACACTTTGCGATAGTTAATAATATGTTTACTTTAGTCACACACATTGAATTGATATCTAACAGAGAGATTTGAAAGAATGAAAGAAATGCAGTTTCACTTCTTGTATTCACTTCTTGTCGGAAGTCTATGGCTGCTTACAGCAGACACAGGTACGCTTCTGAATAATTCTCCTGTACAGTCGGTCCTTCAGAAAGAGGCACCAGAGTCCTTGTCCATTCTCACATTGAATACCTGGGCGCTACCTGTGCGTCTGTCTGGTCATGACCAAGAAAAACGATTCGAGATGATTCCGAAGGAGCTGCTTGATGTGGATGCTGATATCGTCTGTTTACAGGAGTGTTTTGCTCAGGACTTACGTAAGAGCCTCTGCAGCAGCTTAGATGATTCATATGACACACTGAGTGATCACAGCTGCTATCGGCGCTCTATGTTACTCTTGATGATGGACTGCTATGGAGGCTTGATGACCTTTTCTAAATACCCGATTGTAGAAGAGTCCTTTTACAAATTTCCTTTGATCGGCAAATCCAGAATCGTGGAACGCATTGGCTCCAAGGGTTTTTTAGTCTCGACCATTGATCTTGATGGCACATTCATACAGGTGGTGAATACGCATCTATATGCTGGCACCGATGATAAGGCTGAGCGCCATCGTGAGCGTCAGCTCCAATATATGACACAAGTGCTAGATAGTATACAGAGTGTCAGTGGTCATGATCTTGTATTAACAGGGGATCTTAATATCAATCACAGCTCAAACAATACATCAGTTGATGAGACTGAATCAAACCAGTATCAATACTTAACGCGCGAGGCTCTTTATCATGATCCTGTCAACGCTCTTTCTGACAGAGATTTTACCATGGATGTCCGTCTGAATCCCTACGCTCACGGTGTAGCAGAAAGCTGTAAAATCGACTATTGTCTGATTAAGTCAGCTGATGTAGCTGCCAGTCCGTATCACATGAGTTCGGAAGTGATCTTTAATCGTCCAGGCCACATTCTCTCTGATCACTTCGGCCTATTCACCATGATCTACGGGATCAATACTCGAGGAGGCTATGACTCAGTGTCACACCCTCCAGCAAAGGCGACATCTCTCCCCATGGATGCAAAGACCAACGAGGAGTAATATAAAAATGGAATTAATCATAGGTTAATAGAAATTCGATTTTAGATGGCGGTAGTGAGTCATGCTGGGGTTATAGCATATTTTCGACTATTCTCTCTGCATTAGCCAGAGGATATTCCTAAAGAATACTATCTTAACTCTCAGTAATGAATCTACAATCATATGAAAAGTATTAAGGGACCAGCTATCTTTTTAGCGCAGTTCATGGGAGATGAAGCTCCTTTTGATTCACTCGATAATGTATGCCGATGGGTATCAAGCCTGGGCTATAAAGGGGTGCAAATACCGACTTGGGATGCCAGGTGTATGGATCTACAGAAGGCCGCTGAAAGTAAAACCTACTGCGATGAGATTAAAGGAATCGTCTCTTCACATGGTATGGAGATCACTGAGCTATCGACTCACTTACAGGGCCAGCTGGTCGCTGTGGCACCAGCTTACGATGAGATGTTTGATGCTTTCGCGCCAGCCGAGGTACACGGTAAACCGAAGGAGCGCACTGAGTGGGCTAAGCAGCAGCTGAGATATGCAGCTCAGGCGAGCGCTCATCTGGGGCTTACGGCTCATGCCACATTCTCAGGAGCGCTGATCTGGCAGACGATGTATCCCTGGCCACAGCGCCCAGATGGATTAGTGGATGCGGCATTCACTGAGCTGGCGCATAGATGGAAGCCACTCTTAGATACCTTTGATGAGCATGGTGTCGATGTCTGCTATGAGATACATCCAGGTGAAGACTTGCATGACGGCATCACTTTCGAGATGTTTCTGGATAAGGTCGGCGGACACAGCAGAGCTAATATGCTCTATGACCCGAGTCACTATGTCTTACAGGCATTAGACTACTTGCAGAACATTGATATATATCACGAGCGTATCAAGATGTTTCACGTGAAGGATGCGGAGTTTAATCCCACTGGAAGGGTCGGCGTCTATGGAGGCTACCAAGGCTGGACAGGAAGGGCTGGACGATTCAGAAGCCTGGGTGATGGACAGGTCGATTTCAAATCAATATTTAGTAAGTTGACTCAGTATGGCTATGATGGCTGGGCAGTCTTAGAATGGGAGTGCTGCATCAAGTCGCCTGAACAAGGTGCTGCAGAGGGTGCGCCATTTATCAAAGATCATATCATAGAAGTGACGACAAAGACTTTTGATGATTTTGCAGGAGGTGGCGTTGACACAGATTTGTTTAAGCGCATCATGGGATTAAGCTGATGAAAGGATTACCAGCATGATGGGAAAGTGGCACAGCAGGATATAAAAGACTGAAATATAAGAATGTATGTAAGTGGGTATGGTGAAAGATGCCTGAAATAATATCTATAAATTAAATTAATTGTATGCAAATAATCGAAACAGCTAAACAGTATGACGTGGTCATCGTGGGCTCAGGTGCTGGAGGAGGTATGACTGCTAAAGTGCTTTCTGATGCGGGAATGAAAGTGGCTGTCATGGAGGCAGGTCCATTCTTCGATCCGAAGGACCCTGAGACAATGACTCAGCTAAAATGGCCGTGGGAATCTCCCAGACGGGGTGCCTCTACTGAGAGCAGGCACTTCGGGGATTTTGATATGGCCTATGGAGGATGGAGCTTGGATGGAGAGCCATACACTCAGAAAGGTGACTCTGACTTCATGTGGTTCAGATCCAGAATGCTGGGCGGAAGAACCAATCACTGGGGAAGGATATCACTTAGATTTGGGCCTAATGACTTCAAGCATAAAAGCATCGATGGATTAGGGGATGACTGGCCTATTGGCTATGAAGACGTGAAGCCCTACTACGATAAGCTGGACAAACTGATCGGTGTCTTTGGCAGTAATGAGGGGCTGCCTAATGATCCAGATGGATTTTTTCTGCCAGCACCTAAGCCGCGATTACATGAGTTGTACTATATAAAAGCAGCGCGCAAGTTGGGTATTACTGTCATACCATCAAGACTATCGATCTTGACTAAGCGACTGAATAATGAGAGAGGGGTCTGCTTTTTTTGTAATCAGTGCAGCCGATCTTGTAATGCCTATGCGGATTTTTCAGCGGGCTCTTGCCTGATATTTCCAGCGCAGAAATCTAATGGACAAGTGGACCTGTACTGTGATAGCATGGTAAAAAATGTCGTCATGAAAGACGGTAAAGCTACTGGCGTATCCTACGTCAATACTAAAGACGGTATGGACTACGAGATCAATGCCAAGGTGGTAGTGCTGGCGGCATCTGCGTGTAGCTCCGCCAGAATATTGCTGAACTCTAAAGCACCTGGTCATAGTAATGGACTGGGCAATAGCAGCGGTGTCGTCGGTAAGTACCTGCATGATTCTACGGGGTCTTCCAGAGGTGGGTTTATTCCTTCACTGATGGACAGGGAGCTGTACAATGAGGATGGTGTCGGTGGTATGCACGTCTATTCGCCCTGGTGGCTGGATAATAGTAAGCTGGACTTCAAGCGCGGCTATCACATCGAAGTGTGGGGCGGCGTAGGCATGCCAGGCTATGGTTTTGGTATGGGCATGGATGGCTTCAATGAGTTCATGGGTCTCTCAAAAGGTGGCTATGGAGACAAACTGAGAAAGGATGTCAAGCGGTATTATGGTGCTACGATTGGCTTTGGAGGAAGAGGGGAGTGCATCGCCCGAGAAGATAACTATTGTGAGCTGGATCCAGATGTAGTGGATAAATATGGAGTGCCTGTGCTGCGGTTTCAGTATTCGTTCTCCGATCAAGAAAAGCTACAGGCCAAACACATGCAGCAGACATTTGAAGAGCTCATCGATGCTATGGGTGGCAAGGTATTCGGAGATACGCCGACAGAAGAGCAAAACTATGGCCTGAATAAAGGTGGAGAAATCATTCATGAAGTAGGGACTACCAGAATGGGTGATGATCCTAAGACCTCAGTCTGCAATAAATATCAGCAGCTACACGATGTCGATAATGTATACATCGCAGATGCCGGTCCATTCGTCTCACAGGCAGATAAGAACTGTACGTGGACCATTATGGCTCTGGCATGGAGAGCATCGGATCATATTGTAGAACAGTTAAACAAAAGAAATATCTAATCATGGATCGAAGAGATACACTAAAAACAATGATCATGGGCGCAGTCGCTGGCGGTGCCGGAGCGACCATGATAACAGGCTGCGAGACTGACCCAATCATCGAACAGGCGATTGAGATTGGCCTCGGCAGGACTCCCTTTGAGAAGAAAAGAGACGAAAGGCTCATCGCAGAAGAATTCTTAAATGAAAAGGAGATGAGTCTACTCACAGTCCTCTGTGACATCATCTTGCCAGCGAGTGATACCGCGGGCTCAGCGTCAGATGCCGAAGTGCCAGCATTCATTAATTTTATTTCGAAGGACATCAGCAGCCTCAAAGTGCCCGTACAGGGTGGGCTGGCCTGGATGAATAATGAATCCCGTAAGCGATTCGCTAAGCCATTCATCGAGTGCAGCAAGACAGAGCAGATGCAGATCGTCGACGATATCGCTTTCCCCGATAAAGTGTCTGATGAGATGAAGCAAGGTGGAGCGTTCTTTGATCGATTGAGAGGCCTCACTTTGACCGGCTACTACACCAGCCAGATCGGCATCAAGGATCTGGGATATGTGGGTAATCGGCCCAACGTCTGGGATGGGGTGCCACAAGAAGTCTTGGACAAGCACGGCATGAGTTATGATCCAGAATGGCTGGCGAAATGTGTAGATCAGTCTCAGCGAGAAGTGATCGCAGAGTGGGATGAGCAAGGGAATTTGATTACCTGATGAGAGTTGTGAGTGAAGAGTTATGAGTTTCTTAGATATGAGTTTCTTAGATATGAGTTATGAGTGAGGGGACGATTGAGAGGAAAAGGTGTATCTATTGCGGGTGTTTCAGTGCCTGGATAGAGCAGTTAGGGGAGTTATGAGTTTCTTAGTTATGAGTTATGAGTTATGAGTGAGGTGATTGATCGAGGTTAAAGGGCGCGTCTATTGCCTATGTTTCAGTATTTGGACAGAGCAAAGTGAAGAGTATAGACTCATCATGATTGATGAGTTAGTATTTTACTTAGAAAAAGAAAAGGGAGGACAAACACAGTTGGTTCTCCCTTTTTATACATGCTATTTTAGCATTTACTCCATCAAAAGCATCTGCATCGTTGTCATTAAGGCCTCCGTCTGAATCGTGTAGTGATAGATTCCTGCAGCGCCTAAAGTTATTGGATGTATTAAAAGAGCACAGCCGTTTTTATTTACGGCATATGTTTTTATCCCTCACATAGGTTTAAATTTTTGATTTATTTTCTCCGTTAGATTTCCATTATCTGTTAGTGGGGCATTTCTTCTAATTAGATAGAAAAGCAAGGCATATTTCGACGCTTGGAATTATAAGCATATTAGCCAAAGCAGTCATTAAATACAATAAAATATAAATACAAATTTGTATTAATACAAATTTGTATTTATATTTGAGCTAAATATATAATTAATGAACATTAATAATATTGCTGGATCACCCGTAGAAGGTACTAACTTTTTTGGTAGAGAAAAACTCATTCAGTTAGCTTGGAGATACATAGAAGACGGCAATAATTTAGTCTTTCCAGCTCCCAGAAGAGTTGGTAAGACTTCAGTGGGGAAGAGGCTGATCAAGAAAGCTACTCATCAAGGATGGAGAACTTTCGAACTGAATCTGGAAGAAGTCGCTACAGAAGATGCTTTTATCAGATTGTTCATCAGCCATCTGGAATCTCAGAGCTGGTGGACACGTCTCAGGTCTGATGGTGCTACAGCCATCAACACTATATTAGAAAGGATAAAGACTAAAGTAGGATACGGCGAAGCGGAAGTGACCATAGAGTGGGGAAGTGTCAAAAGTGATGTTTATGAGGATCTCAAGAAACTTTTAGATCATGGAGAAGATACACTCATCATGATTGATGAGTTGACAGTTTTACTTTCCAGTATGGTTAGTAATGATCTTGAAGAAGGTATTCAGACGGTTACATTCTTTCTGAATTGGCTACGAAACCTTCGACAGGTCAGTGGTAGTAAGATTAGATGGGTCTTTTGTAGTTCAGTTGGAATATCTAATTTCTGTAATATTCATGGCCTTTCATATACACTGAATGATGTTATGGATTTTGAAATAGGAGCTTTTGATAAGGATAGTGCCAGACGACTATTAGGCGCACTCTCGGATAGTTATGATGTTCCTATGTCAGAGGTTTTGATTGACTATATTATAGAAGAAAAAATTAAATGGCATCTGCCTTATTTTATCCAACTCATCTTTTCCACTCTATATAAAAATTATGTTTTAGAAGATGTAGGGTTGACTGAAGAGGCAGTAGATCGAGCGTTCGTACAACTGTATCATCAAGATCAACTAAATACTTGGGATGAAAGGCTGATTCATTATGGTCCATATGAAAAAGTAGCGAGAAGATGTCTCAATCATATCGCAAAGCTTCATGTAGGGGCTTCTCGCGATAAATTATTGGAAATTGTAGCTGATCTATTTCAAGACATAGACGATGCTCAGTTGGCTCTTAGCAGGACACTTAGCATGTTGATCAATGATGGATACCTCGTCAAAGATGAAGACGGAAATTTTCGGTTCAGGTCAGATATTATAAGGGGTTATTGGAATAATAAATTTGGGAAGTAATATGAGTAGTCGTCCATTAACCCTTAGTCAGATTAAGCTTTACAATCCACACGAACAAACTGACGAGCAAATTCAAAAGCTATTCGTCGCAAGGCAGAAGCAATTTCAGTACTTATTAGATAGTATAGGAAGAGAGGGAGCTGATAGCATACCACAGCATCATCTGATCATCGGTCAAAGAGGAATGGGTAAGACCACCATGCTCAAGAGAATAGAAGTAGAATTGAGGATAGGAAGTCTGAGTGAAAGATTTATCCCTATCCTCATGCCAGAAGAGCTATATGATCTCAGGTCTTTATCTAGATTTTTACTTACTTGTCTTGATCGCCTGGCAGATAGCTTAGAGATTGATGGTGATCAAGCGCAGGTAGAATCTATAGACCAACAGCTGAATGCTTTGCGACAGCTATCTTCTGAGGAAAAAATAATTAATCAGTCATTTGCGGTTTTATTGCAAATAGCTGATTCCCTTGGTCGTAGACCGATCATTTTAGTTGACAATGTAGCTTTTGTATTTGCTGCGCTGAGTACTGAAGAACAGCATAAATTACGAGCACTATTGATGAAGAATAGTGCGCCCATTTTGATTGGAGCGAATGCAAGAACTTTAGAAGCATCTAGTGCTTATGATGCACCTTTTTATGACGCTTTTAAAATGCTCTATCTTAAAAATCTGAAATTTTCTGAGTTAGAAGCCATCATCATTAATCTGGCAAAAATCACTGGTGCTAAGTCGATTCAAAAAGATCTGGTAGAGCAGAAAGGTCGATTACTCAGTCTACACCAACTCACCGGTGGGAACCCCAGGACGATGACCATGCTTTTTCGGCTGGTCAGTAAAGGATTTGCTAATGACATCCAGGATGATCTTAATGCCATTTTGGATGAAGTGACCCCTTTGTACAAGGATCGGTTTGAGAATTTATCAGAACAGATGAGACGGATTGTCATGTCTGTAGCCATGCACTGGGATCCCATAAAGACAGAGCAATTAAGAAGTGATACAGCACTGGAGAATAAGCAGCTGTCTCCCCAGCTCCGCAGACTCTTGGACAG
>CALFUK010000101.1 GCA_937929945.1 uncultured Saprospiraceae bacterium
CCCAGCTCCAAGGTCACGGATGCCAGATGTTTTGAGGCAGCTTTCATGACGATCTTGCCCACTGCACTTGATCCTGTAAAATAGATATGATTGAATGGCAATGACAAAAGATGTGTAGAAGTACTTTCAGCTCCTTGAAAAAGTGCAACTTCCGACTCGTGAAATATTTCTTCAATGATCTTCTGTATGACTACAGCTGTATGTGGCGTGTGTTCAGAGGGCTTGATCATCACAGCATTCCCCGCTGCTATGGCTGACACGAGCGGACCCAGAGTTAGACTGATAGGAAAATTCCATGGAGATATGATTAAGACTACGCCTTTAGGTTCATAATGGATCTTGGAGCTGGAGCCAAGCAATGCTAAAGGTGTGCTTACTGACTTACCTGACATCCATTGATGAAGATGGCGACAAGTGTGTTTTATCTCTGATGTGATCGCATATATTTCGGATAGATCTACTTCACTTGGATGCTTAGCGAAGTCGAGTTTCATTGACTCTTTCAGCTCAGGCCTATGGTCTAATACTGCACTTTTTAGCCTTTTAAGTTTAGCGATTCTTTGAACTACTGTCGTATGGCCCAGTTTAAATTGGTTTTGTTTCTGCAAGGCAAAGGTTCGATCTATCTGCTGGAAATCAGATTCTAAAATCTTGGAAGTGCCACTTTTATTTAGTTGTTTGACGGGCTGTGTTAATGTGTCGATCATCTTTATGTCATTTTTTGATGTTGAAATAAGCAGTGAGTGATTTGAATATATACGTTTATCCAAAACTATGTAAATATTTTAAACAAACCAAACAGTCTGTTATGAGTGCTAATTATTTATAATTAACCAAACATAATATGGTATAATCGTTTTATTTGACCAATAATATTTATAATATTTGTTTGAATAAAATTTACGCATAAAATTAAAAGACCAATCAGTTTGTTTTGTAAATATTTTTTTATATTTAATCATCGAAGAGAAATCGAAGACAATGGCTAAACAGGGAAAGGAGAATATTATAGCAGCGTCATTTCAGTTGTTTTTACAGCATGGATACAATGGTGTGAGTCTAAATGACATCATACAGGCGACTCAATTATCCAAAGGCGCTATCTACTATCACTTCAAGAGTAAACATGAGATCTACGTCGCAGCAGTGGAAGCCTATTTTATCAATCTCTTAGACCAGAGACGCACCGATGACCAAGAGTCTCATGTCAGAATGAGGATAAAAACCAGATTTAGTGAATTAGTGGATCACATTGATTTCGTAGAGCGCTTGGGTGTCGAGGGGATAGCCTATCCGATTCGGACCTTCTTTATTTTTCAGTTAGAGTGCGAAAAAGATGAAGCGCTCTTAAAAAAGATAAAGGCCTCAATGGATCATTACCGCGCGGAAATGATTTCGATCATTCAGACGGGCATTGACAAAGAAGAGATTCTTGTCAGCCAAAGTGCAGAAGTGTACGCCAATCATATGATGAGTATGATGGAGGGCTTAGTGATCCACCACTCTACCATTAAGTACGGTTGCAAAGCGTTCTTACACGAAAAATACCGGGAGGTTATTGATCCATACTTAGACCTTATCATGAATCATAAAAATAAAGACATAGCACACTCTTTAAATTAGAAGCGTAAGAATTTGATGACAAAACTATAGGAGTGACTGAATAAACTGCATGTGCATGCAAGAAACTAAACGAAAAACCATTTACTTATGAAAGCTCTATGACGTTAATAACTAAGACAACCAAGTGGATGATTATACTTAGTTATTGCTGATTGGAATTCATTTCTAAAATTTAAACTTATGAAACGTCTATGACGTAGATAACTAAGACACCCAAGTGGATGATTGAACTTAGTTGTTTGCTGATTGGCATTTCGCCCTGAAATTTAAACATATGAAAAACTGGGCTGGTAACATTCAATGGAATCCCGAAGTCATATCGTATCCTAGCACCGAGCAGGAAATACAAAAGATTGTCCAAGATGCCGCTCATCATAAGCAAAAGATCAGACTCATCGGATCAGGGCACTCCTTCACGGCTCTCTTCCAGACGAAAGATGTCTTGATGAGCCTGGACAAATATCAAGGCGTGGTCTCCTTAGACACATCGAAATATCAAGCTACAGTCAAGGCAGGCACCAAGCTCAACATCTTATCTGACACGCTACATAAGGCTGGTATGGGCATGGAGAACCTTGGTGATATAGACGTGCAGTCCATCGCTGGAGCCATCAGCACTGGTACTCATGGCACGGGCAAAGACTTTGGAACACTGAGCACACAGGTGATCGGTCTCAGATTCGTCAATGGTAAAGGTGAAATTGTATCATGTTCACCTACAGAAAATAGAGAACTCTTCAAGGCTGCACAGGTATCCATGGGGGTGATGGGAATCATCACAGAGATCACCATCCAGTGCGTACCTAAGTACATTTTGGAAGTCCTCAGCAAACCAGATTCCTATCGAGAGGTAATGGCAAGCCTGACAGAAAGAATCGAAAACAATCGAAACTACGAGTTCTTCTGGCTTCCCTATACTGACACCGTTATTTCTAAAACGACTAACATTACCCAAAGCGAGCCCCTTCCAACCGCGAATCTACTCAGTAAGTTTTCAGAGTACGTGGTCGAGAACTACGCCTTTCTGGGCTTGTGCGAATTTGCAAAGCGTTTTCCCTCCCGAACAGAATCTGTGGCAAAGCTCTCAGCTAAGCTGATATCTGAAGAACGAAAAGTAGACTACAGTCACTGCGTATATGCGACAGCAAGACTCATCAAATTCAGAGAGATGGAATATAACATTCCTGCTGAAGCATTTCAGGATGCGATGAAGGAAGTGACTAAGATTGCCAATTCAAAAAAATACAATGTACACTTCCCGATAGAATGCAGGTGGGTAAAAGGTGATGATATAATGATGAGTCCAGCCTACGGTAGAGACTCAGCTTACATCGCTTGTCATGTCTACAGCAACAAAGATTGTGGGCCGTATTTTAATGCCTTGGAGACCGTACTACGCTCTTATGGTGGTAGGCCACACTGGGGCAAGATGCATAAACTGACTCCAGACATTATTGCTGATATCTATCCACAGTTCTCATCCTTTATGAAGCATCGAGAAGAACAAGATCCCGATCAAGTCTTTATCAGTCCCTATCTGGCAAAGCTATTGGGCGTCTCTAACTACGCTACTGTCATGGTGGCTTAGTCAGGATATCAGTCATTAATAAAGAATAGAATCAATGCACATGAAAATTAATCTGACACGTATGACAGCTGATGCCATGCAGCTGACTGAAGAAGTGACTACACGCTGGACCTCACGCATAGCCGGCAGCCCTGCTTGCCTGGCCTGTGGTGATTATCTTTTAGATACTTTTACTCGCGACTATGATGGTGCGGAGAAACAAGAATTCAAAGTGCATCCGGCCTCCTTTCTGGGCTATATGAAGATTTGCGTCGTGCTATATTTTATAGCGCTCATAGCCTTTCTATTTCACCAGCTATTAGTTGCTGCGGTCGTATCCAGCATTCCGATCATCATCACAGTCACTCATTTCTTTTACTTTAAGGAGGTCATCGACTTCTTATATCCAGAGAAGCTGGGGCAGAATATCATGGGCACCATAGAGCCCAGTGGCGAAGTGAAGCGGCAGGTCATCATCAGTGGTCACCATGACAGTGCACATATTTTCAATTTTTTAGAGAATGATCCGGACAGCTTTGGCCGAAAGACGCAGCTTTCCATTGGCGGCATTTTTGGTTTGGCTATCGCCACTTGGCTTACCTGGAGTTTATCTCTGATGGGAATTTCAATACTAATCCCCTATTATGGCTTTGCAGCTGTATTTGTATTTCTTTCCATTTATGTCTATCAGCTGTGGCACTTCCATGATGAGCAAGGTACGCCAGGAGCTGGCGACAATATGATCTGCACCGCCATAGCCATGGAAGTAGGTAAACACTTTAAATCAATAAAGGGAGACCCGTCAGGACTCAAACATACGCGCATCATAGTGACCAGTTGGGATGCGGAAGAGGCTGGCCTCAGAGGTGCCAGAGCTTATGTCAAAGCAAACAAGCAGGAGCTACATGATGTCAAGACCTATAATTTTAATCTGGAGTGCATGTATGATCATGCAGAGTTAGGTTTCTTGACTTCTGATTTGAATTCATTCGTGCCTATGTCCAGTCAGATGGTGGATGAGTGCGTGGATGTCGCCGCGTCAATAGGCTATTCGATGAAGAAGAATCCGTTTCCGCTATTAGCAGGCGGTACGGATGCTGCAGAATTTGCTAAAGCTGGTATTGAGGCTACCACGCTAGCCGCTATGAGCTGGACGGAGCGTGGTGAAGGTATAGCCTATCATACCACGAGTGATACCATTGATGCCGTAGATCCTATAGCCGTGTCCAGAAGCATTGAGACGGCCATTCACTACATCAGGCGGAAGGATGAGCAGATTACAGCTTGAGATTGCTGGATCGTGTCCCATGAATAACAGAGGCACATCGTCAATACTCTCAGCACAATAGAGATGATATATGGTCTCTTTGACATGTTGACATCGTATATTGGCAGCTGATTCTTAGTTCATGTACAGAAGAACATTCATTTTCATAGTTAGCCTTCTGGTATTTGTTGTATTGACGATTGACGCGAGTACAGCATTCATCACACAGACTATTGATTTAGGTATACTGGCAGCACTGCAAGACAGCTGGACGCCTGACCGCACAGTCTTCGTCTACGCTCTTTCAGATTTATCTGGAGAAGCGGCTGTCATTTCATTTGCGGTTGTCATCCTAATCATCCTCATCATTCGGCGTCGTTGGAATCTATTACTATTTCACATTTCGGCATTGATTGGTTCATTGTTCATCTTCTCCTTTATGAAGGCCCTCATTGGAAGAGAGCGGCCGCTGACCAAGATCAGTGAAGTCCCTCAGATGTCATTTCCATCTGGCCATGCCACCATGTCTATGACGATGGCCGCCATCCTATATTTTCTTTTGAAATATAGAGTGAAGCCATCATTCCGCACAGTACTCTTCTGCCTTTGTGCTTCGTTTCCACTCATGATCAGCTTTACAAGAGTCTACCTGAATGTCCACTATCCCAGTGATGTCATAGCAGGTATGGCTTTGGGGCTTATCTGGATCATCATCCTGTCGAAGATCTATCTACCTGAAGACAAAAATGACTACGCCTGATGAAAAAATCAAAATACAATTTTTGGAGGCACACCATATACCCCTTAGAGGGCTTTGTCAATATGGTAAAGCATGAGCGAGCGGCGCAGATTCATTTGACTGCATTTGCCATACTGAGTATCGTCCTTATTTTTCTTCCCTTTGCTACCTTGTCCAAGATTATTTTATTCGCCTCCATGTTTTTGATGATCATCGGAGAGACCATTAATACAGCCATAGAACGCGTGGTGGACTTAGCCTCGCCGGAAATCCATCCACTGGCTAAGCAGGCGAAAGACATAGCAGCACTTGTCGTGCTACTCTTCTTCATCTTGACGGGGATTATTTGGTTGACGGTGATTGCTTACGAGTTGGGCTACATCGCATAGTGATATTCGCCTTGGTCATCTTTTATGGTCAGCGAGTTCTGCTGAGCATCCTCTACGTAGCCGATGATTTTCGCTTCTATATTGAATTGGGCAGCCAAACTGATCAAGCTCTTAGCCTGCCTGTGATCCGCGTATACTTCTAAGCGATGCCCCATATTAAAGACCTGATACATCTCCTTCCGATCAGTGCCTGATTCTTCTTCGATCAGCTGGAACAGAGGCGGCAATTCGAATAAGCTGTCTTTAATGATCTTCTTGTTTTTGACAAACTTCATCACCTTCGTCTGAGCGCCCCCAGTGCAGTGTATCATGCCATCGATGGGAATCTTATCCGCAACTATCCGTTTGATCAATGGTAAATACGTACGCGTGGGCGATAGGACTAACTTTCCCACATCGACTGCTCCTACACCATCTATTTCGATTTCATCGACCAGAGACTTACTGCCACAGTACATCAGCTCCAGGGGAGAATTATTATCATAACTTTCAGGGTACTTGGACCGATACAGAGACTGGAAGACATCATGCCGAGCACTGGTCAGACCATTGCTGCCCATGCCTCCATTATAGGCCGACTCATAGCTGGCCTGTCCTGATGATGAGAATCCGACGATCACATTTCCAGCTTTGACATCATTCACAATCAGCCGATCTCTGCGCATGCGAGAGAAAGTCGTGAATCCGATGTCGATGGTTCTTACGATATCGCCTACATCAGCCGTCTCTCCTCCTGCGAGATGGATGCCTATACCGTATGATCTCAGCATGTCACAGAATGCCTCGGTGTATTGGATGATTTCTTTCAGGACTGACCCTGGAATTAGATTTTTATTACGCCCGATGGTAGAAGACAGGACAATGTTGTCCACACAGCCTACGCAGGCCATATCATCCACATTCATGACTATGGAGTCTTGGGTGACTCCACGCCACACGCTCATATCCCCGGTCTCTTT
Source organism: uncultured Saprospiraceae bacterium (assembly GCA_937929945.1). Taxonomy (GTDB): domain Bacteria; phylum Bacteroidota; class Bacteroidia; order Chitinophagales; family Saprospiraceae; genus CALFUK01. The sequence continues at coordinate 6,545 of CALFUK010000101.1, forward strand.
CCAGTAGATGTAAGCGAGGCTGGTCTTTGTACCCGCCGTATCTGCATGCATAATGTTGCAGTGCTCAGCAGATGCTCCTACGATATCAGGCAGCACCTTGCAGAATGCTAATGGATAGAGGCCTTTATCAAGATTCTTGATGGCATCGTGTACCTCTGATTTGCTGGCGGATACACCTCTGGCGGCGTACTTTTGAGAGTCTTCCATAAGGCTGGTAAAACTACAATGAAATAAGCTATTTTTATAATACGTCTTCGTGTCTATCATAAGTCTTTCGCCTTACATATAGGCGATCTTATACAGGACAGAGCTGAACTAAGTCCACCTTTTACCTGATTGACCCAATTAATCTATGAACTTTGAAGATTCGAATCAGTTTACTGTTAGTTTTGCAAACAGAATACCACGAGAAAGCCATAGATAACTTAAGATATTGATGAAGTTTATACCAATTGATTACGACCAAGTCGAGGAGATTTCTAAGCGAGACTTAGCTTTTATCAAACAACAAAAAGAGCTTGCGGACTTTGTGCCACAATGGGCTACAATGGAAGCCTTTGCTGATGTGATCAAAAGGAAGCAACAGCATCAGGTCGATCGAAAGCTCCTATCTGATACTCTGACCAGTCAATACCAAGGAGTTACGACCACTGCAGCAGTCAAGGACAACATCAAGGCGCTGGCTGATGATCAGACTTTCACCATTATCACTGCGCACCAGCCGTCTCTCTTTACGGGGCCGCTCTATTACTTCTATAAGATTTGTTCGGTGATCAATCTGACGAAGCAACTCCATAAAGCATACCCCGCCTATCGCTTTGTTCCAGTCTTCATCTCAGGCGGTGAGGATCATGACTTTGAGGAAATCAACCATCTCCACCTATATGGCAAGGACATCGTATGGGATAGAGAATCTCATGGGCCAGTCGGCAGACTCTCTACGGATGGACTACCTGAGCTGGTGGCAGAGATCAAAGAAATACTGGGTACCAGTGAACATGCAGAGCGAATAGTCTCCCTACTCTCTTCGAGTCTAAGTAAAGCTGATCAATACTCAGATGTGAATTTTCATCTGATCAATGAATTATTTCAAGAATACGGGCTCGTATATGCGAATATGGATAGCGCAGCATACAAGCGTCAGCTCATCCCCATCATCAAAGATGAACTCCAGCATCAGTCTTCTTTTCACATTGTCAGTCAGACCTTGGAAGCGATGGATGCCCTGGGCTTGAAAAACCAAGCTTCGCCCAGAGAGATCAATCTATTCTATCTCAAAGACAATATCCGAGAGCGCATTATTCAAGAAGGAGATCGATATCTGGTCAATAACACCGAGCTCAGCTTTAGTACCGCTGAGATGATGAAGCTGGTGGATCAGTCGCCAGAGCTCTTCAGCCCTAATGTCCTCCTCAGACCGCTGTATCAGGAGATCATTTTCCCTAATCTGGCCTACATCGGTGGTGGAGGAGAGATTGCCTATTGGACAGAGCGTGCAGCCCAGTTTGAGCATTATAAGATTCCTTTCCCGCTCTTGATCCGCAGAAATTCTGCCTTGCAGGTGAATCGAGCTAATGTGAAGCAGATTGGAAAGACTAAATATGGCTTTACTGATTTCATCAAGCCAGATCAAAGCCTGATCAATGACTTCTTAGAGGTCCATGTCTCTGAAGACATAGATCTCACCGACTATCGCACACAGCTGACAGCCATGTTTGATGAGATCGCGGCTAAGGCTGCTCAGATCCAAGACCCCTTATCTAAGCTGGTCTTAGCTGAATCCGCAAAACAGCTAAAATCCATAGATCACATCGAAGCCAAACTCAAAAAAGCCTTGAAGTCTAAAAACGAGACTGACATCACGCGCCTGACATCTATTCGCGCCAAACTCTTTCCCAGTGGTGGGCTACAAGAACGCTATGACAACTTCATGATGTACTATGCACAGCATGGACAGGTATGGATCGAGGAGTTAGTGGAGCACCTTGATCCACTGAATGGGGCCTTTTTGATGGTGGTGGATGAGTAGCGGATGATTAGTAATGAGGGGGCAATCTTATACCTTAATCTTAAAACAGTCCGCCCTCAACATGGGCTCGAAAATCTAATCAAGGCAACTACCTAAATTGCATCTTCCTTTATTCACGATATAGTTAAAATTGCATTCATTCAGAATCAAAAAGGCAATAAGATTCTAAGGAATTATCTCTTAGAAACATAATATATACTGGCAAAGCTAAAGGTATGTTCTGCAGGATAGATTGGTAAATGGAGACCTCGTCATTACATTTAAATCCAAAAATAATTGCTAATAATAAATAAGTCTCCTATCCAGGAGTAAGTAAGGTATCATATTTAGTCTCGAATAAGGGATACCGTATCACACCTTCGACTTGCGAAACACCCAAAACTTCTGCAACATAAAATTGAATCCGAAGGCGACACAAGCATCTGCGATCAATCTGGAGATGCGATAATCGATAGAAAAGACTTCTGTAAGTAGATAGGTGCCTCCAGCTTTCAGGA
>CALFUK010000102.1 GCA_937929945.1 uncultured Saprospiraceae bacterium
AAATTTAAACATATGAAACGTCTATGACGTAGATAGTTAAGACACCCAAGGGGATGATTATACTTAGCTATTTGCTGACAGGCATTTCGACCTGAAATATAAACATATGAAAACAATCGCTCTAATAGCTCATGATGGTAAGAAGGCAGAGATGGTCTCCTTCATCCTACAGCATAAGAAGTACCTCACAGATTTAAAATTTGTGGCGACAGGTACCACAGGATCCCACATGGAGAATGCTGGCTTAGATGTGGAGAAACTATTATCAGGACCCATCGGAGGGGATGCACAGATAGCATCTCGGCTAGCGACTAAGCAGCTTGACATGGTCATATTCTTTCGTGATCCGCTCAGCAAGCATCCGCATGAGCCTGATGTGCAGATGCTCATGAGGCTCTGTGATGTCCATAATATACCCTTGGCTACTAATCCTGCGACGGCTGAGCTTTGTATCAGATCATTTTCATGAGTAAATGACCACAGCTGACTACCAAAAAGAAGCCGCTAGCATCCCCAAGCTACCAGGGGTGTATCGATTCATCGACAAGGATGACACCATCATCTACGTCGGTAAAGCCAAAAATCTGAAGAACCGACTGTCCTCTTATTTTGGTGAGAAGAAGCATGCTGCCTATAAGACCAGGACTATGGTCAAAAACGCCCTGCGCTTCGAATACCTGGTCGTAGATACAGAACATGACGCCTTACTACTGGAGAATACCTTGATCAAAAAGTTTCAGCCTCGCTATAATGTGATGCTGAAAGACGGGAAGTCCTACACTTACATCTGCATCAAGAATGAACGCTTTCCGAGGATCTTTTTTACTCGTCGAGTGATTAAAGATGGATCAACCTACTTTGGGCCATATACTTCTAAATTCAAAGTTTCACAGCTCTTGGAAGTGATTAAGAAGTTATTTCCCTTGCGGAGCTGTAGCTACTTATTGTCAGAGTCGAATATCGAGAAAAAGAAGTTTAAAGTCTGCCTGGAGTACCACATCAAAAATTGTGAAGGGCCTTGTGAAGGGCTAGAGTCCGAGGAGGCTTATGATCAGAAAATCACTCAGGTGACTAATATCCTCAAAGGTCAGCTCAAGCCAGTGAAGGAATTCCTGAAGACGGAGATGCAGACGAATGTCACTGAGTTAGAATTTGAGAAGGCACAACTGAATAAGGAGCGCTTGGGCTATTTAGAAGATTACCACGCTAAGTCGACCGTGGTGAGCGCTCACATCAGAGACCTTGATGTATTCAGTATCCTCGATGAAGAAGAATGGGCCTATGTCAGCTATCTAAAGGTGGTGAATGGTACACTGATCAATTCAGATACGGTAGAGCTCAAAAAGAACCTTAACACTGATCTTAAAGACCTGCTGGCATACACCATTCCGGAGCTAAGACAAAAATTCAACAGCATCGCTCCTGAGGTCATCGTCCCGATGAATCTGAAGCTACCAGAGGTGGAGGCCAAGGTCATCGTCCCACAGCGGGGTGAGAAAAGGAAGCTACTGGATCTGGCTGAGAAAAATCTAAAATACTTCTCGCTGCAAAAGCGCAAGGCTGAGCTCAATAAGAAACAGAAACAGACACCTGCAGAGAGAATCTTAAAAACCTTACAGTCTGATCTTCAGATGAGTGAGATTCCCTATCACATCGAGTGTTTTGATAACTCTAATATCCAGGGATCACATCCCGTGGCCAGCTGTGTTGTATTTAAAAATGCAAAACCATCTAAAAAGGATTATCGCAAATTCAATATTAAGACCGTCATTGGCCCTGATGATTTTGCCTCTATGGAAGAGGTCGTCCGAAGACGATACACGCGCCTGGTCAAAGAAGATGAGCCCTTGCCTCAGCTGGTGGTCATTGATGGGGGAAAAGGGCAGCTCAGCTCAGCCCATCGGATTATGAAGGAGTTAGGCATCGAAGAGAAGGTCACCCTCATCGGTATCGCTAAGCGTCTAGAGGAGATCTTCTTCCCCGAGGATCCCATACCCATCTACATCAATAAGAAGTCAGAATCCTTAAAGCTCATCCAGTTCGCGAGAAACGAAGCACATCGATTCGCCATCACTTTTCATCGTAACCAGCGAAGCAAGGACTTTACTCGATCAGAGCTTCTCGATATTAAAGGCATCGGTAAGAAATCGGTAGAGAAGCTATTAAAAGAATTTCGGTCTGTAGAAAAGATCAAACAACTGAGTCTGGAAGAACTTAAGTCAGTAGTTGGTGAGAATGCAGCGCAGAAAATCTTGGCCTATTTTGCACAAAAAAAAGACCACTAAGCGAGCTTAATGGTCTGAGTATTCGTGATTATTAATTGTATAGGGGTGAATCCAGCTATCCTAAAAAATATCTGATAGCTGCTTGTATGTCTTGATCATCTCTAAGTTCTGGCACTAAATCGTAGAAGAATTTTAAGTTTTCGGCATTTTCAGTGATCGCTTCTTCTAAATAATCTAACCCATTATTGTAGTCCAACAGCCTAAATGAGATGGCTGATTTGCAATACATGAGCTTATCACTGTAGGTGAATTTCTCAGCTTCAGCGACTACTTTCATAGCTGGCTCAAATTCTTGTAGCTTGATCAAAAAGGCGATGTATTCTTCCCAGTATAAGCTTTGCTCCGTTCCTCTGACGGCTGCCTTGAAGTAATTGCGCTTTGCTTTATCAAAGTCAGCGAGGTGTACGTAGCATCTGGCCAGAGAGTGGTAGTACTCTTCTCTGGAGTCATCCAGGTATATGGCCTTTTTAAGTGCTTTGATCGCAGGAGCTATATTCTCTTCTAAGAGGTAGCAGTTAGCGATTAGGTATTGTGCTTCATCGTAGTAGGGGTCCAAGCTCAAAGCATGAATCAAGCTACTTTTTGCACTTTTTATATCATTGAGTTTGAATTGGCATTGAGCTAGATTCAAGAGTGTATCAGGGTCTTTACCAAATTTATCCACTGCCTCACTGTAGATGCTTTTCGCTTGATCGTATTTCTTAAGTTGGAAACATAGATCTGCACAGTCTAAGTACCCATCTTCGAACTCAGGATTGATGATAAATGAATATTCTAAAGCATCGATGGCAAACTGATATTCACCTACAGAAGAGTAAGCATGACCAAGATTGAACCATGCGGGGCTGTTATATGGATATTCGTCTATGATCAATTTATGCAAGAAGATGCACTCTTCGAAATTCTTAGACAGTTCTACGCTTTGCCAAATTCGCTCTAAGGCGATGGAGTTAGAAGCATCTATAAGCAGCGACTTTTTTAGAGATTGAAACATCTGATCAAAGTCATGTGAAGACTCGTGGATGTAAGACTCTGAGATGTATACTTCTGCCAGGTCTTGAGGCGAAGCGGTTTTCTCTAAGGAGGTGATGATCTTCAGAGCCTGATCACTCATGCCGACGATCGTTAGTACCTTAGATTTAAAAAGCTGTATGTCCACTTCGTAGGGAGAGATATTCTCCGCCATTTCTATGAAGTCCAGACTTTCTTGGTAGCACCGCTGCTCGAATAAAATCTTAGACTTGATGAAGTAGAAGTCTGATCTAAATTGAAATTGAGTCAAAGCATAGTCGACTACTTCAATTGCTTTCTGGTATTGTGTCTCCGTCTGAAAAAATTCGATTAAGTCATGGTATGATCTTTCTTCATTAAAAGTTACTGTTCCGTTTGTTTTCATCATTTCAAAATCTGTAACCAGATTCTGAAGTGAGGTCTCTCGTTTTCTTCGATTTGCCATTCTCAGTGTATGTCAGGGATTTCGATAATCAAATGCTAATATATATAATTATCGACCTAATAAACCTCCCTGAAAAGAATAATTATCCACATTTACCCAAGCATTAAGCTTTATATTAATCTATATTAAAGCATTGACATTCAATTAGTTACATAATTTGAAACTAACACATTCATTTTATCTTGCTGCTTAAGCAATTAGGAGTCATTGAGAAACATATGGAGCTATTTTATATGCTTTTTAGATTTTTTTTCACATTTATTCATCTCCCAGACATTCATTTTCTGGTTTTGCATATTTATTTTCCAAAAGGGAACATTTACAATTCGTTTTAGGGTAGCCATTTAATCATGGCTTTATGATCGTATGATTGGGCTATCCGAGCCTTTTATGAAAGGTGCAGCAGACGATCTAAAGTCCTGAGAATCAATATTTTTATAGCTTATTATAGCTCCTGATCCAATCAGCCATTTTTATCAGAGTTCTGTCTGATCCTTTTAAGAATTTCTTTTTTGAATTCATGCTCTGCTTTGCTCAGTTTGATGATCTTCATCGGAGAGATGACTTGGCGCAATTTTGTATAGAAGATTTTCTTATCCGCAGTCCGACTGGCATCGAGCTTCAGAATCTCGTCTATCATCTCATTGGCGGCGGCATCACTTACTGCTTGTGATTCTCTAAGTTTATGATAGGTATGCCTTCTCTCGTGAGACTTGTTTCGGTATTCATTATAGATCGGCCAAAATTTTTCTGACTCTGCAGGCGTCAGCTGCAGCTTTTCAGTGATGTGAGCTATTTTCAAAGACCTGATGTAGTCGTCATTTTCATCATGGCTGTGATGTTGTGCTGCCAGACCTGTGGATAAGCAGATGGATATAGTGAGAGTGAGTAGTATTTCTTTCATCGTATTATTTTTTACGTGCTCTGTATTCTTTTCTTTAGTCTTCTTCTATTAAGTACTGGTCTAAGTCTTCTTCTGATAATTGCAGCGGCAGAGTACTGTAGTCCACCTCAGTCAGCCCCATTTCAATCAAATAGGCTTCGTCGTATTCGTCAAGATTATCCATGACGTATTCAAAGTAGACGGAGGATTGAGTGTCTTCTGTTCGATCCTGATTGGGATAATTCACGTAGAGTAGCAGCGCTAGGCTAGCAGCTACAGCTGCATATGATAGTATCCTGATCATTGACTTTTCAGGAGAGGGTTTGCTATCTACCTGCTGCCATATTTTATCTGGAAATTTATTGAAATAGTCTTTCGGTATGTCATAGTCAAGCTTAGACTTCAGTTCTGACAGCATCGGACTCGTATCTTCTATTTCTCCGAGAATCTTGTTACGATTCATGATGTATGGTTTGATATTTTTCAATGTAGTTTTCTATTTTTTTGACGGCAAAGTGATAAGAAGCCTTAAGTCCACCTTTGGTCAGATCTAACTGCTCAGCCATGGCTTGGTAGCTCTGGTTTTCGAAATACCTCAATTCGAATATTTGTCTTTGGCGCTGTGGCAGCTGGGCTATGGCTTCATGTAGCATCCGCAGCACCTCGTCTCCATCCATTTGGCCAGCATCACGTAGTTTATCTTGATGATCGTCGAGATTTGTCGCACTCAGCCCATGACGTTTGTTGCGTTGGCTTAGAAATGTCAGAGATTCATTAATCGCAATGCGATACATCCATGAGTATAGCTTAGATTCCCCTCTAAATTTGTGGATTCCTCGATGGACTTTGAGAAATGTATTTTGTAATACATCATCAGCGTCTTCGTGATTTCCGACTTTAGCTCTGATGACAGCATAGAGGCTCCGCTGGTATTTCTCAGTGAGCGACTTGAAGCCTACAGGATAGGATGCCTCACTTTTGAGTAGTGCCAGTATTTCCTGATCTTCTGCTTCTTCCAAGTTAAGATGATAAATCTGTTATAATATAGACTCACGTGGTAAGCCGAGGTTTAATGTCTTTCGGAAAAATACTGTATTTACTTCAATAGATTGGGAGTTATGTAGAAAGTTGAGGCATACGGGTATCATACATTGGCATCAAATGCACTATGGAGTAGATAGACCATATCCATCATGCTAAATTATTAGTTTTGTCCTAATATGACTGAACTGGATAGAATATGACCTTAAAACAGCGCTTTTATAAGTTTTTGTTTACGAAAGTATGGGGATGGAAGTTAGTCGGTGATTTCCCCATAGATCAGAAAAAAATTGTCCTCACTGTAGCTCCGCATACCTCATTTTGGGATTTTCCACTTGGCATCTTTTTTCGTAACTGGTATGGTGTCGATATCGGATTCGTGATCAAAGCCTCTTTTTTCAAGAATCCCGTGGTCGGCGCAGTTGTCAGATGGCTCGGAGGTATACCTGTGAATCGATCAAAAGCAAATAATTTTGTCAGCGCTGTAGCTCAAATATTCAGAGAGAGAGAATCCTTGATCCTGTGCATCACCCCAGAGGGGACGCGTAGTAAGGTTAGTAAATTTAAATCTGGATTCTACTACATTGCTAAGCGTGCGGATGTGCCTGTTTTGCCTATCATTTTTGATTTCGAAAACAAGGAGATGAGGATCGAAGAGTTGATGTACATGAGCGATGACCCGGATGTAGAAATCGAGAGATTACAGGCGGTCTATCGAGGCGTCATAGGCAAACATCCAGAAAAAAGCTTTACTTAATCTACGAGTCTTAACGTAATTTATCATTTCCATAACACTTAGTTGAGGGTTTATCTCGTACTTTTAGAGACATGCATACGTTGCGCTACATATCACTTCTCTTACTGCTGACTATTACCAGTGTCTCTGGGCAGTCCAGCTGGGAGCATGATGATGGTGCAGAGCAGCATGTCGTGCAGCATCGAGCTAAAGAGGCCAGCTTAGAGATCTACCCCAATCCCACAGCAGACTACGTATTTGTCAGAACGGAGCAACGTACCGCATCTTATGTTTTGACGAATCTGATCGGTAAGACCATCTCTATGGGTATCATCGATAACAGCCAAGCCATCATCGACCTCACCAATAATCACAAGGGCATTTACATCCTGAAAATATTTGACCAAGACCAACGTCGAATTACCACTCGAAAAATAATTAAAGAGTAAGGACACTGTGGTCTGATTTCCCGATTTTCTATCTTCGCATACACTAGATAAAGCCTATCAAAACGGATTTACACTTATGTACGCAGAAGAGTTACGACAGAGCCTCCTTCAGAAGACACAGCTATTCCTCCAGCAGGACATAGCTGTCAGTGAGCTGACCGAACTGAGAGAGGTACTCGTCTTTCACGAATGGAACTATCACATCAACTTTGAGCCGCTGATCAGTGACTATGAGTACGACCAGCTCTACAAAAAGCTGGAAGCCATAGAGGCAGCACATCCAGAGCTCATCACCCCAGAGTCACCCACACAGCGTGTCTCACTGCAAGTGACAGAAGGCCAAGCGACGGTGAAGCACCTGACCCCCATGCTCTCTCTGGCTAACTCTTATAATGCGGAAGACCTCGAAGCCTTTGACGAATCCATCAAAAAGCTGACGGGAGAAGCCCCAGACGTGAAAATAAAATACTGCGTAGAGCCCAAGTATGACGGGGGCAGTGTGGCATTCGTCTATGATTCTGATAAGCTACTGCGAGCCTCTACCAGGGGGAATGGCATACAAGGAGAAGTCATGACGGCTAATGCCCGCACTCTGCCAAGTATCCCACTCTCTGCCTCCTTCTCGAAGCTAGGCATCAAGACAGTGGAGCTGAGAGGTGAGGCTGTCATCCGAAAGGATACCTTCGACAAGATTAATGCTGCCAGAGAAAAGAACGGTCAATCCATCTTCGCCAATCCAAGAAATGCAGCGGCTGGTGGTCTCCGTATGAAAAACCCAAACGAGACGCGGCAGCGTGGCATCGAGGTGTTCTTATTCCAGATGGGCTATGCCCTAGATGAAGCTGGCGCAGATGCCATAGCGCAATACGATTCTCACCATGAGCGAATCAATCTGCTCAGTGAATTAGGGTTTAGAGTGCCGACCATTGAAAAGAAATACTGTGAGGGTATCGCAGAAGTAATCAGCTTCATCAAAGAGTGGGATGAGAAACGGGATGACTATCAATACGAAATAGATGGTATGGTGGTGAAGGTAGACAGCTATCAGCTGCAGGAGAAGTGTGGCTCTACCCAGCACCATCCCCGCTGGGCCATTGCCTATAAGTTCAAAGCCAAGCAAGCGACCACGCAGCTCATCGGTATAGAATACCAAATCGGCAAAATAGGTTCTGTAACGCCTGTGGCTAAGCTAGAGCCAGTAGCGCTCGCGGGAGTCACCATCGGCTCGGTGTCACTGCACAATGAAGAATTCATCAGCAGTAAGGACCTCAGAATCGGGGATCAGGTCCTCGTGGAGCGAGCGGGAGATGTCATTCCCTACATCGTCAAGTCCCTCCCAGAGTACAGGGATGGCAGTGAGCAGCCAGTGGTCTTTCCAGCTCACTGTCCCAGCTGTGGCACTGCACTCATCAAAAATGAAAAAGAAGCCGCCTGGCGCTGCACTAACTTTCAGTGTGAGGCTCAGCGGCTGCAGCGCTTGATCTTTCATGTGTCTAAGGGGGCCATGGATATTGATGGGTTTGGTAAGTCATACGTCGAGCTATTCTACCAGAAAGGCTGGCTGAATGACCTGAGTGATGTCTACGTATTGGACTATGATGCCATCGCAACGCTAGAGGGATTCGGAGCTAAATCGGCCCAGAACCTTAGAACATCGATCGAAAAAGCGAAACAAAATCCCATCCACCGACTGCTGCACAGCCTGAGCATCCATCATCTGGGGAAGAAGGCCTCTAAGCTGCTGGGCGAACAGATCGAACAAGTCATGGATCTACAGTCATGGAAGACGGAGGACTTTATGAATATCAAAGACATCGGTCCTGTCGTCGCAGAGAATGTCATCGCCTTCTTCCAAGACGAAGAAAATCTGGCGATGATCCGCAGAATGGAGGAGCGAGGTGTGAATATGCTCCAGACGGACGATGACAAGCCAGTGGTGCTAAAAGCTGATGCACCTCTCTCAGGCAAGACGATCTTATTCACGGGGTCGCTGCAGACGATGAGTCGTAAGGAGGCTCAGGCCATGGCTACTGATGCGGGTGCCAAGAACATCAGTGCCGTCAGCAGCAATCTGAATGTGCTGGTGGTAGGGGAGAAGGCTGGCTCCAAGCTGAAGAAGGCAGAGGCGCTCGGATCCGTAGAGATCATGACAGAACAAGCATTTCTAAATCTAATTAATGAGTAGACAACTGATTATTCTGATCTGCGTATTGGTACTGAGCTGTAAGAGTGAGTCTTCTCAGCCAGGCGGCACCCAGTCACCACCTGATCAAGGCGAGAGTCAAAAGCTAGAAGCGCAAACCCGCAAAGCAGACACGATAGAAGATAAGCAACCAGCTGCCGCAGACCGATTTCCAGCTCCCGAGGGGTGGAGAGAGATCACTGCGGCTGATGATGGCTTTTTTCTAGATATCCGCTATGCTACCACCAATAATTTTGTGGACGCTATCATGTACGGATGCGGCAAGTGTTTTCTCAGAGCAGAGGTCGCTGATAAGTTGCTGCAGATACGGGATGAGCTCCAGAAGAAAAATCTGGGCATTAAGCTCTTCGACTGCTATCGGCCAGCACCTGTACAGGAGCGGCTCTGGGAGAAAGTACCAAATGCCAGCTACGTCACGCCACCTTGGAAAGGCTCGCAGCATAACCGAGGTGTCGCGCTAGACCTGACCATCACGACAGCTGATGGCGAGCAGCTGGATATGGGTACCGCATTTGACTACTTTGGAGAGGAGGCTCATCATACGTATACTCAGCACAGTGCAGAGATACAGGCGAATCGGACCCTGCTGAAGACGCTGATGGAGCATTATGGATTCGCCTCCATCCGGACAGAGTGGTGGCATTATTCCATTGCCTCGATGCAGGATCTTGCCGTATCAAGGTGGGAGTGGGGCTGTGAGGAATGATCTTGGCTGCCCCATACAGTGGATAAATGCCTGACTATTAGCTGCTGTACTTCAGTAAAAAAGCAAACAACTAAAAACAAGGGATAAAGATCATAACAATCCTTTGTCTATGACGTTTGATTATCTTTGCACCTTACGAGCAAAATATCGAAACATAGCGAATGGAAGCACAGCAATCAGATGTAGCAGCAGTAGACTCACTTCATCAATCATATCATGACCTGACGAATGAAATAGGCAAGGTCATCGTCGGACAAAAGGATGTCGTCAAGGCGGTCATCATATCTCTATTCAGCAATGGACACAGCCTTCTGGTAGGTGTGCCCGGTCTGGCCAAGACTTTGCTGATCAGTACCATAGCTGATGTGCTGGATTTAGAATTCAAAAGAATCCAGTTTACACCAGATTTAATGCCTTCGGACATCACGGGCTCAGAGATACTGGATGAGCAGCGAAATTTTAAATTTAACAAAGGTCCCTTGTTTTCTAATATCGTACTCGCGGATGAGATCAATCGGACACCCCCTAAGACGCAGTCAGCCCTGCTGGAGGCGATGCAAGAGCGCAGCGTCACGGTCGGCGGAGTGAAGTACACCTTAGATAAGCCATTTTTTGTTTTGGCGACGCAGAACCCGATCGAGCAAGAAGGGACCTATCCACTGCCAGAAGCACAGCTGGATCGATTCATGTTTAACATTCCACTGGATTATCCGAGCTATGAGGAGGAGGTCCAAGTGGTGAAGAATACGACAACGAATCAAAAGATCAGCCTATCTAATATCTTGACGGGAGAACAGATTTTAGATTTTCAGTCTCTGATTAGAAAAATCCCTATTGCAGACAATGTATTAGAATACGCCGTGCAGCTAGCCTCTAAGACCAGACCAGCCTCAGAGCTTGCTCCAGCAGAAGTGAAGAATTATATTTCTTGGGGTGCAGGTCCAAGAGCATCTCAGTATCTGGTACTAGGAGCCAAGTGCCACGCAGCCATCTCAGGTAAATATTCTCCAGATAAAGAGGATGTACAGGCTGTAGCTAACTATGTCCTCCGACACAGAATCGTCCGTAACTATAAGGCGGAAGCAGAGGCTATTTCTGAAGAAGATATCATCAAGAATCTGCTCTAACAGCTGGCATACTGGATTAGATTTCAGTGACTCTGAGGGCGGCGATCACTGGCAAGATTTTTGACATATTAGATATATAGTTAATGTCAGGAAATTGTCGGGATGTTGGATTCTATGTGCTTCGTCTGATTAGGTTTGCTGAGGTGATCTACATAAAGGCATTGAGCCATAAAACGTAAACCAAATTTGATGATTTACCGCATTTAATCCGAAATGGCATTTCACCTTTTGAAATTTTAAATCTACGAAACGTCTATGGCGTTGATCACTAAGACACCCAAGCGGATGATTAAACCTAGCTATTTGCTGACAGGCATTCAGTTCCAAAATTTAAACATATGAAACGTCTATGACGTAGATAGTTAAGACACTCAAGTGGATGATTAAACTTAGCTATTTGCTGACAGGCATTCAGTTCCAAAATTTAAACATATGAAATTCATTCTCAATAGTATAGCTCTTATGTCTCTCTTCTTAGTCATGAGCTGTAGTTCATCCAAAGAAGTGGTAAACAAACGGCCCGTAGAAAAGGATAATTCAGCAGTCAATTTTATCAAAAATTCTACCTTGACAGACATCACGGATCAGGCTGCAAGGGAAGGTAAATTAGTCTTTCTGGACCTATACACAGAATGGTGTCTCCCCTGCAAGTTGATGACAGAAGACGTGTATTCAGATCAAAAGGTAGGCGATTTCTTGAATGCTAATTTTGTGAATTACAAGGTTGATGCTGAAAAAGGTAATGGACCTAACCTCAGGCTGCTCTACGAAGTCGAGAATTTCCCAGGTCTCCTCTTTTTGGATGCCAAAGGTCGTGTCTTAGAGAAAAAACTAGGTGCTGCCTATCAGACAGAACTCATGGCTATGGCTAATCGTGCGATCGAAAAGCGGTAAGTGATTCCACAATTATTTTTCAATAAGCATATAATTATTAGTGTTTGAGATGATTCTCACTAATTACAGCCTTCGATTATGGCTGTAAACACAGCTCCGAGCTTCACTTCAAATGAGGGATCGAGCAAGATATAGTTTCCAGCGGTATAGCTCACTGCATCATTACTCTCCACGTATCCATTCGTTCTGATAAAATCTGATGTGGAAATATCTTCATCGAGTTTTTCCTGTGCCAGATTGGTGACATTGACTGGACAATCATCACAAGCATCAGGCACACCATCCATATCTGTATCTATGGTGTCATCACCTCCAGGGCAGACATCATTGAAATCAAAGACCCCGTCAAGATCGCTATCTATGAAGGTGTTAACTAGACCTGGTGTAGCTGCTACATTTTGTGTTTTCCAGCTAGTCGCTGCTGCATTATCTAAAGTCACATCCACGAGCGCAAGGCTGTGGGTGCCTTGGTCCGCTATGGCATCCCATGGAGCTACATCATCATAAAAAATGCTATCCACAGTGCGTCCAAAGAAGTCGACTAATTTTATGAGTTCACCAGCATTACTTAAGGTACCTGTGTAGCTATCATGTGGAGCTGCTGCATTAGGATATGCTGCCTGATAAGCGGCTTCATTATTAGCCAGAATGAGATAGTTATTAGGATAAGCTATAGCCGGTAAGAGTATTTTTGACTGGCTAAAAGTATAGCTGATGCCATTAGAGAAACTGAGGTCCATCAGTTGAACAAAATTATTTGGATCCGTATTCACAATTTCAATAAATTCTTCAGCATTACCGCCTGGGGGCTTGTAATATATCTCATTGATAATGACTGCTGAATAGTCAGGATATGCACCTTGAGTAAATGTGTTCACAGCTCCTGGAGTAGTGAAGACTGATTGTTCGGACCAATTGATGGCCCGAGCGTTGTCTCTGGTTTGATCGATGAGACCCAGACTGAAATTACTATTGGATGGGACAGCGTCCCACGGGAAGCTGCTGGAGTAGTTGAGCTGGTCTATCTCGTTATTGTATTGATCCACGAGGATGATTTGTTCCCCTTGATCGTGCAGCTCACCGCTGTATACATCAAAGGCAGCGAATCCGTGGACATCGTGAAAAGCAGTAGAATCTTTAGCTAAGACAATGTAATTCTGAGGATAGTCAGCAGCTGATGGAATGATATAGTCACGATCGAAAGTATAGTCTATCCCGACTGCCAGACTCACATCTCGCAGATTGTAGGATTGATTCTGATTCGTATTAACGATTTCGATAAATTCTTCATTCGTACCATTCCCAGGGCTGTAGTGCAGCTCATTGATGATGAGTCCTGCATATGATATGGAATCGCAGCCATCTGGAATACCATCATTGTCTACATCACTATTGTCATCGAATCCTGGGCAGGTATCAGCAGCGTCATTTACTCCATCATTATCAGCATCAGTATCGCATCCGTCTGGGATACCATCGTTGTCATTATCCAAGCTGTCATCTGAGCCTGGGCATGCGTCTATATTATCCGGTACGCCATCGTTATCATTGTCATTATCGCATCCGTCTGGGATACCATCGCTGTCGAGGTCCAAGTTATCATCAAAGCCTGGACATTGGTCTTGAGCATCTTCCACACCATCATTATCCGAGTCAATTAAAATATCATTGAGTTGGTCTGGCTGGCCACAACCCGCAGTCAGAGCCCAATTAGCCCCTGCGCTATTGTCCATAGTAGGATCAGGCAGGTGGATGGAGAATCCCATCGTTGTCTGGGGCCATGGTGATTGATTAGTGTACATTAGCTCGTCTAATACTTGGTCGTATTTGTTCTTTACTTTGATTGTGCCATTTTGTAGTGGGAGTTCTCCAGTCCATTGCCCTATAGCTACTTTATTGTACTTGTATTCAAAGGCAGTCTTGTCTTTAGCGATATGAGCGAAGGCTCCAGCCTGTATCATGGTGCCTTCTGGGAAAGTGAATGAGATGTCACCAGTTATAGAGAATTGACTGGCATCTACGGCGCTGTTTCCAGCGTTATATAATTCCATAAAATTTTCACCGCAAGAGTCTGCTGCATTGTAAAGTAACTCCGTGATGACTAGGTCTGAGCTGGCGCCAGTGGATGGATTGCCACCGATGAATTCTATGGGATCGCTCCAAAGACTTTTTGTGCCTGATGTGTCTTTGTACCGCACGCGCACTCTGTAGGTTCTGCCCGGTATGAGTGAAGGCTCGTTCAGTGTCATGTTGTTGGAGAAATTCGTAAGCTCACCTGACTGCCATACTGGTGTGATCTCATAAATGTTTTCTTTTATATTCTGATATACAGCATTAGCAGGATCTGACCATTCTGCGATTCTCCACTCTAATGCTGCAAAGGTATTGTTGCCTTGAGGATCAATAAATGCACTATTGGAGAATGTCAATTCATTAATTGGAAAGCCAGCCGCCCCTGTGTAACTTATGGTGGGTTTATTCGGCATTTGGCCATTGCTATAGAAGCTAGATAGATGATTGTTTCTTTCAGTAAAAAAGTTTTTATAATCAGCAATTACAGTCTCAAAATTATTATAAGCTTGGTTCCATTTAGCTTTGTCTGCATCTATCCAGTTGGTAGCCTGTGACCTATCATATATTTTACGCACTTCATTTTCTACTAAGAAGCTGGTCTGCTCAGTATTGCACAGCAAATCCACCACGGAGCGGATGTTATTTTCAAATTCGGTTTTGAGTGGGGCATAGTTCCTAATGGCCTGCTTGAATGGACCTCGCACATCTTCTGTTGCGTCCCAGTCTGACCTTGGCGCCCAGCCGTTTTCATCACGAGTGGTCCCGAATGTAGCAT
This sequence comes from uncultured Saprospiraceae bacterium, assembly GCA_937929945.1. Taxonomy (GTDB): domain Bacteria; phylum Bacteroidota; class Bacteroidia; order Chitinophagales; family Saprospiraceae; genus CALFUK01. Next base: position 14,629 of record CALFUK010000102.1, read on the forward strand.
TGAAATCATCGGGTATCACGGTCCACTTATCAGTGACAGGATTATAGTAGTCTATGTAGTTATGTTGACCTGCATAGTTGGTTTCATTATTAGCAATCACTTCTTGAGCGGCCATGAATCTATAGTGATTGTCGAGATTCAGATTATCTTCAATCCAGATCTGTGGAGGTATGGGCAAGGAGCACCTGGAGCATCCATCTGATAGATCGTCCCAGCCATTATTCCAGCTGAGGAATTCAGGATTGTTGCGTCCGTAGGGCTGTAGCTCACCATCGTGTAGGATGGCAAACGGAAATCTGTATCCATGGATATTGCCATCTGGTAGATCGCGAAGTGCCAAAAAGTCTTCATTGTAGTCTTTGAAATTACGTGCGTATTCTCTCATTACATGGAGCCCTTGAAAGTCGGTAGTTGGATCACTGCTATTCAAAAATCTGACTTGGGCATAGTCTGCGTAAGAGGCCAAACTACCAGTTAGCTCAAATATTTTGAATATGATGGATTCCATTAGGCCGTGGCTATTTCGGTCATTCATTTGGGTGCTTGAGAAATGAAGCTTGTCTCGGCGTATTTTATAGTTGTCTCCTATATCGTTTTGGACCGTGACTGGCCTGCCTTCATTACAGTCCACACGATAATTGTTACGAGGGTTTTGATAAAAACGCTCCTTTCTTAAGTCGACATGATCATATACCTGATCTTGCGTGACAAGGGTGCCAGAATAGTCTGTTCTGGTCATTTGTATCACTGGACTGATTAAGGTATAGTGTTGCAGCGGATTCAGAAGATTAATATCTATACCGCTGACATCTCTAAATTCATCAAAGACGAAATAACTATAGTTAGACTCATGATGAGCTTGATCAGGAGAGAGGCGATTGAAGCCTTGGTTGTTGTTGACTCTGATGCGATATCGTATGAGTCGTCTATTGCGTTGCACGCCTGCTTGTAGGGTAGCTGTGTAGATACCATCTTGTGCTGATGCGTCACCGTTGATTCCGTTATCGTTCATCGGGACAACCCTCCAGTTTTCATTGTAAGTGGAGTCAGTTTTAGCAATGTATTGACCAGGCAGGACCACTTGGTATTCGCAACTGACTGACAGATTATTAATTTGGCTGGTATTCATTATGTTAGAGCTGATTACTACCAGGTCATTAGTTTTGGGCCTGTTAGGACTATGGGTTGTTTTGCCAATGATTGGGGTCAGACTGGGATTATTGATTGACACAGTACTATTGTTTGTACCGGGCGTGGGGGCTGCACTGGCCCATGATCCGCCTATGTCTGATGGCAGGCTAGGATGTATTTTCTGGATGGATAGTGCAGAGGAGCTAGCAGTACTGGGCCATTCGTGCCAGCCGCTGTATCTCAGGCCATCTATTTTACAATATTCTTCATTGTGCAGATTGATCCCACCATCATACAGATTCAGCTTGCCAATCCATGGGCCTAACACTGGTACCTGGGCTGGTATATTATATCTTACTTTTAGTCGGCTAGGATTTTCTGCTATGATAAGGTAAGAGTTTGCCCCAATGGTGGTTCCTACTGGTATAGAATAGTACACTTGGCCTTCGATTTTGTAGTCAGACAAGTCTACGGCTGCATTGGAGTTATTGTATATTTCTATAAATCTGACTGCTCTACCAGGTAGAGGCCTTTTGTAGAAGACTTCGTTTATACTTACTGCCTGGGTACTTATGGCTTGTGATTGTATATCTATAGAAAATATAACACAGGCGAGTGTGATGAGGAGAATACGCACGGGTATGAGGTATTGATAAGTTAAAAATATGTTTGACTTAGCTTAGGGGTTTTTTACTCTCGTATTAGAATCTGACTAAATAATCTAAACAAGTGAGAGTCATATTTAGCTTAGCAAAGATACGGTAATTAAGGCAATATAATAATAAGTAAAAGTTAAGAAGTTGATTATTTTTCGGGAACGAGGGATTTTTTGGCGATTTTCATAGGGATGCCCACACATTTTTGCTGCATGTAGTCCATCATCTCATGAATGAGTTCTTTCGTCCCAGAATCCAGCTTTTCTAGTTCTTTGGAATATACTTTCTCGATGGCTCTCTTCTTCACTGCTTCTATCTCTTGGGGGAGATCTATGAGTGCTCGTTCTATCTGACGCTGCTGGTGTATCTTGGTGAAGCTATTCACTCTTTCTTTAATGATTTTTGAAGCCTCGCCTACTTCTTGCTGCCTGAATTTCATATTCTCCTCCGCTAGCTCTCTCAGTGCTTCTATGTCCACGAGCTCTACATCATGGTCATTAGGGATGCTTCTTGCTACGTTATTGGGGACAGCTAAGTCTATGACTAGCTTTTGATCTTGGTCATCTCTAAGAAGTGCCTCATAGAGTTGCTGTGTCACGATGAGATCAGTAGCGCCAGTACAGGCTATGATACAGTCAAAACCTCCTGAGTATGACTTCAGTTCACTTAAATGGAAGGCTTTCGCCTTTAAGAAGTCTGATAACTTCTTTGCATTGTCAATGCTTCGATTGAAGATAGAGATATTAGTGAATTCATGCTTCTGTAAAAATTTGCTGACCAGCTCTATGGTCTCACCAGCGCCGATCAGTAGGACGCGGTCAGTGGGCTTCACAGTGGATCCCAGGAGCTTCTGGATGGCCAGAGATACCACTGATATAGGCTTTTCGCCAATTCGGGTATTAGAGTAGACGTCCTTAGCTGTCTGGATGGTGTATTCTGACAGGATTCTGATGTTGTCACCAGTGAGTTGCAGACCAGCACTTTTGGTGTAGGAATCCTTACATTGGCGTAGGATCTCTCGCTCGCCGACCACCAGTGAGTCCAGGGATGAGGCGATGGAGAACATGTGCTCCACGGCAGGAGCCCCCTCGAAGACTTTGACGAATCGTAGCAGCGTGCTCACTTTTTCTTTGGCCAGTTCTGGATTCACTGCGATTAGAAATTTGGCCAGGTAATCTTCACTCATGACCTCATCCGTGTAGAACAGGAAAGTCACCCGATTGCAAGTAGATAGATATTGCAATTCCTCTATGCCCATGACCTCTTTGATCTGGGACAGCGCATCAGCTTCATTCTTGACCACGAATTTTTCTAATTCGTTGACATTAAGGTCGTGGTGCGTGATGGTAATTATCTTATATCGATCTATCATAACTTCTTCGCGCGGCAAAGATAAAGCGCATACCGATTTCTATTGTCATCGGATTGTCAAGGCTTGGTCGTCTATCGAAATGAACCAAGTAGGATTTATTTCGCTTCATGTGGCTATGCCTGCTACAATATAAAAAGCAAAATTGGCACTAAATCAATAATTTGGCGCCATTTATCGCTGAGTTGGGCGCAGATTTATGCTGAGCTTGTACAATCTGTTAGATGCATCTTGGCAAATTCGGATGGCTCGGCTGCATATTTTAGTGTATTTTTGCGACTTTTTATCGCATACCGCTACTAAAGATTAACTATGTATAGATCGCATAATTGTGGACAATTGAGAATCTCAGACATCGGAGTGGAGACCACGCTGAGTGGCTGGGTGCAGGTCAGCAGAGATTTTGGAGGCTTGACATTCGTGGACCTACGAGACCGCTACGGCATTACCCAGATCGTCTTCAATATGGATGACAATCAGGATCTGTGCGAACAAGCGCGCAAACTGGGTCGCGAATTCGTGATTAAAGTCAGTGGTCAGGTCAGAGAAAGATCGAATAAAAATCCCAATCGGCCGACCGGCGAGATTGAGATAGAAGCGAGCAGCTTAGACATATTAAATGCATCTAAAGTACCTCCTTTTACCATCGAGGACGAATCTGATGGGGGAGACGATATCCGTATGGAGTACCGCTATCTCGATTTAAGACGGACGCCGCTGCAGCAGAATATAAGATTCAGAAGTAAGCTGGCACTGGAGACTCGTAAATACATGGATAGCCAGGACTTCATCGAAGTAGAGACCCCATTCTTGATCAAGAGTACTCCAGAGGGGGCCAGAGACTTTGTAGTGCCTAGCCGTATGAATGAAGGCCAGTTCTACGCGCTGCCTCAGTCGCCGCAGACCTTCAAGCAGATCCTGATGGTCGGTGGATTTGACAAGTATTTTCAGATCGTGAAGTGCTTCAGAGATGAAGACCTGCGCGCCGACAGGCAGCCAGAATTCACTCAGATCGATTGCGAGATGTCATTCGTGACCAGAGACGAGGTCCTGAAGACTTTCGAAGGCCTCACCAGACATCTATTCCAAGAGCTGAAGGGCATAGAGCTCGGAGACTTCCCATGGATGAGCTACGACGACGCGATGGCTATGTATGGCTCTGACAAACCAGATCTCAGATTTGGCATGGAGTTCAAATATCTCAATGACGCTCTTCAAGGCCATGGCTTTGGCGTATTCGATAGCGCAGAGACAGTCGTGGGTGTACTCGCGCAGGGCATAGCAGATGACTATTCTAACAAACAGATGAAGGAGCTCACCAGCTGGGTGCAGCGTCCGCAGATCGGCGCTAAGGGGCTGGTCTATGTGAAGTATCAAGGTGATGGGACGATCAAGTCGACTGTCGGCAAGTTTTACAGTGATGAGGTGCTACTGAAGGTCCTGCAAGATCATGGAGCGAAGCCAGGAGACGTCTTATTTATACTATGCGGAGAAGAAGAGAAGACCAGGAAGCAGCTCAATGAGTTGAGACTCGAGATGGGGCGTAGACTTGGGCTGATGAAAGAGGGCGACTTTAAGCCACTGTGGGTGATTGACTTTCCGCTCTTGGAGTGGGATGAGGACTCTGAGAGATTTCATGCCATGCATCATCCTTTCACTGCACCTAAGGTGGAGGATGTGGACCGCATGCTCACGGGAGATCATGAGACCATGAAGAGCCTTCGAGCAGATGCTTATGATCTGGTGATCAATGGCTCTGAGATTGGTGGTGGGTCCATCAGGATCCATGACCGAGAGCTGCAGTCTAAGAATTTTGATTTACTCGGATTCACGAAGGAGGAAGCGCAGGCGCAGTTCGGGTTTTTGCTCAATGCATTTGAATACGGTGCACCACCACATGGAGGGATTGCCTTTGGCTTTGACAGACTGGCGGCAGTCATGAATGGTCAGTCATCGATTCGAGATTTCATTGCCTTTCCTAAAAATAATCAGGGCCGTGATATGATGATCGATGCACCATCTCCGATTGACCAGACGCAGCTGGATGAGCTGAGTATTGCGCTCAATGTACAAGCAGAGTAGGGTAGAGAGGCGTATGTCGCCAACTCACTGAGTATCAATATAATTTGAATTAACGGTGCAAAGATTATATTTTTGCACTCCTTGAAAATCAAACTGACGGATAAAGGTTTAAAATATTACACAACAGTTTGATCCACAGGTAATTATACCATCTAAAAGACTAAGATCTAATGGCATTAATAGGAAAAATAAGAAAGAATTTTTGGTTTGTGTTGATCCTTTTGGGTCTGGCACTGGCAGCATTCGTCATTATGGACGTCTCAAGTGCTAGCGGATTAGGCGGTGGCGGAGCTAATTTTGATATGGGCGAGGTGAATGGCCAAAAGATCAATTATCGTGATTTTCAAAAAACGGAGCAAGTCTATTTTGGCAATCAGGGTGATGCATTTCAGACCAGAGATAATGTGTGGAATTACTACGTCGAGAGAGCTATCATTGATGATGAGTCGGATGATCTCGGGCTTAATGTGAGCAAAGACGAGCTCATGGACCTACAGTTTGGTTCTAATATGAGCCCCATCATGGTGCAGAATTGGAGAAATCCTAATACAGGTGCTCTCGACCGCAATCAGCTCAATCAATACAAGTCAGCCATAGAGAATGGAGAAGAGCTCGACCCGAGATTCAGAGATTTCTGGGCGGAGCAGGAGCTGCAGATCATCAAAGCACAGAAGCAAGAAAAACTCAATAGCTTAGTTTCTAAGGCGGTATACACCCCCACCTGGTTAGCACAGACAGCCTATCAGGATGCTAATGGCAAAGCAGACTTCAACTATGTGAAAATACCTTTTGACCAAGTCGGAAATGATCAAGTCAGCCTGACTGATGATGACTACAAGAGCTACATAAATAATAACAAGGAGCAATACACCAATGATGTAGAAACCAGAACCATCGAGTATGTCGTATTTGATGTGAAGGCTACAGAAGATGATAAAGCTGCCATCAGAGCAGACATGTCGACGCTGAGAGAAGACTTCAGGTCGACCACTGATGATTCGCTTTTTGCTGCGAGTAATGAAGGATTCTATAATGACTTTTACTTCTCTCGTGAGCAATTGGAGCAGCAGACCACGGATTCGATCGCTTCGATTTTACCCAGATTAGCCGTTGGTGATTTAGCAGGTCCATTCGAAGAGCAGAATGTCTATCGAGTCATCAAGCTGATCGATAAAAAGGTCGTGCCTGACTCTGTGAAGGCCAGCCACATCCTGATATCAGCAGACAGAGCGAACGCACCTGCGGTCGCTAAGGCAAAATCCACCATTGATAGTTTACGGACTCTCATCGAAAGAAGAGTGGAGAGATTTGATTCTCTGGCGGTGAAGTTCAGCCAGGACCCAGGCTCAGGAGCTAAGGGCGGTGACTTAGGTTATTTTGCACAAGATAGAATGGTCCCAGAATTCAAAGCAGCCGCTTTCTATTATGGTCAAGAAGGTAAGATGTACACGGTGCAGTCACAGTTTGGCTTTCACCTAATCAAGATAGAAGACCAGAAATACCTGAATCGTGATCCCAAATTCAAATTTGCCTTCATCAATAAGCCGATCATACCATCGACTGAAACTCAAGATCGTGTCAACGAAGAAGTAGCTGACCTCTTAGCTGCCTACCCTTATCTCGATGATATGGTGACTGCTGTGAATGAGCGAGGTGATGTCGCTTTTGATCGCATCTCCAATGTGAAGCCTAATGATTATACCTTAGGAGATCTTGGATCGGGGAATACTTCCCGTGAGATCGTCAGATGGGCCTTCAACGGAGCGACGAGCCCTAATGATGTGGCACCAGATGTATTCAGCTACACAGAGCCGAATCTATTCTACACGAATAAATTCGTCATTGCAGGACTGAAAAGTGCAGAGCCAAAAGGACTTAGATCCATGGCCAGCCTGAAGGATGAGATTACCCCACTGATCCAGAATATGAAAAAGTCAGAGATCATCAAGAGTCAGCTAGCAGGAAAAGGCTTAGCTGAGGCAGCCGCTGCCTATGGTGTCAGCTCTGAGTCAGCGACTGGTGTCGCGATGAATGCCAGATTCATTCCTAACCTGGGGAATGAGCCGAAAGTTATCTCAGCTCTAAGCAGCACTGCTGCGAATCAGACCAGTGCTCCCATCGTAGGTAATGCAGGTGTCTATCTCGTGAGCCCCACGAATAAGATTGATGCAGGCCAAGCGACTAACTTGCCGGCCTTCAGAAGCTCTAATGCTCAAAGTGCCAGACTGAAAGTATCTCAGGGCCTCATCGAGTCACTCAAGAAAAAAGCAGATGTGGATGATAAGAGATTCACCTTCTTTTAGTCAGCCAGTCTATAAATAAAACAAAAAGGAGCATCTCTACCCAGAGATGCTCCTTTTTGTTTTAGTGTCTTTTGTTACCATACTGATAGCAAGGTGATACACAATAACAAAATGTCTCTTCTGTGTATCCGTCCGATCAACCCCATCTTCCATAGCATGTATTGATATGCGATCTTTGTTATCAAAAACATGAAGATGCGCATCAACTATCAAGAATTTGCCGAAGCCTATGTCAATAGCGGCCTTAGCAGAAAAGCCTTTGGACAGCAGCAAGGCATGTCAGCTAATATGGTCAGCTATT
>CALFUK010000103.1 GCA_937929945.1 uncultured Saprospiraceae bacterium
AAAAATAATTAAATCCTGATCACATGATTTTTCCTATAGGCGATGACAATGTAGTCGGTGGATATAAACCATACGTCAGCTATGGATTCATCGCATTAAATGTGGTGATATACCTCGTCCAATTCACCACTCCAGGAAACCTAGTCTGCGAATTCGCTACGATACCAAATGACATCCTGAGAGGTGAGAATCTACACACTGGAGTGACCAGCATGTTTCTACATGGAGGGTGGGCTCACCTATTGGGTAACATGCTATACCTCTGGATCTTCGGAGATAATATAGAAGCATGCATCGGCAGTGTCAGGTTTCTGATGCTCTACCTGCTCGGCGGTGTCGTCGCTTCGGCTGCGCACATCTTCTTGGGAGGGGGCACTGGCGACTTGATGAATTGCTGTCAGATCTGTGCTACTGTCAATCCCTGTGATGTCACGAGTCAAACCATTCAGCCCTGTCCAGGCTCCATACCATCTCTCGGCGCCAGCGGTGCCATAGCCGCAGTGATGGGCGCTTACCTCGTGATGTTTCCTAAGTCACGTGTGAAAATGATCGCCATCGTTTTCGGTGTATTCTATATCCCAGCATTCTTGTTTCTCCTGTTCTGGATCGGCCAGCAGCTGTTCTCCGGATTTGGGAGTCTGGGGGCTTCAGCATCTGGTGGAGTGGCTTGGTGGGCCCATATTGGGGGCTTTGTTTTCGGCTTACTCATGGGATGGCTGTTTAAGGATCAGGCCAAAATGAAGCACTAAGCACCTATACGCAGCAGCTAATTTCTATACTCAGAGTACAATAATTTCTATTTTACTATTTTCTATTTAAGTCATTGATTATAAATGTTTTATATAGATAAATAAGTACATATCAATCTCATTTTTCCTATAATATTGTGTTAAAATCGCAAAATTTTGGACCAACGGTGTACCTATAGGTGATTTAGTGCGTCTTAAGGTTAAATGTTCTATACTTAGGGGTTTCTAGTGAGTGACATGAAAATGTCAACAATCAGCATTACAGACAAGGCTTTGCAAAGGCAAAGCCTTTTTTTATTTGCTTATTTTAGTAAACTTCCTTCTCCTCCTTCATTTCGAACAACCACAATACTTTGCCACGCCTTGTCTTTTGACTCCACCAATCTAGCAATTTCGACTGTCATCTCAGGCATAAACTAAGAGGCTAAGTCTATCTTAATTTGCATTATGAACCTTGGCCTTTTATCTGATTATTCCCTTACACAGTACAGATATTAATCTATGGGGATGATGTTTGATTTCTTTCTGACTTCTAAGGAGAGGTAAGAATCTATTTTTCCAATGTTAGGGATATCAAAGAGTTTTTCCATGACAAATTCTTTGTATCGATCCATGTCCTCTACTAGTATCTTTATGATGAAATCTGCACTGCCCGTAGAATAGTGACACTCCATAACTTCTGGGATGGCAACTATTTTTTCTACGAATGTCTCGACTAACTCCCGGTCGTGATATTTCAATGAGATGTGTGCAAAGGCATAGAGCTTTTTACCCAGTTTTCTGTGATCTAATACCACAGTGTAGTGGTCAATGGTGCCATTACGTTCCAATTTTTTGATGCGTTCGAATATGGGTGTGGTAGAGAGCCCCAACTTACTGGCTATGTCTTTGACAGACATCCTTCCATTCTCTTGCAAGAGAGTCAATATCTTTTTATCGGTTTGATCTAATACTGTCTTCATAGCTTACATTTTAGTAGTGAATGATTAAAAGCACATGGCTGAGCTCCGCCATCCACCTGAGCTTCCGATCGATCTAACCCATCATGTTTCAACAGCTTTAGTGGAGTTAGTGAATATGGCGTTTTTATGACCACTGCCAAAGAATATTCCTACTTAAATATACAATCTATATAGTAATCATCTGCCTATTTATAAAAGTTTGTTCTTTTCCTATTAAAATGGATTTATATAAGAAATATAACGATTTTCGAACATCAGTTTAGCTATTGAGCTTGATTGAAGCGTCTTCAGTTGAAGCATCGTAGAGATGATGAGACCACTGAGGCAGCCTGATAAACAATAAGAATATGAATCTAGTCAAAGCAAAGGTGAACAAACAAACATTGAAGGAAGGGTTTAGACTTCTGTGTACAGCTAAAGCCATGACTGAGCTCTACGAAGAGAATTTTAAACTGGTATCGAAATATGTTCATGCTACTTCCAGAGGACACGAGGCCATTCAGCTGGCAGTGGGTATGCAATTACTACCGCAAGATTATGCCTTCCCCTATTATCGAGACGATGCCATGCTGCTGGGTATTGGCATGAGACCTTATGACATGATGCTGCAGCTACTAGCTAAACGAGATGATCCATTCTCAGGAGGCCGTACCTATTACGCTCACCCCAGCCTCAGAGATGCTGACAAACCAAAAATACCACACCAATCATCCGCCACAGGCATGCAGGCTATACCCGCAGCTGGTGCTGCCATGGGCATTCAGTACAAAGAACTAATGGGTCTTGATGATCAGTCAATCAAAGACAAAGCCGTGGTGCTCTGCTCCTTAGGAGACGCATCAGTCACAGAAGGAGAAGTGGCCGAGGCCTTCCAAATGGCTGCATTGAAGCAATTCCCGGTTTTATTTTTAGTCCAAGACAATGGCTGGGACATATCAGCCAATGCCGCCGAAACACGAGCGCAAAATGCAGCTGAATATGCAGCAGGGTTTCACGGCTTAGAAGCCATCAGCATTGATGGTAACGATTTTATTGAATCATATTCTACCATTCAGAACGTGCTGCAAATCATGCGGCAAGAGCGAAGACCCTTCTTGGTCCATGCCACCGTCCCCTTATTAAATCATCATACATCTGGTGTCAGAATGGAGTGGTATCGCGACGATCTGGAACTAGCCAGACTGGATGATCCCTATCCAATTTTAAAAGCACAACTGCGTGAAGCGCAAGTACCAGAGACGACCATCGAAAAAATAGAACACGAAGCTAAGTTCCAGGTCCAAGCAGATTTTGCACAAGCGCTGACAGCAGAAGACCCACGTCCAGAGGATATCTTCAAGCACGACTATGCTCCGACGCCTATCACTGAAGAAAGCGGCACACGTGTACCCCCGAATGGCGAAAAAGTAGTCATGGTAGATTGTGCTCTACACGCACTGGAAGAATTAATGCGAGAAGACAAATCGTGTTTGTTTTACGGCCAAGATGTTGGAGGACGTTTAGGAGGCGTCTTCAGAGAGGCAGCCACCTTAGCTCAAAAATTTGGTGCCGAGCGAGTCTTTAATACCCCCATACAAGAAGCTTTCATCGTGGGATCTACGGTGGGCATGTCAGCCGTAGGACTTAAGCCAGTTGTGGAGGTCCAATTCGCGGACTACATCTGGCCAGGGTTGAATCAATTGTTTAGCGAGGTCAGCCGCTCCTACTACCTGTCCAATGGCAAGTGGCCCGTGAGCATGATCCTGCGGGTACCGATTGGTGCTTATGGCAGTGGCGGCCCGTATCACTCATCCAGTGTCGAGTCCATCATCACTAACATACGTGGGGTCAAGATAGCATATCCGAGTAACGGGGCAGACCTCAAAGGTCTCCTGAAGGCAGCTTATCATGACCCCAACCCAGTAGTGATGCTAGAGCATAAAGGCCTGTACTGGTCCAAGGTACCAGGCACAGCAGCAGCTAAAAGTATCGAACCGTCTGAGGATTACATTTTGCCATTTGGCATAGCTGCGACGGCATTAGTAGCAGATGAAGATAGAGTCGCAGCGTGCGAAGCCATGTCCATCATCACCTACGGCATGGGCGTGCATTGGGCGCTTCATGCAGCAAAACACTTTAAAGGTCAAATCGAAATCATCGATCTACGGACGCTGAATCCGCTTGATTATGAGACTGTCTTTGCCTCAGTGCGCAAGACCAATCGCTGTCTGGTATTGACAGAAGAAGCGCGCCACAGTTCTTTTGCACTGAGTCTAGCTGGCGAGATACAAGAGCAATGCTTCCCGCAGTTAGACGCCCCCGTCATGACGATGGGTTCTGAGAATCTGCCCGCCATTCCGCTCAATAGTATTTTGGAAAAAGCCATATTACCCTCGGCTGAGAAGCTTGGGATTAAAATTAAGGAGTTATTAGCTTATTGAAGGTTTTGACCAGAGCTGAGATATGGGCTTTGGTTGCTTCCATTCTTTAGCGGCATGAAACGTCTATGACATAGATAACTAAGTCACCCAAGGGAATGATTGAACTTAGTTATTTGCTGACAGGCATTCAGTTACAAATTATAAACATATGGAACGTCTATGACGTAGATAGTTAAGACACCCAAGTGGATGATTAAACTTAGCTATTTGCTGATCGGCATTTCGCCCTTAAATTTAAACATATGAAATCAGTTGTTACTTCAGGGTCGTCACTTTAGACTCTTGTAAGACTGCAGCGCTTAGGGGAGATCCTGAAACAAGTTCAGGATGACTGTGTAATTTAATGATGACTGTATAAGTTGAGGTTGACTGTATAAGTTAAGGTTAACTGTGCTTAGCAATAGATCCTGAAACGAGTTCAGGATGACTGTGTATTTAAGTTTGGGCAAGCCTTTTAGCTTGCATCACACCATCAACTTCGCCTCATCCCTCGCTTCTAAGATGGAGTAGCCCTCATTGAGGTATTTATCGACTTCGATAGCTGCTTCTCTTCCCTCGGCGATGGCCCAGACGACCAGCGACTGACCTCTTCTCATATCTCCCGCAGCGAATACTTTTGGATTGGTGGTTTGGTATTTCTTTGTCTTCACATTACCCCGATTATCCAGCTCTATGCCTAAGCTGTTCAGCAGTCCTTCGTGCTGTGGATGCAGGAAGCCACAAGCGATCAATGCCATCTGACATTCGATCATTCTCTCAGTGCCTTCGATTTCTGATAGTTCAGACTTGATGCCTTCAGGATTGACCTGCCATTCTACATCGACGACTTTGATGCCTATTAGTTTACCTGCTTCATCTCCGACGAATTCTTTGGTCAGCATGGCCCACTGGCGATCACATCCTTCTTCATGAGAGCTGGAGGTCCTCAGCATCATGGGCCAGAGTGGCCAAGGCGTCTTCTCGTGCCTATTGGATGGTGGCTTGGAGAGTAGCTCGATCTGGGTCACGGAGCTCGCTTTCTCCCGATTAGATGAGCCGACACAGTCAGCACCTGTGTCTCCACCACCGATCACGACGACATGCTTGTCCTGGGCAGTGAGCACTTCTTTGTCAAATTTCTTTTGGCCTTCTACCTGCCGGTTACGCTGCTCTAAGAAGTCCATGGCAAAATGCACTCCGTCCAAATTTCTTCCAGGTAGTGGCAGGTCTCTCGGTACAGTAGAGCCTCCCGTCAGCACGACGGAGTCATAGTCAGCCAGTAGCTCTTCCGCCTTTACATCTACACCAATATTGGTATTCGTCTTCAGCGTGATCCCCTCAGCTTCCATCACTTCTATCCGTCGATCGATCACATTCTTCTCCAGTTTAAAGTCTGGAATACCATAGCGCAGTAGCCCGCCGATTTTATCATTGCGTTCATAGAGCGTAACGGCATGACCAGCCTTATTGAGCTGTACAGCCGCTGCCATTCCCGCTGGTCCGGAGCCTACGACAGCCACTTTTTTTCCAGTTCTCTGAGCGGGCACCTGTGGTTTGACCCATCCATTTTCGAAAGCCTCTTCGATGATGCTTTTCTCTATGTGCTCTATGGTGACGGGATCATTATTGATCCCTAGCACACAGGATGCTTCGCAAGGTGCTGGACAGATTCTGCCTGTGAACTCTGGAAAATTATTTGTCGATGAGAGTATATCGTATGCCTCCTTATAATCTTTTCGGTAGACAGCATCATTGAAATCTGGGATGATGTTGCCGAGCGGACAGCCGCTGTGGCAGAAGGGCACACCGCAGTCCATGCACCTGGCTGCTTGATCTGTCGTAAACTGATCATCCACAGGAACATAGATTTCCTGGTAGTCATTCAGTCTTTCGTCAACAGCCCTTTTCTTTGGCAGCTGTCGCTTAATCTTCATAAATCCGTGTGCATCTCCCATGTGTAAATATTTAAACGATAATATGACTATGCGGACGCCAAGGCCTGCATTTTTTCTTGCTTCTTTTTCTCTAAGATGGCCTTGTATTCAGTCGGCATGACTTTGACAAATTTGGTTTTCGTCTCATCCCAGTTTTGCAAAATACTCAGTGCTTTGAGACTACCCGTATGCCTGAAGTGATCTCGTACCATAGTTCTGATTTTCTTATAGTCCGTCTTCTCTAACTCATCGAGGATGACCATTTCCATATTGACATTGATGGCTGCCGTTTGCTTCGTATCATAGATGTAAGCGATGCCTCCACTCATACCCGCAGCGAAGTTACGCCCGATCTCACCCAGTACGACCACTCGGCCTCCTGTCATGTATTCGCATCCATGCGCACCGAGTCCTTCTACGACGGCACTCACACCGCTGTTACGGACACAGAATCTTTCTCCTGCCTTACCCTTGATGTAGGCTTCTCCTGATGTCGCACCATACAGCGCGACATTTCCGATGATGATGTGCTTCTCCGGCTCCAGCTTAGAGTTACGGTCTGGCACGACGATCAGATGTCCTCCACTCAGCCCTTTACCAAAATAATCATTCGTATCACCCTCTAAGGTAAAGGCGATGCCCTTAGCTCCAAAGGCCCCAAAACTTTGGCCAGCTGATCCTATAAATCTGATAGCTATAGAACCATCAGGCAGTCCAGCGCTACCATATCCTTTGGCTATCTCATTAGACAGCATCGTACCTACGGCGCGGTCTGTATTCTTAATCAAAAATTCTCCTGTATAGAAGCTCTCATCCTTAATGGCCAGAGCAGCCGCATGTATCAGGTCTCTATCCAGTACATCTTCGAGCCCATGATCTTGCTCCCTATTTTTGTATTCCACCTGCTCATCAGCTAGTGGATCTCTGTACAGGATTGGACTCAGATCTATGTTTTTAGCTTTCCAGTGACTGAGGTCTTCTCTGACTTTCAGCCGATTGGACTTGCCCACCATCTCATTGATACTTCTGAATCCCAGCTCGGCCATGATACTCCGCATATCCTCAGCTAAGAATCTGAAGAAATTCACCACGTGCTCCACCTTTCCTTCAAACTTCTTTCTGAGCTCTTCTCGCTGAGTCGCTATACCTACGGGGCAGGTATTCAGGTGACACTTACGCATCAGGATACAGCCTTCTACCACTAGAGCTCCTGTCGCTATGCCCCACTCCTCTGCTCCGAGCAGCGTCGCTATCGCCATGTCCTTACCCGTCCTGATCTGTCCGTCAGTCTGGATGGCCACTCTGTCTCTCAGTTTATTCTTGATGAGTGTCTGGTGAGTCTCTGACAATCCGAGCTCCCAGGGCAGCCCAGCGTGCCTGATCGAACTCAGTGGCGATGCTCCCGTACCACCATCATGCCCAGAGATCAGGATATGATCCGCATGACCCTTAGCCACTCCAGAAGCGATGATCCCCACCCCAGCTTTAGACACCAGCTTGACGCTGATGCGCGCTTCTTGGTTAGCATTCTTTAGATCAAAAATAAGTTGTGCCAAGTCCTCTATCGAATAAATATCATGATGGGGAGGTGGTGAGATGAGCCCTACTCCAGGAGTCGAATTTCTCACCCGTGCGATCCAGTCATTCACCTTATGGCCAGGCAGCTGACCGCCTTCACCTGGCTTAGCCCCTTGGGCCATTTTGATCTGCAGCTCAGTGGCATTCGTCAGATAGTTATTGGTCACTCCGAATCTCCCTGATGCCACTTGCTTAATGGCTGATCTCTCCCAGTCTCCATTCTCCTTTACCGCATATCTTTCTTCGTCTTCGCCACCTTCTCCACTGTTACTTTTAGCACCGATGCGATTCATCGCGATCGCCAGTGTCGAGTGAGCCTCATAGGAGATAGACCCAAAAGACATCGCTCCCGTAGCAAAGCGCTTCATGATGTCCTCTATGGGCTCCACTTCCTCAATGGGTATAGCCTGCCCTGGCACAAAATCAAATAAGCTTCTCAGTGTACATGCCTGCTTATCCTGCTTATTGATGGCCTTGGTGTATTTCTTAAATATGCTGTAGTCATTATTGGCCGTAGAGTGCTGCAGCAAATGAATGGACGTCGGATTAAACAGGTGATACTCTCCCCTTCTCTTCCACTGGTATACGCCCAGATCTTGCAGGTAGGTACTGTGCTGACTATCTTCGAATGCGAGAAAAT
Source organism: uncultured Saprospiraceae bacterium (assembly GCA_937929945.1). Classification (GTDB taxonomy): domain Bacteria; phylum Bacteroidota; class Bacteroidia; order Chitinophagales; family Saprospiraceae; genus CALFUK01. The sequence goes on from CALFUK010000103.1 coordinate 8,263, forward strand.
GCTTCGCCAGGGCCTCAGTCGCCAAGTTGTCAAAATTCATTCCCTGGATTCTCGAGATCGTCCCCTTGAAACACACATCGATGACATCATCAGCGATGCCCAGTGCTTCGAATGTCTGTGCACCCTTATACGATAGCACCGTAGATACGCCTAACTTTGACATGACTTTGAGCAGGCCCTTCTCCACGGCGTAGCGATAATTCTTGATGGCTTTTTCAGCGTCATCCTCATTCAGCGCTTCTATCGAATCATAGCTGACGCCTGGATATATTGCATCTGCTCCATAACCGATCAGGGTAGCAAAGTGATGCGTCTCAATGATGTCTCCACCATCGACAACAAGAGATACTGACTTTCGCAAGCCTTTCGTAATCAGATAGTGATGGACAGCGCCCGTGTACAGCAGTGACGGTATGGCGGCTTTTGTTTGAGATATTTTTCTGTTAGAGAGGACGATGATGTTATGGCCCTCACTGATCGCTTGCTCTACTTCTATACATAAAGCTTCAATAGCGGCCTTGAGATCTCCATTATTATAATCACCCGGGAAAAGCGCATCTATCGTCTTAGCTTTAAAAGAGGTGATGGATAAATCCTGTAGCCTGCTGAAATCTTTTCGGGACAGAAGCGGACTGTCTATCCTCATGAATTGCACTGTATTCTGACTCTGGTCTAAAATATCAGATGAACCTCCGAGATAAGTATTGAGTGTCATGAAGGCCTTCTCTCTGAGAGAGTCTATGGGCGGATTAGTCACTTGGGCGAACTGCTGCTTGAAGTAGCTACCCACATGCTGAGCATATCTGGATAGTACGGCGAGCGGCGTATCGGATCCCATAGACCCTATCGGTTCTTTAGCTAACTCTGACATGGCATCCAAGAGTACCTCTTCATCCTCCTTAGTGAAGCCAAAGGCTATCTGCTGCTTGATCAGGGGTAGATCAGGCGTCGGGTGCTTGATGTTTTGGACTGGTATATCGTTAAAATCAGTTTTTGATTCTTCTAGCCATTCGGAGTAGGGCTGTCGGCCACAGATGATACTTTTTAATTCGTCATCACCAATAATCCGATGCTCGTCAAGATCAGCCACCAGGATTTTACCGGGCTCCAAGCGATCCTTTAACACCACGGTGGACTGATCCACTGGCAGCACACCAGTCTCTGAGGCCAGGATCAGTACATTCTCATCAGTGAGCATGTACCTGGAGGGTCGGAGTCCATTTCTATCAAGCGTGGCACCGACCAGTGTCCCATCAGTGAAGCAGATGGAAGCGGGACCATCCCAAGGCTCCATCAGTGCTTCGTGGTATTGGTAAAAGTCTTTTTTGTATTGCTCAGCATTCACATCATTCTGATACGCTTCTGGGATCATCATCATCAGCACGTGTGGGATGGATCGACCAGCATGCAGAAGAAACTCCAAGACACCATCAAAATTAGAGGAGTCAGAATTCATCAAGTCGCAGATTGGAAAGATGATATCCAGCTCTTTCTCGGAGAAGAGTTTACTCTTTAGAAATGGCTCTCTGGCTTTCCACCAGTTGATATTACCCTGGATGGTATTGATCTCTCCATTGTGCGAAATGCATCGGAAAGGCTGGGCCAGCTTCCACTTAGGCACTGTATTCGTTGAGAATCGGGAGTGGACTAAGGCGATAGCTGATTCATACAGCTCATTCTGTAAGTCTTTATAGTAGACTCTGACTTGAAGAGATGTCAGCTGCCCTTTGTATATAATGGTATCACAAGAGAGTGAGGCTATGTAGAAGTCATCTCGATCATCGGAGTCCAGCTTTTCGATCTCAGTCGTGATGTATCTTCGCAGTACGTACAGCTTTCGATCAAGTGACTTGTTATCCACTTCCTTAGTGTATTGGAAGAAGACTTGTTCGACCTGAGGCTCAGTACTCAGCGCTGTCGGCCCAATATCTGAAGCATCGACGGGGACCACTCTGGTGCCTAAGACGGTAAAATCAAGGTCTTCTGCGCACTTCAAGATAACCGCCCAGTAAGAGTCTCTAATCTCTTTTACCTTAGGAAAGAATGTCATGGCCACACCATAGGCTCCTTTCTCTGGTAGCTGAAAATCACAATCCGCCTTTAGTAATTCATGAGGTATGTGAGTCAGAATCCCTGCACCATCACCAGTATTAGGCTCGCAGCCGCACGCTCCTCTATGCTCCATATTCTCTAACATGGTTAAAGCATCAGATACGATCTGAAAGGATGTGATACCGTTCAGATTGGCGATCAGGCCCGTACCACAGGCGTCGCTCTCGAGCTGAGGCACGTACATGCCTTTGTTTTTTACTGATTGTTGCATATTGAATTTTCTTAAACTGTGACAGTCAATCGGGTCCTCGGAAGACAAAACAGCTGACCTAAGATATTCTCGATGTGAAGAAAATCTTCTGTAGCCAATCTAGGCCGAGCTTTCAAATCTAATGAATTATAAAGGATAATCGGGTCTTATCGGCAGAGAGATGTTCGAATAAAAGCAAAAATCTAATGATTAATTGACCTAATAGATTAAAAATAGAATACAATCGGTTAATATAGCATCTATTATGATTTTGATATGTGAGTGCTAATACAGTGGTTCGCCATTCAGATCATGGCCGAGGATGTCGCTCATGTAGTCAAAAAACGGACGGATGGCTCTGAAGTCTTTCGCTACCTGGGTCACAAATCCTTCTGCAGTTGTTTCAGCTTTGGTATAGGTCTTAGACACAACGAGCTGCTTAAATCTCAGGAGGTCAATGTTTGGATGATCTTTTGAATATCCTTTGGGTGCTGATTTTACTTGGTCACCGCCGATAGCTCCGAAGGTGTCTACGAATTTCTTTGCCTTAAATAACTTACGCAGTGGGGTGGCGTCCTGAGCGATGTGATCTCTGATCAATTTTAAATCAGCTGGAGCGGGATTCCAAAAGCCAGCCCCCAGAAATGTTTCGGTGGGACTGATCCCCAAATAATAGCCTCCCCGCAGATAAGGCTTCTCTCGGTTAAATGACATGCGAAATGCTGGATTATACGGCGTCTTATCCTTAGAAAACCGAACATCTCGATAAATCCTAAAGAGCTTAGACTTCTCTATGCGATCATGTTTACTCAGCTCATCTGTAAGATCTGCCATAAAGTCTTTGGCATTTTGCTGCGCGACATCATACTGCGCTTTATGATCTTGAAACCAAGTGCGGTTGTTGTTTTTACTAAGATCTGTGACGAATTTGATCGTCTTTTTGCTGATCGCTGTGGACATATAGTTCGTATCTATTCTTGAATCATCAAATGTAATAATTCTTTAAAATCCCGAACCTCTTGGTAGTTGCGGTCGCTGTAGTAATTCGTCCTGAAAATAAATCGAAATACCTCACTGTTTTGCAGAACTAATTCTATCGATACATTACCGTACAGCTGATCCATCGGCAGCGACTTCATGCCCTTGATGGAGGGCTTGAGATAGTACCTATAAGTAGAGGTCAGATTATCCATGCAGGTCTGAGTCTCGATCTGCTTGACACGCATCACATAGCCCAGATCCAGTATCCTCTGACTGCAGAAGACCTGGAAGTGTCGCCAGTCTTGAAGGCCATGCTTATAGCGCTTCGCATCAAGAGCAAAGCCCACAATGCCCCGCTGATTGATAAAATGAAAAGCACCACCAGTAGGCTGACCGCTCTCCTTGGCATGGTATTCATCTCGGATTTGAGTAAGAAGATGATTGCCAAAATTTCTGCCAGCTTGCTCCGCTTCAAACTGCGAAATATCCTCGTCATTGATCGGCTCTGTGAGCAGGGGCTGAGGGGCCTGGTGTTTCTTTTTTTGCTTGATTTGCCTGGTAATGGCCTGGTATAATTTTGAATTCCACATATTATTGGGCAGTAAACAGGAGCTTTAGTATTAAGTTTTATGTTTTTTGATCTAAAACGGAACTTAAGTAGTGGCATCTATCCTTATAATAGCGTAGTTTTACAATGAGTTATATGAATTATAGCAAAACGTCTCTTTCAAATCATCCAAATTTCTAAGTTCGATTGCTCTTATTGCATTGTTAAACTCAGTTTTTTTTAATCGTTTTAATTTTTTTTAATGAACATTTTTGTAGCAAAACTTTCGTACAACACGAGCGAAGGCGAATTGCAATCTGCGTTTGAGCAGTTCGGACAGGTTGATTCTGTCAAAATTATCATGGACAAATACGAAGGAAGATCCAAAGGATTCGGATTCGTAGAGATGCCTAATGAAGCTGAAGGATCAGCAGCTATTGAACAATTGGATGGTAGTGAAATTGATGGTCGTAACATTGTGGTCAAGAAAGCAAGACCAAGAGAAGAGAACCGTAGAGGCGGCGGCGGTGGAAACCGTGGCGGCGGAGGCTATGGCGGCGGAGGCGGCGATAGAGGAGGTTACAACCGAGACAGATATTAATCGTATTTAAGTTCAAAAGTAATCGAGCCTTCTTTCTTCACGGAAAGAGGGCTTTTTTTATGCTTTCAAGTAGGCCAGCATAAGCAAAAACTAAATGCAAGCTGCAAGACATTTGATTGAGCAATCAAGTCTGGATCAACTAAATTAATTTCAGACAAGACTCATACGTTTACATTTAGTAAAACATGATGTACTTTTACAAAAAAATCAGAATCCCATGAACTTAGCAGAACGCCTCATCTCATTTTTAAAAAGAAAGGAAGCTCCAGAAGGCATGTGTCCTAACTGTTGGGGAAGAGAAGAATATGGTGGCAAATTCTATGATGCTGTCAAAAACAATCATACCGAAATCCATAGCTCGAAGCCCAATGTTGGCTGGATACAAGCATACGCCGAACAGCATTTATCAGACATCCAACTAGTCAAAAAAGATGACGATAAAGCAGTCTGCCCAAAGTGCAAACTGACATATGTAGAAAGCAAGGGTGAGTAATCGTCGACAGTAGAAAATACTGCTTAGAATAATCGTTCATTACAAAAATGTAAGGAAGGGGGATTTACATTGTCCTGCGATGGCTTGATGAATCAACAAGCTTAGTAAGCTAGCGTCCAATAATAGAAATGTCCAATTGACCAGTTTTACTATCTCGAAGCAAAAATAATATTGCTTCCAGGGGTATCCCCAAGGCTACCTCACCACCTTCCGCAAATAATTACCCCAAACCCAGCCTTGCTGATCAGCGTAGCCAATCTTACACCAGGAGCCTGACTTTCCCTCTAGCACATAGGTCTGATCATCGAAGTATAGAATATCTACCAAGGTGGAATCCATGATCTTGAACAGCACTGGCTGAGAGAGCGACGGCCCTTTTCTCACATTGAGCTTATCAGATTCGATATCGATGATGGCTTGCTCATTTTCTTTGATGACGCTATAGCTTTTGATTACCGCTTCTAGCGAGTCAATGGATCCATTCTGTTGGCCAATCAGTCCAATGAGTTGCTCCTTATTCATCCTGGATAATGGGTCTGGATCACTCTTGAATAAGTCGCCAATGGACCCTAATGTCTTTACAGGACTGCGGTCAGCGATACTGGCTAAGAATATCCATAGAAGTGACAGCATCAGAAAGAAGGTGATCAGCTTCTTCCCACTGACAGATTTCTTTTTACGATGATCTCCATAGCCCATCCTGCAAAAGTATACATAGTCTTTTAGATAGAAAGTCCTCTTTACAAATATTGAGCAAATATCTTTAAAAGGGTGCGAAGAGACGTCAGCTTAAATTAGACGAACGTCTGCCAGCTGTAGCTTAGTATCGTACAAAAGAAGCCCCTCCCGCATCTTATCCATTTGCGCGAGTAGGGATCCATCAGGGGTCCATACTGAGGTCATACCAGCAGATACAAAGTCATCATTAGTGCCTACGGCATTAGTCATGATCACTGGCATATCATACTGCTCAGCATAAGAAGATAAAATCTGGGAAGCGGCTGACACACCAGCCTGATCCTTAGCCACACTCGCTACGTAGATGTCAGCACCTCTGGCTGCGGCATGACTAGCATGCGCCTCTACGGATAGCTCGTAGCAGATACAGTAAGCAATTCTTTGATCAGCAAAAATGACATCTTGATTATCTCCATCGCCTCTCTGAAAATAGGCTAACTCATCGTGATGTAGATGCTCCTTGGTATAGACCTGCCTGGTACCATCTGGTAGAAAACTGACCATGCCAATCTGAATACCAGTGGTGGATATGATGGGCAGGCCAGCAGCTATGATAAGCTGGTGATCTATAGAGGCCTGAGCTAAAGGCTGGAGTCTGATATCATGCAAATGAAAGGCACAATCCTTAGCAACGCTAGGCTCATAGCCCGTGATCGATAGTTCTGGAAAGATGACGAGATCAGATCGTCCTTCTGCGGCTAGAGCAACTGATTCCAAGTGCTTCTTGAGATTAGCATCGATGTCAGCTTTATGAGATCTGAGTTGTACCGCAGCTATTTTCATAAGCATACTTTTGTGGCCAAAAGTCTAAATTACAAACAACTCCGACTGCATCAATACTTGATCCGAAATTGATCAAAGCTCCCATCTTTTAAGCGTTTCAGCGCTTCGCCTACAGTCCGGTCTTGATAAGACTTAACTTCATAATAGGCCTCGGTATTGAGCAATAGTGCTGCGAGCCAGCCTTTGGCTTCGATCCGATTTCGCGTGGATATGCCAGGGTCTTTGAGTGAAATAAACTGATCCAGATCCCGATCAGCCATTAGCTCTGGTACTGATCCGAGCGATGAGTCCAGCTCCTTCTTATGGTCAAAGTAGTGCCTTGCTACCACTCTGTATCCGAGATTAGGCCTTTCATATTTGTCACCTACATGCATCACATCAGGGACTATGCCCGCCCCGAGCGAATAGAGAGCCCGACCACTCATCGTCTGGTGGGGGATGCTCTGCTCATTGATGTATTCTCTTGTCTCACAGCCTACACATATCTCACTGGGTAGTGTGAGTGACTGCTTACTGGAGTTTTGTACGGATTGGCCAGAGGGCCTGAAATACTTACCGATCGTGATCCGCAGCGCCGAGCTATCACTGAATCCGTATGATTGCTGTATGAGCCCCTTACCAAAGCTGGGTGTACCAATCACCATTACTCGATCCCAGTCTTGCAGCGCTCCAATGAAGACCTCGCTGGAGGATGCTGTGACACCGTCAGTCAGAATCACGACTTTGCCCATCTGATAGGGACCATCGATTTCCGAAATATGATCCTTACGCTCAGTCATGTGGCCATCAGTGTAGACGATAAGCGATCCCTTGGCCAAAAACTGGGATGCCAGCTCGATCGCTGCTGTGAAGACCCCTCCATTATTACCCCTCATATCGATGATGATGTCCTCGGCACCAGCTGCTTTGAGCTGCTCCATAGCCGCATGAAATTCTTCTACAGTCTTGATGGTAAACCGACGCAGCCTGATCAGACCTATGGCTCGATCTACCTTAAAGGCTGCCTCTACACTGACGAGTGGTATGCGCTGCCGCTTGAGCTTCTTTGTCAGAGACTTATTGTCTCTCTTCAGCTTTATCTTTACAGGAGTATCATATTCGCCGATGAGTAGACGGCTGATGCTGTCCGTCGTAATCCCCGCCATGGACTGACCATCGATCTTGTCTATGACATCTCCGACCCTGATGTCATCCATGGCCGCTGGACTATTCGGGAAGACACTGGTGATGTATGGTTTCTCATCGATCATGATGAGATTGACACCGACACCTATGGTCTGTACGCCATTATCTGCTTGCTTCTGTTTTCTGAGCTGCTCGGCTGTCTGGTAGACAGAATATGGATCTAGCTCTGCTGCTATGGCCCTGAGAGCCACCTCGGCAATGGGCTTAGTATCTACAGAGTCCACATAGTGATTGCTCAGGTAGAAAAGGGCCCAGTCTAGTTTTTTACCATCTTCGCCTCCATAGTATTGGCTGAAGACCAGTGATGGCAGTATTGCTATAAAAAGTAGGATGATCCAAGATTTTATCGTGGTACAGCTCATATTTATTTTGATTTAAATTGGCTGAGTTTCGGCAGCTTTTGATGGTGTGATAGCGCGCACCAGCCGCGTATCGGATAGTGCGTTTAGTTGAATTTGAATGTCTTTGGACGCGTAGAAGCTTTCTCCCTTCTGACATAGGAAGTCATTTGCTTCTGACTCTATTTGGACTTGTCCATCTAGTACAAAGTAACATTCTGGAGAAAATGAATTTATAGTTACTTGTGTCGCAGCCGTCACATCGATGATTCTGATTTCGAATTCGGTAGCCGGACTCGGATACCTACGTTCAAAGCTGGAGCTGGCCTCAGAGGTGATGACCTTCGGCACCACGGTATCAAATGATAAATGCGCCAACAGTAGATCAATGTCAATGTGCTTAGGCGTCAGCCCCGCACGAAAGACATTATCAGAGTTAGCCATGATCTCGATGTTCTGACCTTCTAAATAGGCATGTGGTATCCCCGCCTCCTGATAAATAGCTTCTCCTGTACGTAAGTGAACCAGATTATATAAATAAATGGAGAAAATACCTGGATCCATGCCATAGCTCTCAAAAGCACGAAGAGCCCAATAATGCGGTAAATCTTTATCTTCTGTATCGACCTCTTTCAGATCTTGCTGCAGGTCTGTCAGGATAGATCTCTGCTCGGCCTCCGACATCCTCATGATCCGCGTGTAGAATGATTCGATATCAGTGATCTCTTCCGAAAAAGCTGCTCTGAATGCCGGCATCTCTTGCACCCATTGACGAATGCTCTCCAGTGAACGAAATCCGTGCAAGAGCCAGAAGTCACTCAGTGCGACCATCAGCTCAGGCTTATGATTATCATCCCTGAACACTCGATGTGGGGCATCAAGTGGGATACCTGCCTCATTCTCACGATCGAAGCCGATCTGAGCCTGCCCTTTATTTGGGTGAGACTGGATCGACAGCATGGCGTTCACATCTAATATCTTCAGCAGGTACGGCAGCTTAGTCAGTGTCGTAAGATCCTGCCAGTCTGCATCCACCTTAACCTGAGCAGGACCTTTGGAGTGCGTCCCGATCCAGTACTCGGCATGTGGCTGACCATCAGCATTCTCAGTTCCTAAGAGGCTGGGGATATAGTGCTGACCTCCCCATGCGTAATGCTGGATGACCCCTCGCAGTGGATATATAGTAGTGGTCTGACTCATGATCTCATTTCTTTATAGCTATTGATCAGCCCATTGGTCGAACTGTCATGCGCAGTGACTTGAGCATCATCCATCAGTTCAGGCAGGATGGATTTGGCTAATATTTTTCCAAGTTGTACACCCCACTGATCAAAGCTGAAGACATTCCAGATGTAACCCTGTACGAATATCTTATGCTCATACATAGCGATGAGCTGTCCTAAGGTGAATGGGGTCAATTTTTTCAGTAAAATAGAATTCGTCGGTCGATTGCCCTCGAATACTTTGAAGGGGACAATGGATTCGTAGTCAGTAGCTCCGCTAGCCTCATAGTCTGCTCGTACTTCGGCCTCACTCATTCCTTTCATCAGTGCCTCGGTCTGTGCGAAGTAATTAGACAGTAATTTCTCGTGATGGTCTCCCACTGGATTATGGCTCTGGGCAGTAGCTATGAAGTCGCACGGTATCAGTTTAGTGCCTTGATGGATAAGCTGGTAGAAGGCGTGCTGCCCATTCGTGCCAGGTTCTCCCCAGATGATGGGTCCTGTCTGGTAGTTTATCGATTGGCCACTGCGGTCCACGGACTTGCCATTACTCTCCATATTGCCCTGCTGGAAGTAGGCTGCAAATCGATGCAGGTATTGATCATAAGGCAGGATCGCTTCTGATTCTGCCCCAAAGAAATTATTATACCAGATGCCGATCAGTGCTAAGATCACGGGCACATTCTGCTCGAGTGCAGTCTGCCTGAAATAGACATCCATATCATTCATACCACGCAATAGCTCGGCAAAATGATCATAACCCACCGTAAGGGCGATGCTCATGCCGATGGCACTTGACATAGAATATCGGCCACCTACCCAGTCCCAAAACTCAAATATATTTTCAGTCTCGATGCCAAACTCATTGGCCGATGCAACATTAGTCGATAAGGCAATGAAGTGATCTGCAATAGCCTCCTCTGTGGCACCTGATTCGAGAAACCATCTTCTGGCGGTATGTGCATTAGTCATCGTCTCCTGCGTCGTGAAAGTCTTAGAAGCGATGATGAAGAGTGTCGTCTCAGGGTCGATGCGTCGGAGCACTTCTGTGATGTGGGTGCCGTCAATGTTAGATACGAAGTGTGTCTGAATCCCTTCCTTCCAATAGGGTCTTAGCGCTTCCGTCACCATCACTGGTCCAAGATCTGATCCGCCGATACCGATATTCACTAGGTCGGTGATCTTCTGCCCTGAGTGACCCGTCTTATGGCCAGCATGAATCGCATCGCAAAAGACCTTCATCCGGCTTAGCACCGATTTGATTTTCGGGATGATATCGACACCATCGACCAAGACGGGCTCATCTGACTGCTGACGCAGGGCGGTATGGAGCACTGCCCTACCCTCAGTCTCATTGATCGCCTGACCAGAGAACATCTGCTCGATGCCATCAGCCAGATTCAGCTCTTTGGCTAAATCCATGAGTAGGCTCATCGTCTTATCTGAAATACGGTTCTTCGAGTAGTCTATGATGACATCTCCAATGGTCTGATGGTACCGCTCATACCTGTCCGTCTCCTGTGCAAACTGATCTTTCATGTGTATCTGCCTCTGCGCTTGGAAGTGCGCTTGCAGAGCTGCCCAGGCCTTTGTTTGCGTTGGATTATGGCTTTGTAACATATTATTAGTAATATTCAGTGAAAGAATCTTTTCTGTCAGATATTCGGACTGTGACGTACAAAAAACTAAACGACAAACATAGGAAAGGAATTATCGGCGAACAAGCAGCGACAGAATATATTCTGAAGCAAGGCTATGTATTACTGGAGAAAAACTGGAGCCGTCAGAAATCCGAAATTGACATCATAGCCATGCATCAAGACGTCATGGTCTTCATAGAGGTCAAAGCCAGGACCAGCGACGGCTATGGATCGCCTGAGCAGACTGTTGATGCAAAAAAAGAAAAACTGATGGCTCAAGGAGCTGCAGTGTATATGCAAGAAGCTGGCCATGAGTGGTCAATTCGATTTGACGTCATCGCTATCCTATTAGATTCAGCTGGACTGGTGGTACGTCTAGAGCACTTCCAGGATGCCTTTTTCCCTGGTTTAGCTTGAAATAATTTCATAATTATCATACGATGTCGATGCTTAAAAACTAAGATTATGCCTCATTTCGAACTCAACTATCAGATCGAGCTTCCACAAAAGGAAGTATGGGAATGTCTGTTCACAAGGCTACATGAATGGTGGTCACCCGACTTCTATACGAATGCTAAAACGAAACGATTCGTTATCGAGGTACAGCTTGGTGGCAAGATGTACGAAGACTTTGGCGAGGGCGAAGGCTTAATATGGGGAGAGGTGATCGGCGTAGACCGACCGCACAGCCTGCAGGTCAGGGGCATGCTCAGTGGTGAGTTCGGAGGTCCTGCCCTCTCTTATGAGAAGTTCGGCCTGTCAGAATTATCTGGTGTTACCACGCTGTCATATCGGGCTGAATTCATTGGCATAACCACTGAAAAGACGCTGAATTCACTCCAGAAAGGCTGGGAAGAGATCTTCAGTCAACACTTGATCCCCTTTTGCCAAAAATGCTCATCTTAGCGCTCAGAACAATATTAGATAGCAGCCTTTCAGAATCGAAAGAAAAACTGTATATTTGCGGTCCTTT
>CALFUK010000104.1 GCA_937929945.1 uncultured Saprospiraceae bacterium
GACATGATTAATGATTTCTGTAGAGACGATCTCTAAAAATTCATGAGGCAACTTGCTCCAGTCTGCTGTCATCCCATCCACAGAGTTCACACATCTTAACGCAATGGTGTATTCATAAGTTCTCTCATCTCCCATCACACCGACAGACTGTACTGGGAGCAGTATGGCACCCGCCTGCCACACCTGATCATACAGACCCTTTTCCTTAAGCAGATTGATATAGATGGCGTCTGCCTCCTGGCAAAGCTTTATTTTTTCTCGGGAAATGGGACCAAGTACCCTGATGGATAGCCCTGGACCAGGAAATGGATGTCTTCCTATGATGTGTTCTGCGATGTCCATCGCTCTACCCATCACCCTCACTTCATCCTTGAAGAGGTTTCTGAGTGGCTCTGTGATTTCCAGATTGAGTATGTCTGGTAGCCCTCCTACATTGTGGTGAGACTTTATGGTGGCTGAAGGGCCATGGACTGACACACTCTCGATGACATCTGGATAGATCGTGCCCTGACCGAGCCATTTGATATCGTCCAGCTTTTTAGCTTCTCTCTCGAATACTTCTATGAATACTCTGCCGATGATCTTTCTCTTTTTCTCGGGATCTGATACACCCTCAAGCTCATTTATGAAGTTATCCGCAGCATCTACACCTATGATGTTCAGCCCCATGCCTTGATAGCTGTCTAATACTTCTTGGTATTCGTTCTTGCGGAGCAGGCCATTGTCGACGAAGATGCATGTCAGCTGCTGACCGATCGCTCTATGCAGCAGCATAGCCGCTACGGTAGAATCCACGCCACCGGAGAGCCCCATCACGACATTATCTTCCTTAATTTCAGACTTGAGTCTGCTGATGGTGGACTCTATAAAATTATCAGGCGTCCAGTCTTGGGCACACCCTGCAATATTCACTAAGAAATTTTCGAGTAAGGTCTTGCCTTGTAAGCTGTGGCTGACCTCGGGATGAAACTGAATGCAGTAGACCGGATGCTGGTATTGACCTGGCTTAGATCTGAATGCAGCTATCGGAATCGAGTCCGTCTCACCTATGATCTCGAATGTCTCTGGGACGTCGAAAATGGTATCTCCATGAGACATCCACACCTGGGACTCTTGGCTGATGTTTTGGAAAAACACATCCTCTGGCTGCTTCAGCCTGAGCTCGGCCTTACCGTACTCACGCTTGTCAGAACTCTCCACCCTTCCTCCTAAAGAGGAGGAGATATACTGAGCTCCATAACAGACACCGAGTACTGGATACTTGTCGATGACAAGATCCAGGTCAAATTGGAGTGCGCTGGGATCATTGACAGAGTATGGACTGCCTGATAGGATCACAGCAGTCGTATGCTCATCAAATGTGGGTGGATTAGTACAAGGATGTATCTCGCAATAGATCTGAAGTTCTCTTACCCTTCTTGCTATCAGCTGGGTGTATTGCGAACCAAAATCTATGATGTGAACTGTCTTAATCATAGAGGTAATTATATCTATTCTGTTATCTATTCGATGAGGCCTCTACCCTCTTTATTTATCTTTCCTGCTTCGTCGAGTTCTTTCATGAGCCGGTCCAATATACCATTGATGAAGTCTTTGCTCTTGGGTGTACTGTAGAGCTTTGAGACTTCTACATATTCATTGAGCGTGACCTTAGTCGGGATGGTCTCACACTTCATAAACTCGATAAGGGCCATCTTAATTAGTATCATATCAATGACTGCCAGCCGCTCATGATCCCAGTTTTTCAGCGCTGGCTTGATCATCGTCAGCAGATCTTCGTCCTGCTTACTGGAAGACTGCAGCAGCTCTATGCCAAAATCTTTAGTGGTCTCTGCATCAGGATAGTGATCCATGTAGAAATTATCATCCTTCTGCGGTAGCGTCTTCAATACTTTCTTGATGGTGCCGATGACCACAGATTTGTCATCCAGCCAGTTAGTGAAATTATCATCCATGGCCTCGATGAATATCTCATGCTTTCGGCAGTGTCGGTATAGCTCTAAGAGGATTTCTAAGTGATCCTCATTAGTCGTGGCTTTACTTAAGTACTCATTGTACGCTTCGCCTTCTAAGAATTGCTGGTATATCTTTTTAGAGTAGTCACGATTCACCTTTTCGTGAAATCCCAGCTGCTTGAATTTATCATTCAGCTTCTTGTTTTCTACGAGTGATTGGATGAGTTCGTTGTTATATAGCTTGGGTGTGAAGGTTTTATCTTGATCTGATGGTAGGTGCTTTGACTTACGCTTTTTAGCATCTGTCTTCGCCTCCTGAGTGATCTGGATGAGATTGTATAAATTGAATAAGAATAACTGGAAAGTCTCCTCGATAGAGTCCCAATACCTTTTTTTCGCCCCTTTGATTTCAAACTCTGCGTCTCTGTTCAAAGAGTAGAGCACTTGCATGACTTTTATGCGTATCCCCCTTCTGCTTAACATGCCTTATTAGATTATTCAAGTTAGACTGTAAAGAACGACAATGTTACGGTAGTATTACAATCAAATCTCTAATTTTATATAATTAATTATTTCAGATATGCTTCTTTCACTGATTCGAATGTGGGCAGCTTATTTTCATGCCACTTATCTAATATCTTACCATCCTTCCACAGCACAATTCCTGGATTAGATCGGACAATGGTCTTCAACAGAATGTCATCCGCCGTGTAAAATTCGAATCCCAGACCCATCTCTTCGCTAAAATCTTCCAACTGCTCCTTCACCGCTCCACCAGCTACGCCGTAGACCTTGATGCCACTCTGCCTCGCAGCATCGGTAAAAGGCTTGATGACATCTCGATACTTCGCAGCAAAGTCACTCTCCCACTTATAGTCCGTCTTAGTAATGGTCTTTTCGACGATGGTATCAATGGTAAGAATCTGGAGCTGATTATCGATGCCCGTGATCGTGTCATATCTTAATATCACCGTATCCATGTATGTCGATGTCTTCTTCTCGTAGCCATCCCCTTTCATCTTGTGACTCACAATCATAATTGACGCATTCGGATCATTAAGGAGTTCTTCTGTCGCATCATTGCCATCCGAATCAGAGATCTCATAGTCACTGATTTTGGTAGCCTCAATGCTGGGCTGAGACTTGATCTGATCCACGGACCATCCTTCTTCTTTCGGGTAGTCCTTATAGATCGCCATGTAGTCTGGATTCATGAGCGATACTTCCTCGCCTGTATTCGCATTCATAAATTTCCATCCCAATATTTCGACATTTCCTGCGGCATCCATCTCGACTTGTTTTTGGGTCCTGACGTCAGCACCAGCTTTAAAGGGTCTGAAGTCAGCATGGGGAAGATCCCACACATAATTACTCATGCAGTAGATGAGTAGCCCGACGATGCTTATCCCGACAATGATATCCCTGACGCCTTTGGAAAACAGCTTATGCATATCCTTATGCTTAAACAAGAAATAGACAGCAGGAAACATCAGTCCAATGTCTTTCATAAAGGATACGAATGGTTTCAGCTTTAAGAAATCACCGAAACAACCACAGTCAGTCACCTGCATGTTCGTCTCCTTAAACTCTGCCCACTGACCAATCTGAAAGAAATTAACCCCCTGGGGCACGTAGCCAGTCAGATAGGTAAATCCAGTCAAAAAGGTGAAAAACAGTATGATCAAAAAGAAGGCCCAGCTCAAAAATTTTGTTCTGTGACCTAAGAGGAGCATGATTCCAAGGATGATCTCGAATACAATAGTGCCAACCGAGAGGCCCACCTTCATGGATTCAAAAAAGGGAAAGATCGGTACGATGAAGCTGAACCAAGTCCCTTCAAATGTGGACTCAAAGGCACTAAAATACTGCTCGAGTTTATATGCTGTACCCAGTGGATCCACAGCTTTGACCCATCCTGAGAATAGGAAGAATACACCGCAAAAATTCTGTAAAAAGGTCATCAGCCAGGACTTATGTCCTTTTATGATTAGGCCAACGACTAATGTGAGCACGACGGCAATAGCTCCGACAACCAGTAGTATTGTTTGAAGATTCATATTAGCTTGTCTGAGTTAGCAATTAGAGAGTAAATATACATATTAAAAAAGAACTTATATGTTAACTTGACCAAAGAAAGATCATATGCAAAAGTAATCTCTCTCATCTAAAGATTGGTTAATGAAACTTTGTATAAGTTTGAATGATATGTTAACTAAACATCCTTCATGATCGTACTACTCCTCTGCATTACAGCTAATGTTGTTTTGGCCATTTTGTTCAAAGTTTTCCCTCGCTACGGTATTCGTAACTATCCCGCTATTGTGGTAAATTATATCACTGCATTAATCCTGGGAAGCGTATTGTCTGGCAGATTCATCATGCATACTCAGCCATTCCAGGAGGCATGGTTTCCTTATGCTTTAGCCTTAAGTCTACTTTTCATCATAGGCTTCAACATTCTGGCCATGTCCTTTCAGCTTTTTGGGATTTCTATGACGACCATCTATCAGAAGATGTCCATCTTGATCAGTGCTCTCTTCGGCATCCTGATCTATCATGAAGTGTCTAATACCTGGAAGATACTGGGCCTTGTATTAGCTGTAGTCGCCATCATTCTCGTCAATTTTGATGTCAAATCCTCGGATAAAAAAGAGGAAAAGATCAAACTTTCTCTCTACATCTATCCATTCCTATCCTTTCTACTCAGTGGTGTTATAGAAGTGATTTTATTGATCGTCGGTGTCGAAGGGATTGTGACAAATAGCATCGAGTTTGTCTCCAATTCTTTTGGAATGGCGGCAATCTGGGGCATGATAATCCTGATTGTCAGATTTAGACCGATCATCACTGCTAAAGAAGTCCTCGCAGGTATCATGTTGGGTATACCGAATTTCTTTACCATCTACTTATTGTCCGTCCTGATTAACCAAGGCTGGGATGGATCTGTCCTCTTCCCTGTCAATAGTATCGGTGTCCTACTCCTGTCATCAGTGGTCGCTATCCTAATGTTCAAAGAAAAAGTGGATGCTTACAAGATCATCGGCATCTTGGCTGCGCTGGGCTCTATCATATTAATTGGCTTAGGGATATGACTGACGGCGATTCCTTTATCACATTAAAACGGCATGGCACAGGCGAATTCAAGTCCAAAGGCAGTCGATTCATCGCACATGCGACCAGAGTGAAGTCGCCAGCTGAAGTCAAAACATTCTTAGACGATCTGCGCAAGGAGCACTTCAAATCACGTCATGTGTGCTACGCCTACAGGCTCGGTGTCGATGCAGAAGAATATCGAGCTAATGATGACGGAGAGCCCTCTGGTTCAGCCGGACTGCCCATCCTCAATGCCATGAAGAGTCGACAGGTCGTCAATGCAGTCGTAGCGGTCGTCCGCTATTTTGGAGGGACAAAGCTCGGCATACCTGGACTTATAGAAGCCTATAAGTCGAGTGCTGCTCTGTCGATCAGTGATGCACTACCTGTCGAAGATCATGTCTACGGTCAATACAAATTACAATTCGAATATGATGTATTAGGTCCTTTGATGGAAGTCATTAGCGGCACTAACAGCCAAATCAAAGATCAATCATATGAGGAGCAGCCTTACATAACTCTTATCACTAAAATGTCTCAACTCGATCAAGATCTCAATAAAATATGCAGCAAACTGATCGGCTACCCAGTGGTCAATCATAAAGAATTTAGCCTAAAAGGGTTCAAAGTCGAAATATTGGAAGATATTGAAGGTCTAATATGAGCTGTTTCAGACATGGTCTATGCGATAACATCATGCTACACAGCTAATAAGCTAATGAATACAGAATGAACATCATAGGAATCACAGGTGGTATAGGCAGCGGAAAAACGACCTGCTGTCGGATATTCGAATGCATGGGGGTGCCTGCTTATTATGCAGATGACCGAGCTAAGCTACTCATGACACAACACCCGCATGTCATAGCGCAAGTCAAAGAACTTCTTGGTGAAGGCTCCTATCATAACAATGGTGATCTAAATCGCGGGTATATCGCTGATAAAATATTCAATGATAAAGCGATGCTGCAACAAATGAATCGCATCATACATCCTGCGGTAGCGCACGATGCCATCAGCTGGGCGACTCAACAAAATAGCCGCTATGTGCTATATGAAGCAGCACTTCTGGTCGAAAATGGCTCCTATCGCAATATGACCAAACTCATCGTCGTGAGCTGCCCAGAAGACATCAGAATCCAAAGAGTGATAGAAAGGGATGATACAGACAAAGAGGCTGTACTCTCCAGAATGAAAAATCAACTACAAGAAGAAGCAAAATTAGAGGTCGCAGATTATATCATCGACAATAGTGGTGAAAAGTCAATCATTCCTCAGATATTTGCAATACACAATCAACTTATAAATCTTAGCTAATGAACCATACAGACACAGTAACAAAAAGTCAGCAGTACATAGATCAAGAAGATAGATACGGCGCGCATAATTACCACCCTCTACCCGCCGTACTTAGTAAAGGCGAAGGTGTCTACGTATGGGATGTAGATGGAAAGAAGTACTTTGATTTCCTCTCTGCCTACTCAGCTGTTAATCAGGGTCACTGTCATCCTAAGATCATTGCTGCATTAACATCACAAGCACAAGAACTGACTCTGACCTCCCGAGCCTTTTACAATGATCAGCTCGGACCTTATGAAGAATATATTACCTCTGTCTTCGACTATGACAAGGTACTACCCATGAATACGGGTGTGGAAGCCGTGGAGACCGCCATGAAGCTATGTCGTAAGTGGGCCTACCAAGTCAAAGGCGTCCCTGAAGGGCAAGCTAAACTCATCTTTGCCAAAGGAAACTTTCATGGGCGGACGCTATCAGTGATCTCTGCCTCTATGGATCCTGTAGCGCGCAATGACTATGGACCTTACCTCCCAGGCATAGAGATGATCCCTTACAATGACGTAGAGGCTCTAAAAGTAGCACTGCAAGACAAAAATGTGGCAGGATTCATCGTCGAGCCTATCCAAGGTGAGGCTGGTGTATTCGTCCCTGATGATCATTACCTATCAGATGCAGCGAAGCTGTGTCAAGAGTATAATGTCCTCTTCATAGCTGATGAGGTGCAGACGGGTATCGCTAGAACGGGTAAGCTCCTAGCCACCTGTGGTAACTGTAGCTGTGATGCCAGATGTGAGAATAAGCCTGAAGTGAAGGCTGACATCCTGATCTTAGGCAAAGCCCTATCTGGTGGAGTCCTACCTGTCTCTGCAGTATTGGCTAATGACAACATCATGATGACCATGAAGCCTGGAGAACACGGCTCTACCTTCGGTGGTAATCCGCTGGCCTGCGCAGTAGCTATCGCGGCTCTAAAGGTCATCGAAGACGAAGGCCTGCAGGCGAATGCATTCAAGCTGGGTAACATATTTAGAAGTCGAATGCAGGATATAGTCGATAAGTCCGACCTCGTATTATTGGTCAGAGGCAAAGGTCTGCTGAATGCCATCGTCATCAATGATGCAGAAGACAGCAGCACTGCCTGGGATATCTGTATGAAGCTCAGAGATAATGGTCTACTGGCTAAGCCGACTCATGGAAATATCATTCGCTTCGCACCACCTCTGGTGATGACAGAAGTACAACTACACGAGTGCTGTGATATTATAGAGAAGACGATTCTGGATTTTGCGAGTCAGATGAGCTAAGGAAGAATGGAGCGGGATAAGAGAGATTGTTAATAGTGTCCCCCGCAAGCAGGGGGACGTGTCAAGAACATCACTCTCACATGACATCCCATATTTTTATAAGTTGGGCACACCCTTTAATCTACGGGTGAGACTGTAGGATTGGATTTATCATTTTTATGAAATTCAAAGTTGTCATAGAATCTTATGCTTCTGCCCATATGCGCTGAACATATACTACTCCAGAGAAATGATTAGTCGGAAGCACGTACTATCTTAGCTATCAGATAGAAAGCCAGTTGTCATGATTACAAACTTAGACTCATTCCGAACCCAACTTCAATACCCTGTCCTATGGGGCCAAATGGACGCTGCTCATCATGTCAATAATCTTGAATACATGCGCTGGGC
>CALFUK010000105.1 GCA_937929945.1 uncultured Saprospiraceae bacterium
CTCATAGCTCTAGTAAAAATTGCATGGTGTCTATGCCATCAGCATAATCTGTCAAAGTGGGTCTCTGTGCATGACCTAAAGGAAAAGAGTGTATACTTGGAAGCTCTAATTTTGAAATGACGCATTGGACTTCAGACTCCCGCTCCTTAAGTGAATCCAGTACGGCAGGTATGTCCTGATAAAATTCATAATACACGCTGGCTATACGCGAGGCTATCGATGTGGACTCCCTGAGTATGAGACTCCCACTGGCCAAAAACTCTTCCTTGTCCAGTAAAAAAATAGCGTAATTATAATCGTAGTTGTTTTTGTATTTGTTATGCATGACCAGCTCCTTGAACTCATCGTGAAGAATGCCGAGCATGAAGTCAAAATTATATCCAGCAGGGACATATAGCTTCGACACATTACGACAGCCGAGTCCAAAATAATCAAAGATGTCACTCCCCAAGGCCATCATTTCCTCTCGACTTTCATCACCAGTGAGTATCGCTACAGCATTTCTATTTCGTCGGATGATGTGTTTATGATTCCTGAAATAATATTCAAAGTGAACCGCAGAGTTGTTGCTGCCAGTAGCGATCACAGCATCATAGCCGCTTAGCTTATCGACGCAGGTAAAATAGTCTGCAGTGCGCGGATCCACTTTTTCTAATTCACTGATCAGCAGCGGGATCAGCAGCTTGTCTTTGTCCGAGAGCTTGATCATGCAGTGATGCCCTGCTATAAAACAGCTAAGGACATCATGAAATCCGACTAAGGGAATATTACCAGCTAAGATCAGGCCTACTCGCTGGGGTGATCTATGCTGCTGTATCTGATACTGCTCCGTCCAGGCCTGTAACTTATCGAAAGCACAATATTCGTCCCTAATGGCAGTGATCGATTGAATAATATTCTCTTGAGTAAACCACCTATTCTCCTGCTCTGCTCTCGTAAAAACGGACTTCATAGTTGCTTGGCCTAAGTCCATAAGTGCCTGTGACAGACCTGAGATAGCCTGCACTCTTTCTTCCAGTGTCATACGTTATTACAATTTCTTATGTGTGACATAGTGTCTCCATTTATCCAGAACCTGAGTAAAATCTTCAGGAAGATCAGAATCAAACTTGACGTATTCCTTCGTTCTGGGATGTATAAATCCTAAGGACTTAGCGTGAAGTGCTTGTCTGGGCATGATCTTAAAGCAATTATTGACAAACTGCTTATACTTAGTGTATACCGTACCCTTGACGACTAAATCTCCTCCGTACATTTCATCGCTGAAAAGAGGATGATTGAGGTATGACATATGGACTCTGATCTGGTGAGTCCTACCTGTCTCCAGCTTACATTTAATCAGGCTGACGTAATATAAATCTTCGATGACTTCATAATGAGTGATCGCGTGTTTACCAGATTCTCCATCGGGGAATACGTGGCGCTTTCGTCTGTGAGTGGGATGCCTGCCAATGTGCTCATTAATGGTGCCTGAGGGCTCGTCAAAGTTACCCCAGACAAGGGCATAGTATTCTCTATCGATGCTGTGATCGAAAAACTGCTTCGCTAATAGAGTCATCGCTTCTTCTGTCTTAGCGATCACCAGTAGACCTGTTGTGTCTTTATCTATTCTATGGACCAGGCCAGGCCGCGAGCTGGGATCACCTGGCATCACGGGTAACACAGTCTCAGCAAAATAATGGGCTAATCCATTCACTAATGTACCCGTGTAGTTACCGATACCCGGATGTACGACTAAGCCAGCAGGCTTATGTATGATCAGTAACTCTTCGTCCTCGTATCTGATGTCCAGATCCATCTTTTGAGGGACTAAGTCACCTGTCTCGAATGGAGGTCTGGGTATAAATAGAGTGATTAATTCGTTCGGGCTTATTTTATAATTTGGCTTAATGGATTTACCATCTACCAAGACCATATCATTGCGACAGGCATTTTGAATTCTATTTCTAGATACCGCTTCGAGTTTATCCACCAGATAGTGATCAATGCGCATCGGCGTCTGACCTGGATCGACTTTAATTTCCTTTCGCTCAAACTTTACATCTTGAGTCATATCTGCTGGCTGCGTATCTGTCGTATTATCCATATGTATCTTAAGTAGACAAAAATATCAGTTTAATGTGTAACAAAACTGATATAAAAGTAAATCGATGAAATAATTCTTACCTATCGTGACCTTAAAGGGTATTGATGTCGGATACTACTATGTAAAGGCATCATAGAGTCCCAAAATGACCGAGTCATCATTAAGGCTATGCATCATAGCTCCCTATATGATGAAGTACTTGGATAAGAATGCGAAACTTCGGTGTTTAGCTGTGTAGTGTAATGTCAGACCTCAAGCCTAATTCTACGACGCTGACGTCTTTCAGCTTAGCTGCTACAATACTAAATTTAATGATGGTTCTGAACTTATGAAAGCCGACAATACCACAGGCTCCAGGATTCATGTGTATGAGTGAGAGGTCTTTATCAGGCATGATCTTTAAGATATGCGAATGACCACATATATACAGATCAGGTCTTTCTTTGGTTAGAATAGCCTTAACTCGCTTATTATATCGGCCAGGATAGCCTCCGATATGGGTCATAAACACTTTAAGC
The DNA here is from genome assembly GCA_937929945.1 of uncultured Saprospiraceae bacterium. Classification (GTDB taxonomy): domain Bacteria; phylum Bacteroidota; class Bacteroidia; order Chitinophagales; family Saprospiraceae; genus CALFUK01. The sequence goes on from CALFUK010000105.1 coordinate 2,605, forward strand.
CCATCACATTCGAAAAGCTCATCGAGTGGAGTCAGTTCTTGCATCTCTTTATCATCTATGTTACCATATACGATGCGGAGAGGCTTTTTTAATTCTTTCAGCTGGTCCAAGACTTCTATATTGCCGATGTCTCCACCGTGCCATATTTCGTCAGCATCCTGCAAATGTGGGATGACGTCAGCTCCTAAATAACTATGTGTGTCTGAGATTAATGTAATGCGCTTCAAATGCTTAGAATTTATAATTTTCTATGGTATGAAGCGCACTACTATTGATTGATATGCAACGCATCACTTCAACTCTCTACATTAAAATAACTTTATGCTTCCCGATGGATTATTCATTCAGGAAACTAAAACTATTTAGATGCTTTAGGTTTAGAAGTGGTTGCTGATTTTCTTGGTCTACCTCTTCTGGCTACTGGCTTAGCCGCTGACACTGGCTTCTTAGCTGCAGGTGTCGTTTTGCTTCCTGTAGATTTTGCTGCAGTAGCTGTCTTGGCTTTTGCTGGTCTACCTCTTTTAGCAGCAGGCTTAGTAGTAGATTTAGCTGTGGTTGACGCGGCTTTGGCTGGTCTACCTTTTTTTGCAGCTGATGCAGCCGTAGTTTTAGCTTTGGCTGGTCTACCTCTTTTAGCAGCTGGTTTGGCTACACTTTTAGTAGCTGTCGCTTTTTTCACTGCAGTGGCTTTTTTTGCAGCTGGCTTAGTTGTAGCCTTTTTAGCGGCTGCGGTCTTAGCTCTTGCTGGTCTGCCTCTCTTTGCTGCTGGCTTAGCAGTGGCTGTTTTGGCAACTGTAGTTTTAGCTTTTGCAGGCCTACCTCTTTTTGCTGCCGGCTTAGCAGTTGATTTTGCAGTGGCTTTTTTAGTGACCGTTGCTTTTGCTTTTGCAGGTCTGCCTCTTTTTGATGCTGGCTTGGCGCTTTTCTTAGCTGCTGGCTTTGCTTTTTTAGCAGCAGGTTTTGCTTTCTTAGCTGCTGGCTTAGCTTTCTTAGCAGCAGGTTTTGCTTTTTTAGCAGCAGATTTTTTCTTAGTGGATGAAGCCTTTTTAGAAGCTTTTTTAACAGAGGGTTTTGCTGATGCTTTTTTCAGAGCAGCTTCTTTTTTCTTCAATGCCTTCTCTGCATCTTTCACCTTTTTCTTAGCTGCCTTTACAGCTTCTTTCAATTTTTTTATTTCCTTTTTACCGGCCATATTCATTTATTAATTATAAAATATTGTGCAATATACGCTTATTACAATTTATTCGAACGCAAAATGAGGTTTTCTTAGCTATTCCTGCACTGCTGACATTTAGTCTTTAGTTCGTCAATGATCATTTTCTAATTTATACATCTTAATCGATTGCATAATTCCACCACCTTTCACTTGGCATATTAATAATCCTGTTGACTTAGTTTGGCTTAGATCAATATTCAAATAATTTTCTCCCTGCTCCATTTCTTGGATCTTAGATATCAGTCGCTTTCCTGTTAGATCATATACAGACCACTGGTAAGTTCCGGCCTCTTCTGTCTCGATTTTCACAGTGGTTAGATTGGTAAAAGGATTCGGTACATTCTGGTTGATGATCAATTCATTGTGCTTCATGTCCCAGTCTGACGACAAATGAACTGCATCTAATTGATGATTGTATATTTCATTAGCTATTCTTGGAGATTGAAGATTAATTGATTGCTTTATATCGAAACTATTACTCTGGACCTTATTTCGAAATACGACTGAAAATAAAGATTGTTCGCTATCGATCAAAATTTCATTTTCGTAAGTGTTAGATATAAATATGCTTCCCGCACTTAGCTTATACCGATTCTTTGGAATGACTTGTCCATCATGAGCTAATAGACTGATGATTTCTATATCTGTCTCATCATATTCGAGACCATACTGCCAGCCATAGATAGAAATTTTGTCCTCGGGATAAAATGAAATATGCACCAATCCATCTCCCTTATCATTCGTTTCTTTAGCTGTAAGTGCGATTGTATTTCTATTTTTTGATTTTAGTTTTTTATTATCATGACTCACACTACCATTCACATCACCCATTTTAACAGAGATCACAGCTATATCATTCTGTATTTCTTGTAAGTTATTGATGGATATTCTGTCTGGAAAAAAATAAGGCTTTTCTGGATCAGCAAATTCAAAAGCTGAATTAATAAAAGTCCAATTCTGATTAATCGGAAATGTACTACTATAACCCAAAATGACTTTTCTGATGTGCAATAAATCAGAAACGGAAATCGACTTTGATCCATCGACATCCGCAGCTACTAATTTGTAAGAAGATTCTATTTTTTTATGACCCAAAATATGTTGCTGTAGCGTAATTATGTCTAATGTGCTCACTCCGTCAGATACCTCACCATAGCCTTCAGGAATTAATTCATGTTGATGTTGAGGATTCACCGCATCAAATGAAAATTCACCTTGGCTACCCGTCATGATAGACCTTTCTTCGTCATTTTCCATTTCTTTCAGTCTGATCATCATATTTTCTATTCCATTCAAAGAGACATCAAGTACTTTTCCAGAAATAAATCCGCTGCTGGTATCATTTTCTGAGCAGACATTAAAATTATCAGTGACCTTAATCATGACTTGACAAGAACTATAATTACCATCCTCAACTATTGCAAAAACTTCTAACTCTTCGACATAAGCTACTCCCGCTCCATCTGAAAATTGTTGACAGCTGATGATTTTAAGAATCTCCTTAGGATCGGTAGAAAAGGCATAGGTGAAATCTGATTCGACTCCACACGACAGAGATACATCCTTGATAAAATCTTTGGCCCAAATCTCGCTTTGCCCATCCACACCCAGAGATACTGCTACCTCAGCTATGCATATCTGATGGATCGTCAGTTGATTTTTTATTTGTACATCGATATCACATTGGCTTCCATTTCCACAGCCATCTACGACCTGGAAGCTAATCAGGTGTCTTCCAGCAGGAAGTGATGCTGACACCAGAGCTCCTTCACCCATCAGGGCTGAATCCAATTCACCAGTCTGATAGAGGTCTATGGCATAAGAATAATGTAACTCGGACAAGGTACATGCGTCTTCAGCCAGCATCTGCAGTGACACATGTGCATCACAGGCTCCAGCTTCTGCATTGATCACTACATCCTCGCATCCAGTGACGAATTGAGGCACAGTATCATCATTCACTTTTATTTGTTGCACATGAGTCCAATACCCGTCCGAGGCATTTGATCCTGGATCGTATTTACACCAATCTATGACCGACCATGTTCTTAATATCTTAGCACAGGCTTCATCCGTATCGTAGAATACTTGATCTTCATAATTATAAGCCACATTGCCACAATCTTTGTGATTAATGACCGGCTCACCAGTCTCTTGCAAATGTTCTTCTGTATAGTGACATACAGATAAGACTTTATTCCTCGGCCACTTGATATGATGTGCTTGGACTGGATCATGATCAGACAATGTGATCTGCTGGATGCAGGTTTCCCAATTACCATGATGATCAGACACCTTCCACTCACGGTATATATCTCCTATTCCACAAGCATTCATAGCTGACTTATCGTCTTGATACTCCATACTCATACCACAATTATCATAGGCATCTGGCTCACCATTCGTGAGTGATGTATTATGATAATCTTGATCGCAGTGCAGTGATATAGCTTCAGGACAGTGATTGATAATCGGCTTCACCTTATCCTGAATGCTAATCTGAGTGTGACAGTCTGAAAAATTACCGAAAGCATCAAATACACGCAGGATAACTTTATGATGATCTTCATCTGTATCATTACAGCAGAAGTACAGCTCATCTCCAAATTCGCTGTCCTCCTCTCTGCCCGCACAATAGGTCTTTTCTCTTTTTATTTTTTGATCGACGATAGCGCAGTTATCATAGCTATGATGATTTAATTGGTCAGCGATGAGGGTGGCAAATCCTTCTCCCGTCAGCGTAACGACCGTATTTTTCTCGCATATCGCAATAGGTGCCTGCTTATCTTTAATGATAAATGTTTTATGTGCTTTAGAGCTATGACCACACTCATCCGTCACTGTGTATACCATATATATCGTATCCAATGGAATATCGGTAAACCCAAAGCTGCCATCATCATGACGGATCAGGCCCTCAGATGTTAGCTTATCATATGGGTCGGACTGAGCTATTTTTATTTTATAAGAGAGCTCATAGGTCGTCGGTGAGCAGTCATACACTTCTAATGGAAAGGGTACTGTATCCATCCTAGCTGTGCAGTCCTCACTATTGAGACTGAAGTATACTGGCTCATGATCATAGACCAAAATAGGCGCAGCATCATCTTCCAATTTAATCACTTGATCTCTGACCAGGCTCTCCCCTGTGCACCAATCGATCACATGCCACTTCCGCAATATTTTAGACTCATTGCCACAAGTAGCAAACTGAGTGTCTTCAAATTTCACCTTGATGTTATGACAAAACTCTCCCCCTGGTGATCCCGTGCCATAGGGATAGGGCTGCGTCGATGGAAATCCGCTATCTAAAAATTCAATTTGATTCGCTCTCCCAATACTATCATTATGAAATATGGTAAAATCACACGAAATGGCTGGATAATGCCTCCCATCGTAATCGTGGGGAAAGCTTATCTCATCCAGACCTTGCTGCTTCACATAAATGGTCTGCGTGCAGCTATAAGCATAATCTGACATATTATGCATCGTCCAGGTCCGGTATATGATTTGGCTGTATTTATCCTCTGGACAAATAAATTCTTCGATGTGATCTTCGTATGACATGCGATATGCACCACACTTCGAGCCGATTAGTTCGGGCTCGTCCATGTGCCATAGGGTATCAGGATAGCTGCTGCAAGGCACGATGATGTCACCACATCCACCAAACTCAGGAAAAATTTTGCTATCTACGAATAAGGTGGCCCAACAAGAGACTGAGGACGTCGGATGTGTGATGGTGACCTTAAGCTCCTGCCCTACTTCAGCGGCAGTCATGGTGTGATCTGGAATGATGGACCCACGTTTATCTTCCACCTGGATCAGGTAGTCTACATAGCGGTCTGGATTTTCTAAGATATGATCAGCTCTAACTTCAATTTGACAATTTTCTTTGAGTGATATTTGGATCGACTCATTACAGACGAGGCCTTCTTGAGCACTTATCTGCACTTGGCTACATAGTAAAGAGACACCGATCAATATGCATTGACACAGGTGCTGTATGCTAGTGTATTTTGGTGTGGTGATCATCAGGTGGTTTGAATTACGAATTACCCTAAAAAAATCAACCTGCACCAGACTTTTCTGGCACAGGTATCCTCCTAAGTAATTATCGAATCAGGAACATCTTCTTAGTAATCGAATGTTCCTCATTCGAAATATTGTAATAATAAATGCCATCTGATGCTAAGTCTTCTTCGGATATGATCCACTGAGAATGACCAGATGGGTATATGTGTGACTCTTGCGAAATCAATTCGCCGTCTACTCCATAAATGGAGAGTGTCATTTCTGATTGAGCTGGCAGATAAAACCCAATTGTAGTGGTTGATACAAATGGATTCGGCTGATTCTGATGGACGGTTAATTCATCGTCTGATTCAGCATTCTGATCGAGAAGTAGAGCGACTACTTCTATCTGATCATTATGATCTGCCATGTACATTTCAGAGCTAAACGGTGAGTGGCTGATGACGGGTGGTTCAGTCCTGTCATACCCGCTCACGGTGAATAGCTTATCTCCTTTCTGCATCCTTCGAGAGAAAGCGTCAGACATTGAGATTTTTATGATGGTTCTACTATCATTCAGACTGGTCGAGAATTGTATATCTGCTGGGAATAATTCCGAGCTGACTTTCAGATCCATATGCGATCCTTCAAATGACAATTCTGCTTGCAGTCCTATTATCTCTATCTTCTCTGGTATATAGAATTCAATTTCCTTGCCAACTTTTCGATACTTGATGTTTTGGACATTTATTTCTCTTTTTTCTGGATGATGTAATCCTGCCTGATAAGACCCATTGACATCCCCTGTCTTGATGGCTATGATATCCCGCTCCACCTCAGCATCCACCATGTCCATGATCATAATCGACTCGCTCACTGGAAATGGATCAGTCGTATCCGAGATGCCCACTGATTCGTCTACGAATACCCAAGCTCTGCCTCCTGGTAGCTGGTCAGTCTTAGCCACTAAGAGACTCCTGAGCGTCACAAGATCTGTAGCTGACACTCCATTAGAATAGTTAGCATCTGCAGCTATGATTTGATAAGGCGAATCAAATGTCTTCACACCTAATATATGCTGCTGGATAAGTACCAGATCTAAAGTGCTGACTCCCGCTACATGGTCGCCTTCCTTCACACAGTCGAGCTGATAATTGTCATACATCGCTAAATCACTGAAGGCATAACTTCCCTCTGTGCTGGTCATACTCCGTTTCTCTTCAGTCGCAGAGGAGAGGCGCACCTCTACATCTGGTATCATCATGTCCTGAGGACTGTGGATGTGACCACTGATTTGTCCTGCAGATCCTATGGCGACTGTACTGTCACAGTCTATCCCATTATTCTGCAAGCGCATGTAGGTCTGGCAGAAATCTTGATTGCCCGCCTCGTCTGTCACATATATAAATAACTCAATCAAGGTCTCAGTCTTCCCATCTAAGTCAGTACAGTCCACACTCATGGCGGGTATCAGCTCCGTATCGGAGAATGATATCGTGAGCTCCGAAGCAGCTGTGCAGTTGTCTTCAGACTTTAGGTCAAAATCATTCGCCCAGACCTTAGCTGCCTGATCCTCACTGTCTAATACCACGACCAGACTGGATACACAGACAGGGCTCGGTGTCTTTTGATCTTGAATCTTGAGCTGCTGACTGCAGCGACTCTGATTACCACAGTCATCCTCTACTTCCCAAGTGATGGTGTGGTCCCCCACACCAAATACTTGATCCACTATCTTGTCACCTGATCCACTCAGGTCCACCTCACCGTCCGCGTCAAAATCGATGTGATGCTTCCAGCGCAGATCATCATTGACACAGGAGTTATCTACAGCCGAAGCCATCAGCTCTGGCACTCTGAAAGAACAGGCTGATTCAAAAATCAAATCTGCTATCGCGACATCATCGCATCCTGAGGTAAATTCTGGTTTGCTGGAATCTTTGATCTCGATCACCTGCGTGTGATTGAAGACTCCATTAAAAGTGGTCTGTGGATCGAATCGGCACCAGTCGATCACTGTCCAATCTCTCAAGATCTTGATGCAAATGTTATCTTCTTCATTATAAAACTTAGTGTCGGTGTAGTTCGCCTTTGGTTCAGAACATGGCAAGTCTGAGAAGCGAGGCTTACTGTACCTATCCTCTAAGTCATCAGACTCATACCCTTCTGCGGTACAGTCATCGATCACAAGGTCTTCTGGCCAGGTGATGTGATACGCCTCTGTTCCGAAGGCTTCCTTTGAGCCGACGTATATCACCTGGGTACAACTGCTTTCATTTGCCCTGTCATCGTAGGCCCTAAACGTCCTGATGATCTCTCCGACTCCGCATTCATTCAGGTGATAGCTGACGGTATCCTCGGTCATCAGGGCACAGAAATCACTGAAGACGGCCTGACCATATGGTCTGAAGTCTGTGATATAATCTCCACAGTCGATCAGTGTATCCTTAGGACAGCTGATCACTTTAGGTGCTTCATTATCTTGAATTTTCACTTTGGTCCAGCAGATATTAGCGTTACCATGTTGGTCTGTGACCTTCAGCTCTACTTTGATGATTTGTCCTATGTCTTCACAGCAGAATTTGATCTGCTCTGACCATTTTCTTATAGAATCACACGCATATCCATCCACCTTACGCAGCAGTCGAGATGTGATACTACAGTTATCCCAGCTACCGTCATCGATGGCTCTATAGTCCGCCCATGACTGCCCATGCTCACTTAGGCCGATCGTGGTCTCATCATCACAGATGGCGATGGGCGCTCTTTTATCCTTGATACTTATTTTACTAAAGGCTTCGCTGCTATTCCCACAGTCATCTGTGACCGTATATCTTATTGCAATAGAATCAGACTGCAGCTCCACATCTTTGAAGGCAATCTGGTGATTTATCTGATCTATAGTCACGCCCTGCGTCTTATAGTCGTCTGAATCTAAGGCAGTGTCATTCATCTCCTGATATGCGACCGTCAGCTCATAGTCAGAACAATCCTCTACCTCAGGATAAGCCAGCGTGAAATTAGCATCGCAGTCCAGCGCATCAGAGATCACCTCTTGATGGACCAGTGCCGATACTTGGGGTGGAGTCCGATCATAGACATGGATGTATTGATCTTGCTCGGCGACCTCACCTGTACACCAGTCGACGACCTGCCAAGTCCGTTTAAGCTTATAGGCTGCATCTCCACATCCATCGAATTTTAGATCTTGATACTTCACCTCGATATTACCGCAGAGTAGACCCTGAGGTCTGCCTGTGTAGTCAGGATCAGGCATACCTGATGCGAGCATGGGCCACCCATCTTCTTGCCCCGCTTCTTGGCAGTCGAGTGCCAGCTCATCATCCATATCCCCGGGGTAGCTCATAGCATGTATGTCTGCTTTATGGATGTAGATGGTATCCATTGATTTTACTTGTTGATCAGCTGCCGTGGTGAGTGTCCACTGGCGGTACATGACATTGCCATATCCGCCGTGACAGTCAGACACCGACATCGAGTCCTGATACCTGAGGCGCATGTCCTCACAGTGATGGAATGCGGATACAGAGTAGTTATGATCACCAGTCAGCTCCATGTGACCTTCGATGGGAAATGCCTGCATGGCATGAGGACTATAGTCTTCATGGCACTGGAGTTCATATCTGCTATGCCGCAGCACAGGTATATTTTTGTCTTCAGCTTTGATATAACCCCAGCAGTTGTTGCCAGAGCAGAGCTGCGATATGATGACTTCTATGTCTCTGCCGATGTGTTTACCCTGAATCCTCTCCGCAGGGATGATGCTGCCGTCAGTATCTTTCAGGGTGACCTGATAAGAGCTGATATCGTACTGCATGTCTTCTAATATGATATCGGGGGTGATGCGCATATCGCAGTCAGCATCAAGGGATACTTTCACAGCTTTATTGCAGGCGAGGCTCTCGCTCCTCTCTATGACGATGGGATATTCTCTTCTGAAAGTTCCGCCTTCGTAGATGAGTTTGATGACCTGGTTAGTCGAGTTTCCCCATCTGATGTTGACTTGGCTGGCACTCTGTTGTGTCATGGTACCCGCTGTAACTGGTGTAATGGACCAAGGAGTGGCTGATGTGGCTGGACTATCTATGCTGTAAGTTATTGATGAGCCACTACAAATGAAGAAGTCTCCTGTTACATTTTGCGCATATGCACACTGTGATAAACATAACAAGAGACTCGCTTTCAGTGCTATAAGTAATGGTTTATACATTCATTCTCGATTTTAGTGGTAGACTCTTCATGTTTCAAAATACCAGGGTGAAATGTCAATCTGGAAATGACTAAGCTGATACTATCATCCACTGACATGTCTGAGTTATCTGCGTCTTAGACCTTTCATATTCGAATAAATCTACATCTATCGTAAATCCAAGAACTGCGCCAAATACATGATGGAAATTGCTAATTTGATAGGAAGAAAAACACATTAAATATTATCATAATGTATAGAAATCACAGATTCAATTGTTTAAATAACAAAATGGCGTTCCCAATAAGTATGAAAAAAATATTGAATGTAATTGGCTGATTCTCAAGGAGAAACCGATCCTTGGAGATAATTGATAAAGTGAGTATTGAATATCTATTTGAGAAGGATCAATCTCTCTTGCGTAGTTCGCTTGCAGATAGGACATCTACCTGAATTCTACGTATATTAATGCTAAATTGAAGAATGGCTTACTTCGATCAGAAGTTCATCATGATCATATGGTTAGGATCACTCAGTCAAGTGTGTCTTAGCGGATCGGTATATGCAGCTGTGATGATGGAGATCTGTGATAATGCCATAGATGATGATGGTGATGGTCAGATTGATCTTAATGACGAAGATTGTACTTGTGTCATCTTAGAGCCGACATCCTTGATCCCCAATCCTTCTTTTGAAGATATGATCTGCTGCCCTCGTAATCGAAGCCAACTCAACTGCGCTGATGTGTGGATTCAAGCATCTGAACCAACGACTGATTTCATCCATGACTGCGGATGGCAAGGCTGGGAAAACCTCCCTCCCCCAAGACCTTTCCCCGATGGTGAAGGCATCTTGGGATTTAGAGACGGGCGACTGGGTGGCAGGGACAATGGCTCGAATGACGGAGATCAGCTCAACTGGAAAGAGTATGCTGGTGCATGTCTGCTCTCACCCCTGCGAGCCAATAATTCTTATCGGTTTGAATTTCAAGTTGGATTCATAGACTACTTACAGTCTCCTTCCATCAATATCACCTTCTTTGGGACGACTGACTGTGAGCATCTACCATTTGGCCAAGGTGATGCCAGACTGGGATGTCCGACTAACGGGCCTGACTGGATCCGATTAGGGTCCAAACTTATTTCTACCGTGCCTAACACCTGGAAAAAGGGCTTTATTGATGTGACACCTACTCAAGATATTACAGCTATAGCAATAGGACCGGACTGCCCAGCTACACGAGCTTCTGTTAATACCTATTACTTCTTTGATGAATTAATCTTAGCTGATGCCCAATCATTTCAGTATAATATAGCGGAAGTAGGACATCCATGCGAGGATGACTTTCGACTATCCGTGCTCGAAGAAGACAATCGAGAGTATCAATGGTATAAAGATGGCATCGCCTTGTTATCTGAGACTCGACATGAGCTATCACAGATCTACGGCGAAGGTCAATATCAGGTCCGCTTGATATCGGATGGCAGCTGTAATCTGGTCACACCCTATCAGCATACCATACCCCTGATCGATCAGTCGATCAGTCAAACCATCTGCGCAGACGACATTTATTTATTTGGGTCTGAAGAATTGACTGCCTCAGGAGTATACAGCCAGATTTTCAAAAATCAATACAGCTGTGACAGTACCGTCAACCTAAGCTTAGATGTGAGAGCACCTGTACATGACACTATCCAAGCCAAAATATTTGTAGGAGAGCGATATGACATCGAGGACTACTCTTTCCAAACATCAGGTGACTATAATATACCCTTGTTTACGGATGTTGGATGCGACAGCTTAGTCCAGTTAGAATTAGCTTATTACCAGCTTTACTCCCCTAATGCCTTTTCGCCTAATGATGATGGAGTCAATGACGCTTTCACCGTACAGGGTGATGATGATTTAATCGCAATCACCAGCCTCGTGATATTCGACCGCTGGGGAACGGAAATCTACACCCTGCAAAATATTGATGGCGAGGGTCCTGATGATATCAGCTGGGATGGACGCATCAATGGCGATCTGGTACAACCAGGGATCTATACTTATGCTGTCGGTGTGATCATGGATGATGAAAAGCGAAGACGCTTTATGGGGTCGGTATCTGTGGTGCGTTAAGCGTGTAGAAGTCCTTGATTACTTCAACCGAATCATCTTGCCTGTTTCTGATAATTCCTTAGACTTCACATGAAATAACAAGACTCCAGTACCAGCTAGATCAGTCAGATCAATGGCCATTTGATTATGACCAGCGATACCAGTTGCAAACTGGTTCAACATAACTGTACCGCTGACATCATAGACTGTGAGCTTCACGTCTTGAGTCGTCGTCAGGTAGAATTTGATGACTGTCTCATCCTTAAATGGATTGGGATCATTATGTAAAATATCAGCCGTCCGCTGAGTCACTTCTTCATAGACTAATGCTACAGCCGCAGGTGCAAGACTCTCAATCAGATAGGCGATGGAAGGCGGTGCATCGTCTACGCTATCAGTATTTGCTATAGATAGCATATCAGAGACAAGACCTGACTCAAGAGCTTTATATTTCAAGGTCAGGACTTCATTACTTTTTCTTTCAGCAGATGGCTTACCCATCCAGATCAGCTCCGTAGTCTCTCCGCTTTTTTGATACTCCACGCTGCCCTCTGTAGTCGCCACATGTAAGAGCTCTAATCCACTATGCTGCAGCGTGGTATGTACCGCAGCTATTGATTCTTCTGTAGATGAGATCGCCAGAGTGATGATTTCTCCTGCCTCGACTCGTCGATCTACAGTTGAAAGTAGAACAGATTTTTGATTTCGGGATGTCGCAGTCGATGCCAGATCGACCAAAATATCATTTGTCAGATTCCCCACCTTCACACCAATAAAGTCTTGCTTAGTCATCGCTCTGTTTAGCCGCTCTATCTGGATTGATTCAGGCGCATCCCAGGGACTGCCAGGATCAGCAAACTCATAATCAGCTGGTACAAATCTCCAACTGTCATTATCAGGAAAATTAGGAATGTTGCCTAAGATCAGCTTGGTCAGGATCACCATATCAATAGCCGTGATATTGCCATCACGATTGATATCTGCTGCCAGTAGGTGATAGGGAGAAGCTAATCGATCGATATTCAGAATGTGGCTTCGCAGCCTGACCAGGTCAGCTGTAGTTACGCCACTGAGATGATCATTGTCTTTGTATGCTACCAGCTCATAGTCTTGCAGGTAGGGATTATTCAGAAAGCTATAAGCTCCCGTCTCTCCAGTTTGTGCCTTCAGTGGATACTCGTCTAAGTCAGCATTCAGGGTCACCTCCACATTTTCTAGTGGCTGAGCTGTAGTCGTCACTATCTGTCCAGCAATGGTGAAAGCCGTCCTTCCATCCGCAGGAATCGTATCACAGCTACCACTAAGCAGTATAGAGACAGGACATCGAGCTCCATTACCATAGCTGTCCCACACCCAGACATCTAGCTCTGATACCAGCCCTAAGTCTACACAGCTCAGGCTGATATTCTGCTGCTCAGCGAAGCCTTCTTCTTCAGGTCGGATGGGCTCCGCATCTCTGCCCGTGATACTGAAGTGCGCTACACCACAGTTATCATAGCTACCTAAATCAAAATCACTGGCCCAGATCTCCGCTTGCTCTTCTTCACTGATAGATGCTGTAGATACGCCTTGGATGCAGACGGGCACAGGCTTTGTATCATCTTCAAATATAATGATCGATTCTTCTCTGACTTGATTACCGCAAGCATCGCTGGCAATCCATTCTACCTGATAGCTGTCGCCAGCACTCCCCTCTCCTGACATGATGATTATCGTATCTGAAAATGAAGTGGACGAGCTGATCAATCGATCTCCTTCGGACACAGAGACTTGCCAATTGACATAGGCATCTCTTAGATTACCATCACCACAGAAATCCATCGCCATAGCGTGGATCATACCTGATATATCACAGGCGGCATCCTCTTGCTTATCCTGCGTGACACTGGAGCTCACGAAGAAAGTATCTTGCACTACAATCTGAGGATCAGTATCATCTATAATTTTCAAGATTTGATCAAACTCATAATAGCCATCCTCACTTACCTCAGTGTACCTGAAGTATACTCTCTCGGCTCCTCCTGCTGTAAGCGTATCGACTCCACAGAAAGTGCATGCACCCTGCGCCCAGTCTTCTACCGCTTCGAATTGATCGGCCTCAGCTTCAGAAGCATTAGGCGTCCAGAGACACCAGTCTATCACGCTATGACGCTTGATGATGCTCATGCAGCTCTCAGCTGCCTGGATGGTATCAATAGCCACCGTGTAAGCGACAAGTGAACAGGCGGGATCACACCACAGTACTTGCGAGTCAGAATCTATGGCTACACAGCTAAAAGACTCACCCATGGCAATGTCGGCGCTCTCCTCCACTACAGTCAGCGAATCACACTCAATGTTTTTACCCATGCGAGTCGATCCATCAAAATGCTTCGGCCACTTAATGGTAAAGGGATCGAGCAACTGGTTCTCAGTACTAATGGTGATGGTCTGTGTGCAAGTGACCTCCCCTTCAGAAAATACACCATCGTCATCAGCATCGATGTACCACTTTCTGACCACAGAGCTGATGCTGCACCCTGCAGATAGCTCAGTCTCAGATGCCAGGCGAATGGATGCCGCCTCACATATACCACCAGAACTCTCTGGTATTTCTACTGCCTTAATATCGTCAGTACATGAGATTGTGATATCCTCACAGGTGATTTCAGGTTCGATTTTATTGGCTAAGATCACCTTGACCCAGCAATCCGTGTAATGTCCATAAAGATCATTCTCAACAAAATTAGTGGATTGGCTCAGTCGATTTTTATTTCTTCGGTCAGGGATCAGCGTCGGACTGGCCAGCTCTTGGACCATACGCCGAGGGTCCACGGCACCTGCTCCAGGATCTCGATCAAAGACCCTCACGACGACCATTACTTCTGTCTGATCGACGTCCGCACAGCAGAAGCTGGTCTGATCATCGAAGAAGACCTGCCTGCCGATATCTACACCCAATACCTTTCTATTCTCATCAAAATAAGTGGCTCTGAAGTCATCCGCCTCTTCGTTACCACAAGAATACCTGTAGGCGAAACTGGGATCTGGCTGGAGGTCATAGTCAGGGCTTCGCCTCGGTCCCTTGGTATTCCAAAAGCCTACTTCGGTGCCTCTTAGATCTGCTTCTCGGATCACTTTGAGCCAGACCTCACCACAACCAAAGTCATGACTCCCCGCATCAAAAGCATCAGCATGGACCACTGCCAAGTCTCCCTCTGTAATGCTGACTTGCAGCTCATCGACACAAGAGGCCACTGGTGCTATCTGATCTGAGATGTGCAGATACATGGAGTCGACAGTCCGATTATCACATTCATCCACAGCTGTCAATGTCAGCAGTACGGGTGAATTATCCTCCCAGAGATCCAAGACGAAGCCATCCTCTATCCTTCCCTCGGAAGTCTGCCACTGTAGTGATATCCGATCCGTGGATGAGCAATCATCATGGACCACTACCGCGGGCAACTCAAAAATAGCCGAACAATCAGTGGTCTGTATACTGATATCCTGATCGAGAAGCGGGCTAAATGCAGGCCCTTCATCATCATTATTCTCTATCTGCTGCATGGGCAGTGTCCTAAACTGCTGATCACACCAATCAATGATGGACCACGAACGCAAGACCTTCACCCCACTCCCACATGCTGGCACTACGATATCCTCATAGTCTACGATATATCCACAGTACTGCTCTGCTATGGGAATCGGATTTAATCGAGTCACAGATTGTCGCACGCGGTCGAATCTGATGCTATCCCTCAGCTCTTTATTGATCAGCTCTACCAGAAGCGATTCACCATCGATGAGCCGTTCGACTTTGACCGTATCCACTCTGTGTTGGTAGTGTACGGTTACTGGCACTTCGATGCTTGCATTGCGTTTCAGTGTGTCTCCATCAGCATTCTTCAATATAAAGTATGGGTATGACTGACTGATGGCTATAGAGTCAGAAAGAGCATTATTTGCTTGATTCAAATAAGCAAAAATACTATCTGGATGAGTCGATGCTCCACAGGGCAGTGCCACGTGTAGAGGGCTCTGTATATCCGAAATTTGAGCTGGACGCTCTACGTAGGCCTGGGTTATTAAATTAATTTTCTCCGAATCTCCTGCATGATTCACGATCGTCCCGATATAGCTGATGATCGATCTGGTACCAGCTCCACAAAAGTCTTCATCCACAGTGATTCGGCTGGTTAGCTCAGTGACTTCTTGAAAGCATGAACTTCTCAGCGTAGACTGTGCTTCTGATAGACTCATGAATCCATTGGAAGCAATAGCATCCCTGAAAAAGCCTCCCCTGACTGACTCATTGATGCCACATTGCAATTCACAATCCTGAGCGGGTGCACAATCAGTCGTCTGGAGCGACAGATTAAACTCTCCGGTGACTGTCTCTTGATTACCTTCTATTACAATACTGTAATCTCCAGGATTAGCTCCTGGAATAATAATTTGCATATTCGACGAGATATTTGCTCTACTCACTACGACCTCACCATTAAGACTGACAATGATAGTAACATCTGCGACGCACCAATCAACAGGTCCACCGACTCCACAGTTATATTTTAATTCAGTCTCATAATCGATGATGATATCTTGGCAGTCACTCTCGATAATGGTCTGAAACTCTAAGCGACTTCCTAATGAAAAATCTGCTTCTATGTCTTGTCTCGTACCTAAGACAAATTCGCATGGAGATGACAAGATTGGCCTCAGCTTGATTTCGACAGCCAGCTCTCCCCAGCAGCTGTTGCCAGTGCAGAGATCTGTCAACTGGTATTGCAGTGTCTCTCCCTCTAGCGTTTTGGTAATGACTGCTGAGTCTAATACTGATCCACCCTCACGGGTCAGCGTGACATCGAAGAAGCTCAAATCAGTATCTGCTTCTAATAATAGATCTGGAGTCACCCTGTAGCGACATGAATCACCAAGTGAGATTTGGACTCGATCATTACAGGCCAGAGCCTGATCCTCCTGGACGACGAGGCTTATCTCTGACGGATTACTCTCGCATCCAGTCGGAGATATGCAGGTGATAAATAGCGTCTGCGGGAAGCTAAGTGCTACATCCAGCTCATCAATGTTAAAATCATTTTGCACACCGCTTAAGACTGGATCGCTGCCCGTTGCAGGATGTTGTAGGTATATCTGATAGCTGCATTCATCTGGAAACAATCCTGTGGCGCAGTAGCTGTGCATACCCAAATCAGTGACATCATCTACTTCCTGGATCTCCCACTCGTCAGTCGGAATAAAGAGTCGGCTGCCATCTGCACGGCCTTCGGAGATCTCACAGTTACGGACGAATGACTGATTGGTCCCAAAATCTAAAGCACTCCCAATGGTACCGATCACGTCTATAAATGCACCTTCGGGATCGACTAAGACTATGTCATCATTCCCATTAAAATTAGTTGCCGCATTGAGCAAAACATCAGATAGGTCCAGCATGACACTATCACTCGCACTATTACATATCACCAATACATCATCATCATTGATCACGACTCCATCAGGAAAGAAAGTGGCTGCTGCCGTACTGTTTCCATTATTATAAATCTGAATGCTCCAGTCGGTCAGGTCTACGGCATCGCCTGTTCCGTTGTATATTTCCAAGCACTTATTGCGACTGGAGCCTTCTAAGTATTCACTGAAAAAGAGTGATGCTGCCTTGACAGGTTTTTCAGACTTGCCCGCCTCGATCAGGACATTAATGATATCTCCTGAGCACACGGTCAATAATTCGTCAACAACTGGCGGAGAGAGCTCGCCAGCGCAAAGATTAATGACCACTGGATCAAAGTCGTCATTACCGACTGTAGGGTCGTCGTCATTCACTAAATCAGGAGCGCTACCAGCGTCATCGCCAGGCTGAGAATCTATGTCTGGCAGATTAAAGGCATTAGTCGCCCGTGTGATCTCTGCATTATTAATGATGATATCCTCGGTGAAGGCAGGGTGAATCAAAAAGTAAATCGTCACTGTCACCTGATCTCCTAGGGCTAAGGAGGATAAGCTGAATGCACCACTACCAAGATCAGTCACTGCCACAGCATTATCCAGCTGAGTTTGTAACATTGCTGAGGAGATGCTCTGATAGCTCAGCGCCATCGGATCAAAGTAATCTGACACCACGATTTCGCCAGCATCTACGTTTCCTTGATTGAAGATGGTGATGTCGAAGCTGACTGCGTCGCCTGTGTTAAAAGGTGCTATGGAAGAAGGGCTCAGCTCCTTCGTCAGTGCTATATCAAAAATGCATCGCGGCTCGTCATAGACAGCTGTGTCACCACATAGCAGCATCATATCTTGTTGGCAGCTTAGTCCCTCATTCACACGCCCAAAGCTGGCAGTAGCAGACACCTGCCAGCCATCATCCGTCAACATCAATGATTGACTGCTAGTCGTGGCATCCCCCTCAGTTACCATAATATCGATACTCGTCAGCCCTTGAGCGGGGCCAGCATTAGCTAAGAATGAACCCTCGTAGCTGATGAAATCGAGGACCGTACCTGATGCAGAGACTAAGGCTATCCCATCGGGACCATTCTGTAAGCCATCTATCTCAAAAACCAGCGCCCCACAATCAGGATCGGTAACTTGGCCAGACAATGCGATGGGCATACCATAGGTACTGCCTGAAGATCCGTTATATAAATGCAGCTCATAGCCCATCAGGTCAGTTCCTGCCGAAGCAGTGATCTCCACCATTTCATTCTCATCTGGCCCAGCATTATCATAGTGCAATTCTGATATATAGATCTCCTCACTTGCTGCTGAGAGTGGCCCATCGAGTACCGTTAGTTCTATCCCCTCAGAACCATCAGCTATTAGATTCAGTTCTGTGGCAGTGAGCATCAGGCATCCATCTGCATCAAGGTCGGCATACTCGAATTCGCCGATCTGCTGTCCATCGATCATCACATTAAATTGGCTGTCATTACCATTAGAAGTATCTAAGCAAAGTTCTATTTCATAGAGGCCTGCTTGCTCAGGATTACAATCAGCCATAATGGATCTGATGCCTAGCTGACAAAGCTCGACTGGATCACAGCCGCAGTCCTCTATCAGATCCACTGAGCTGATATCATAACAATAATCATCGAAAGGAGCTTGCTGCAATAGTAGTGGATCTGTCTCACTGATTGCTGAGAGAGCATTGACTTCGGATAAAAAGCTATCTAGGTCCGTGCTGGCTACAGTGAAGGCATAGACCGTATAATTCGTATTGTCTGGAAGTGAGGCAAAGCCTCCATGCTGATTTGGGATGCCGATAATAGTACCAGCATTATCTTGATCAACTAAGACATACAGCAGCTCATAATCATCCGCACTGCCCGAGGCTTGTACTTGGATGGAGTATGGCTGATCAGCCGTACAGTCGCAGCTTTCTTGCTCTCGGCAGTCTACTTCAAAGACCGATAGACTGGTGAAACACTGGGGCGCATCCATATCTTCAATGATGATCTCTACTTTACCCTGCTTACTATCTGAGCCAATATAAGCCAGTCCATTAATCTCGGTGACAGTAGGGTATTCTATGGTGATGCTACCGTTGATCGTGATGCTATAGCCTCCCAGCTGACCATCCCCACCAGTCACACTGGATATGATGACACTATAGCTACCATCCCCACTGCACTCCGCAGCCGCGACAGCTTCGATGGGGCTACAGCTGGTACAGTCCAGCTCAGTAATGACTTTACTCGCCGAGGCTATACAGCCATTTTCGTCTACCACGGTCACGGCATACTCTCCGGCCGAGCTGATGCTCACGGTAGGCCCGTCAGTATCACCCATGATCGTAGCACCATTAGCTGTCGTCCAGCTATAGCTACTGAATCCTGCGTCCACTTCTAGCTCCAGAGTTGAGGGGGATCCTGTACCCTGCTGACATATTTCTGAATCTCCTGTGATACTTACTGTAGGCAGGGGATTGATCGTATAATTGACCAAACCTTCTGCTGTGCAGACGCCTCCATCTGTATAACTATAAGTGAATGGTCCTGTACTCGGATCTACATCGGTAGGATCCATGATGACACCAGCAGCATCTGACCAAGTGAAACTAAACGATGGAAAATCCATTTCCAAGTCCGTCAAATCCACGCGTGACACATCTGCACATACCGCTTGATCCTCGATCGGCAGGTTAGGTAGAATGGAGACCAATGTCTGAACAAAGCCAGAAGAATTGCAGAATTCATTATTGGATTCGTCTTCTACTGAGATGATTTGATAGCTACTATTGCTATTAGGCGTGACGGTGACCATCGCTCCATTCACCACACTCGTCAAGGTAATTTCTGCTGTGGAGGCATCGCCATCACTGTCGATCATTACGGTATAGGGACCAGAGCCTTCATCGATATTAATGATAAGATCAATGGAATCTCCAAAGCAAATCTCAGGTACAGACACCATTAGCTCAGCTCGACATGGCTCACAAGAACAGTCTTCGAACAGCTCGACAAGCTGCCAGTCATAGCATACGTCCATAAAGGAGGAAGTCTGCGTCAGAATCGCATCGCCAGCTTTGATTTCCCTGAGTATCCCGACCAGTGCACTGAATGTCGAAAAGTCATTCAGATCAATCGTAAAGGCATAGACCACGTAATTTATATTATCAGCTAATGAACCAAAGCTCCCTGTCTGATTGGGTGGAGCCACGATCTGTCCACCTGCATCTTGGTCAACTAAAACATACATCATGCTCGACTGATTAGCGTCCGCTGTCGCTTGTACATTGATGCTATATGGATTCTGCTGCGAGCAGTCACAGACCTCTTGATCGGCACAGTTTAATTCAAAGACGTAAGTGGTCACCTGACAGGCGCTGGCATTTTCATCAATGATTAATAATGTAATAGCTGACTGGACTCCATCTGATCCATCATAAACAAGATCAGGAATCATGACATCTGTAGGGTATGAAATCTGGACCACTCCTGGTATCTCTACGGTATAGTCATCTCCTATTCCGTCACCTCCCGATATACTATTAATTATGATTGAATAAGACCCATTATCCGAACAGACAGATTCTATGTCAGTCATAATCGGTGAGCACGGTGTACAATCTTGCTCTTCGATCATGATGGACGTAGACGCCTTACAACCCTGATCGTCAATAACTTCTAATTGATACTCGCCTCCAGTAGTCACGACGATGACCGCCGGATCAGCAGTGGTTATGATGATACCACCATCAGATGAGGCCCAGAGGTAGGACGCAAATCCAGAATCCGCCTCCAGCGTCAGTGAGCTTGGTAGACCTGTACCTGACTCGCAAATAATACCTCCGCCTGAGATAGATACTGACGGAAGCGGATTCATGTTCACATTGATGGTGCCCTCCGCTGTGCACACCCCGCCATCGGTATAGCTGTAGGTGAATGGCCCTGTGCTGGGATCTACATCTGTCGGGTCTGTTATATCGCCATCAGCATTAGACCAAGAAAAGATAAATGGTAGATTCATCTGCAAAGCGACGAGATTGATACTCGTCACATCCGAACAAATCTCTTGGTCCTCTATGGGCAGCGCTGGCAATACAAAAACATCGACCACCGCTGGTCCGAGATTTTGACAGACCTCATCATTATTAGATTCATCGATCACGGCGATCAGTTGGTAGATCGTATTCATGAGCGGTGCCACCATAACTGAGGCACCACTAAGTACGCTGGTGAGCGTCATTTCTACAGTATTAAAATCTCCATCAGTGTCAATCAAGACTTCATAAGGTCCTTCACCTTCAGCAACATTAATGGTAAGTTCTACTTGATCACCCAAGCATATTTCATCCGTCGACACTTCTATACTGGCTTGACAGATCGTGCAGTCACAATTTTCTTGAATACTCATCACTTCAAAACTATAGCAAAGGTCGCTGTAAGAGGATGCGGGAGTTATACCTGTAGCTTCCGTGATGACAATCGCATTTTGCAGGGCGAGCTGTAGAGATAAAAGATCACTGTCTAAGACACTAAATGCATAAACATTATAGCTAGATTGATCATCAGGAAGAGAGCTAAATACACCCGTCTGGTTGACAGCGATGATGACATCATTATTATCCACCAGCGCATATAACATACTATACATACTCCCTTCGGCACTGGCCTGCACTGAGATGGCGAAAGGGTCAGGTATGGTACAGTTGCACTGAGTACGCTCGCTGCATCGCAGCTGAAGTACCTCGACACTGTATGCGCATCCATTCGCTTCATCGGTGAAGTTGAGCTCGAATTTATCATTTTGATTCGTGTAGCTGAAGTCCTCTAAAACACCAGTGGCAGGCTGTGAGCTGGCAGAGGTATTCGCCTGCGACTCGACAATGGTGAATGTACTTGCAGAAGCTAACTCGTACATGACATCAAAGCGATTCCCAATGGATGAGCAGATGGGGAAAGCGACCACTGCAAGCTCTGGACAAACGGAGCAACTCATCGGAGGAGCTATGGTCACGGCGCTAAGACAGTCCTGAACATCTGCATCAGTCATCTCAATAGTGATCGGTCCATTCGAAATTAGATACGGCCCATAAGACACAGTACTCCCGTAGGCCAGTCCGGTATTGCCCTTGTCATCATCGAATGATAAACTCGCCGAAGGAAAATCATTCGTGGCATCCACGGTCAAATCAAAGGTGTAAGTATCATCATTCGGATCGGCTGGGGTACCCGAATCACTGCACTGGAGATTCTGCGGATCAGACACAGTTATGCTGCAGCTGGCATCAGAACAAGTCACTGGAGCTGATACCTGAATATCAGCTAAGCAGGCAGGGTCATCCTCATCCATCAAGATGATCGAAGTCGCTCCAGCACTGATCAGGAAGGGACCATAAGTTAAGGTCGTGCCGTAGCTGATAGCTGTATTCATCATGTCATCGCTGAAGCTTTGGGATGCCATGATATCCGTATTAGAGCCGCTGACAAATACCTCAAAAGAATAGGTATCATCAGAGGGATCGCCAGGTGTGCCAGCATCTTGACAGCTGGGATCAGCCACTACATCTGCTGTGATCGTACAGAGAGGATTAGAACACAGCTCAGGAATGGATATATCTACTTGGTTAGTGCAGTTAGGGTCGTCTGCGTCTGTGAGCACTAAGGTCACAGTACTGCCAGCAAGCGTACCGATGGGCAGCATAGAGGCAGAATAGCCATTCAGACCATAGGTTCCCATCTCATTTGCAGACAGACCGACCGCTGTCCCATCAAAGATAAATCCAGTATTAAAACTATTGGGATCTCCCTGGATCAAGGAAAGGCTAAATCCGAAAAAATCATCTCGTGGGTCATCGGGTGTAGCATTATCATCGCATGGGAATACAGTGTGCATGACATTGACAATATCACAATTGGGGACCGAACAGGTCGCAGGTATCGACAAGTCCAAAGCAAATTCGCAGCTCGGATCATCCTGATCTACGATTGTCAAGGTGACAGTCGAAGCGCCAATGGAATTGATGTTAATCATCGGAGAGCTGTAGTCTAAGCCCGTACCATAGCTCCCTGTCTCTGCACTAAGGAGCCCGATCGCTGTCCCGTCAAACATGAATCCTGTGTTGAAATTCACAAGATCTTCTTGCGTGACATCGAGCGTAAAGCTGAAGAAATCGTCAATGGGTGTACTCGTTGTACCATTGTCGCTGCATGAACTAATGATCAAATCGACTGCACTGATTTGACACTGTGGACAGCCACAATCTGTAGTCACTTCATAAGGCATAGTATCAGTGTAACAGAAGCCTGCAAAAGTCGCTGACTGGCTGACCGTAAGCGCATCAGAGATCGAAAGACCGATAAGATCATCCAGTGCTTGCTGCATCGCTGATAGATCTGTGTCGGCGACATTAAAGGCATAGACAGCGACTTGGCTACCATCACCTGCTAAGCCAGCGAATTCGCCATTTTGATTGATCGCAGTGACGATAGCTTGATCATCAGTCAGCACGTAGAGCATGCTGTAATCATCACCATTGGCGGCAGCTTGGCCTGATACTGTCAGAGGCATGTCTGATGTACAATCACAGATCGTCAATGCAGCACAATTCATTTGTAAGACATCGTATGTGGTCACACAAGACGTCTCATCATTATCTGAGACCGTAAGCGTGATTTTATCGTTTTGGTTAGTATACGAATATGTACCGAATGACTGTGGCAGGTTTGCCGCACTAAAGGTCAAGAAGCTCCCTTGAGAATTGACTACGGTATAGACGTCACTGCATTGGTCAGGGTCTCCCCCACTGACAGCATCAATCGATATGGTGAAGCTGCCATCAACATTGCAGACTGGATGAGCCTCTACTGTAATCTCAGTGCAGTCAGTACAGCCACAATTTTGACTGAGCATAGCCATCTCAGACGTATAGCAGTATTGATCAAATGGTGTAGAGGCTGATAAAAGATCATTGATGGAACTCCCCACAAGAGCATTCAGCTCGATAAGAAGATCTGACAAGTCAATGGAGGCGACATTGACAGCATGGCTCTGGTAAGCAGCAACATCGCTTAGATTTGAGAAAGTCCCAGATTCATTGATCTCTAAGATGATGCCGAGTGCATCCGTCAGGACATAAACCATATCATAATCATTAGCTTCTCCTGAGGCCTGAGCATTAATATTCAGTGGCCCATCTGCACAGCAGTCACAAGTGTACAGCGCTGAGCAATGGACTGAAAAGACATCATAGCTCAGCTCACAGGGTGGTACTGAAGCATCGGTGATGGTCAGTGTCACCTTCTGAGCATTCTGTGTCAAGGCGGTGTCATAGCAAAAGTCTGTTAATAGGACATTACCGCTGATACCAGTCATCAACTGAGTGCCGAGGCAATTATCATAGCTGATGCTGTATGGCCCGACGCCCCCTGTGATAGAGGACACATGAATCTCAAAGTCCAGACCTACCGCCACGCAAGTAGCTTCAGCTTCCACCTCGATCAGCGCTGAGTCATATGCATGACCAGCTTTAGCCTTTGCGCAGAAACACACACAAAGCAAAATCAAGACCGATATAAAGCGATTGACGTTCGACACTTCGTTATTTTGACCAGGCCTTCTTAATTGCCGTTAGCTGGAAATTTTATGATTTTGGCATCGCAGCTTACTACAGGACAATCTGGGATTGCCACGGAGACTGCTTGGCCTAAGCAGCTAGCATCAACTGCATCTATGACATTGACATTTATAGAAGTGGCAGTCGTAGGACCTGTCATCGTCACATCAAAACAGATAGTACCATCTGCCTGAGCAGTCAAAGAAGAAATGATCGCATTAGCATTATCGACATCGATCAAATTATAATCTCCAGATCCGCCACTGACATCTGCGCAGACGGTGTAGCTAGCATCAGAGGCAGTACAGGCACCATCAGCAGTCACTGTGACATTCGTGATGGAGCAAATTGGTGCAACAGGAGAGCAGCCCGTATTGGTATTTGGAGCTGGTGCGTTGTCGGAGTAGACGGCGATATTGTCGATGGCGATGTCTTCATCTGCTGCTAACAGATTATTGATCGATATATTGATATCCAGTGTATTTCCTGTAATCGATAGAGGCGCACAGAAGGTGGTGAATACATCTGTAAGTAATACACCATCAGCGAGTCCATCAACATCACAATCAAATCCTGGTGTCGAGTTCACTGAGGTTGCCGACGATTCAATTACAAATAACAATTGTCCTGTTGCACCATCTACCACAGCACCTAAACTAAATGAAGAATCTCCATCCCAATCTTCATTTCCGTCAGCAGCCGTATCCTCAGCGACATCAAAACAAATGACGATACCAGCTTGACCTGAAATATCTATACCCCCTATAGAAGCATTTACATTAGCGCCTTGAGTCAGACTACAATTTGATGCTCCGCTACCAGTGTCCTGCGCTCCCAGAAAATTACCTGTAGCGCCATTATAATTTACTGAAGAGGCTATAGTCAGATTAGTAATTCCAAAATAATCAGCAGCATCACCAACTCCACAGATCATATCTATAGTCGTCGTGGCAGTCGTATTAGAGCCATCAAAATCCTCAATAAAAATTTGGGCTTGCAGGGGCTCGTAAAAATAAAATATGAATAAAGCTGTGGCGATGAGGGTAAAGGTCTTTCTCATATCAATCAATAGTTTTCGTTATGTCGACACTGCTCCTGCATAGAACAGTGTCATTCTAAACTACAATAATGAGATGTAAATATTTATTTTTTCAGATATGAACTTCTTGGCTTTTGATTTAGATTTAATATCTATATCATTATTATAAATAAACAGCACTCTTTCTGATATATACATATTACACAAATACCATATAGTATATTTAGGAGAACTGATACCTGTATAGCATGCAGAACATACTGCCTTAGATAAGTATCTTCTGCCCGTCACTTTCTGATAGTTTATGTCTAATTACAAGTACCTCCTAATAATCAAAATAGGCCAATCATTAATAAACCGACTGGCCTTCTATTATTGTCAGAAAAATTAGTACGAAGCTATGCGGAAGCTGCTCCCATTTCACCTTTAACTTCGTAATCATAGATCGACTTACCAGCTGCAGCCAGATCTCGTAATGACTGTGGCACTGTCCATCTCGGACCATACTTATCCTTAAACGCATCACAGTCTGCGACGAACTGATCCATACTTATAATATGGATATAAGACAATGCCCCACCTGCATAGATTTAAGTTTCCCCAGCCAGTCATAAAACCAATGTCGACATCCGCATGCTCACTACAGAAACACACTTTTTTTTTTCAATAAGGGTAAGAAATTAATTATGTGCTGAATATAGAGCTAAACATTATCTATGAAAAAATCAGCCGTCATCATTACATTTATCTTCTCGCAATTAATTCTGCTAACTGGTCAAACAGATACAACTGATTCCCATTGTTTTCCATTTTTAGATATGATAGGTGACACTATTCCAACTGGAAGCTATCGTTCTGCTGCGTACATTAGATCAAATGGCATCATCATTGAGTCTGAAAACGTAGAATTAGTAGCGCCTAATTCCATTTCACTTGAGCCTGGATTTGCGGTAGAAAGTGGAGCACAATTGACCATTGCACTTGACGGTTGCGAACCCGATCCTGCTCCGTACCCACCATTAGTATTAGTTTCTAATTCTGGAGATCCATACAGCCCACCTCGCCCCAATAATGAGAACCAACGAGTCATGAATCATTGTGAGGTATGCGGTCACTTTTTATTGGAATTCTTTGACAATAATGTAGGATTTGATGATTCTGATTTGGTTCTGGCAGAACAAAGAAGAACAGTGGCCTGTGATGTCTTTAAAGATATTTCTGCATTAGTCGTCAATCCTAACCTCCCACCAGGAACCGTTAGAATAGAAATCATGCCTTCTTTTATTGATGATAGCGGTGGCTCTCTTGCAGTGGCAGAAGTATGGCACGCCTTAGGATTCAATGACGGCATAGATGACAGCGGAGTCTGGCGAACCATCATGACAGGAAGAAATGCATGGGAGCATTTAGATGTTATTGGTGCCACTGCATGGCCTCATGGAAGACTTTCTGTCAACTTTGATTCTGCCAGACCATATGTATATAATGACTCGGTGAGGAATCTCTGTGTGAATGCTGGTGAAAGAGATTTTTACTCTATCGTACTTCATGAAGCAATGCACTTATTGGGAGTCTATTCACTATTAGATGGTGGGCATCCTAACCGTCTCAGTCACCTGACAGATTTAACCTTGAGTCGATTTCAGCATGTTTATTCCCGATTTGATCAGCATGTTTTCTCGTCTGGCTTACCCATAATCTCCTACAACTCTCCATTTGTTTTGGGCCCTAATATGTCTGCCCCATTACTCTTTGATTGTCCTGTTCCTAACAATATATTTTTCAATGGCAGCACTACAGCTAATCAATCCATATTTACAGGAAAAGAAAGTGGTATGTGGTGGGATAGTAATTTAAGCCATCTGAACTGTATAGAAGATGATACATACACGACTAACCCAACCATTTCTCCGGGCACAGTCCAACGCATCCCCCACCCCAATGAAGTGACCATACTTCAGGACCTTGGCTACAGTATAAGTGGAACTTACGGCACCATGAATTGTCCAGCCGACCCAGAGTGTAATCCTTCAACCAATTGCAATACTCAAGATCACGTGCCTTTTGGTAGTTATACTGTTAATCAAAGTCATGATCTATGCCACATCGGAGTGAATGATCAGTATACTGGATTAGAATCAGGAATTCCATTTACGATTAATGCGACTGGTACAACTGGCTACTTAGACAATGATATCTTCCCATTTGGTCCAAGCACCCAAATTACTGTACAGACTAATCCAGATGCAGGAATTGCTGTTTTACTTCCTAATGGTGATATTGAATTTACGCCAAATCCAACATTTTTTGGAACCACATATTTGCTTTATGTAGTAGAGTGTCCTCAGTCTCAGCAAGGTAACATTACCTATATCATTTTGGATGTAGATCCACCTCAATTGGCATTATGTGATGCCGGTGCTTCGACTTGTGAAAATATATTGTGTTGGGGTGACTTTGAAGATTTTATACCAGGACAATTCTATGCTCAAACGCCATACAATAGTTTTGGAACTGAGTGTTTAGGTGCAAGCCGGTCTGTTGATATATGTCATGATATGGTTAATAATAATAACTATGCGAATGTGAATACTGCAATTGATGAGATCATATTGTTACCATTAAGCTCTCCCCTTTTACCTGGTTGTACTGCGACAATTGATTTCTCAATGGGATTCAATAGATTCAATGTTGATGAAACTAATCCTATACCTGGGGTAGTCCATATGTGGATGAGTGAAGATTCACCTTGTGAAGTTAACCGTAACGACCTTGGATGGGTATGCAATGCATCCGGCCAAATAACGCAGACTCCAAGTCTAAATGGAATATATACAACAACATGCTCTAATCCAACTAGGATTTTCGAAGTTGTAAATATTCATCGAGATGATACTTACTTGGGTTCGCCAAATCCTAGAGGCGTATGCATTCATGATCTACAAATGGACTCATATTCGGTGACTTGGCAGAACAATACAGGTAAAACCTTAAATCAATTTTACATAACAGGTTCACCTACAGGTGGAGGCTTTGCAAAATTTGATGACATCACAATTACATCCAGTTGTCTGGCTAACGAAGTCACGATTACTGCTAATCCTGATCCAATCGAACTATGTGGGACTAATGATGGCTCTATCGCATTCACTCTATGCAGCGCTCCTTCTTCTACTACAATAACAGCTATTGACTATGAAGCTGTGGCTACTATCCCTGCACTACGCAGCATCAATATTAATAATCCTATTGGCAGTGTTTTAATAGCACCAGGTAGCTGCCAGACGATCTCCTTCACTTTCAATTCTGATCTTCAACCAGGCGATGCAGCGTCCATAGAACTACATACAACCAGTAACAATAGTTGTGTATCAGGAAATTCTAATGCATCAGTCGACATTAACTTATTGCATCAGATTGATATCCAAGCCAATCCAATAAACATGCGAATTTGCCCTGGAGAAATATCTACCATTGATTACACCATATGTAATAACGGGCCACAGATTGCGAGTTTTGATTATAGATCTTTGAACCTTCTCAGTCCTTCAAATTTTATTCAGATCATTCCGAATGCATTCTTTAATTCATTTGGTCAAAGTGCTACTCCCATGATACTCACACCAGGAGCTTGTACAACGATACAATTAGAATTCACTGCTTCTATCAATCCTGGGGAGCAGGTGATTATTGTCTTTAACATTGACGAAGCTCAGACTTGTACTTCAGGAGGACCTAATACTTGGACCACAGTGACTCCAGCTGAAAATGTAACAGTCACAACAACACCGGCTATTTTAAATCTCTGTAATGGTCAAACTTCAGATATTTCGTACACAGTATGTAATACAACAAGTGCTATTACACTTCCCATTCCATATACCATCACCGTACCAATGGGTATCAATTGTACTAACTGTACAGGTACAATACCTAATTTAACAATTGGTACTTGTGAGACTATCACCATTACAGTAGAATCGAACTTGCTACCAAATACTGGTGGCTGGGCAGAATTAGAACTGGGCGGCAGCTTGTACTGTCTCACTGGGAACAATAGAGCAGCAATACTCACTCCGCAAGAACTCATTATCAACCCATTACGTCCAAGCTTGGACATCTGTCCCGGCTTCACTGATCAGATCGAATATGAAATAATCAATAACAACAATGCTACTATTAGCTTTGATTATGCATTGTGGGCTCTCGGTCCAGATCAGAATGTCGTAATGAATCCAGCTGCAGGAACGATTACGGCCGCTCCTGGACGTACTGTATTAACAGTAGATATTACAAATAACAATCCTCTTGGTTCTATTGTCACCATTCGTCTTGTACCAGTTGACTTAAATCATTGCATTGCGTTTGGCTCTAATCTAAATGTCGTCGTCAACACCCCGCAGAACTGCTTTTTCCTGGACGGTCAAGTCTTTCTGGGTGGTGTCCGAAAAGATTTTGATCCTTCCTTTTGTGAGCTCATGATGTTTAAAGATGTAGCCATTCCAAATCAAAGCCCTTATACTGCTTTAGGATATGCGAGCACTACCTGCTTTACAGATGATTTCTATCCTTGGGCCACTCTTTCAGTGGAGGTCATTGATTGGGTATTTGTAGAATTGAGGGACCTAATCAATCCAAACATGGTGATATGTTCCAAGGATGCTTTATTATTAAATGACGGTCGAATATTTGACCCTCAAAGCCCTCAAGGTGTATTCTTGCCATTGTCATTTCATGATGTTCCGCCTGGAGATTATTTCGTTGTAGTCAGGCATCGAAACCACTTAGATGTTATGAGCGACGCCCCAATTAATTTTAGTCTAAATACTGTTTCAACAATTAATTTTTCAAATGGTAGTCAGGCAGCTGGATTTCAGAATGTCGCAGCATACAACAGCTTATGTAATCAAATCACTTTATGGTCACTTTATGCTGGCGATGTCAATGATGATGGCGTTATCAATGCATCCGATCGTTCTTCGATCTATAATGCATTGGGTGATACGGGATATATAATTAACGACATTGTAGCAGAAGGAATAGTTGACCAGCTTGATCAAGATCGGGCATGGGATAATCGAAATAAAGTGAGCAATGTACCTTAAATCACAAACCTCTTTAGAGTTTCTATAGTTTCGAAAATTGGAGAGCAGAAGAATAATTTCTTCTGCTTTTCCTTTTGTCGGACTTTACTAATAAATCCATCTATCACACCTTAAAAACTTAATCAAAGATCAATTAGATCACATACTCAAGTCAACACAAAAAGGCCAGACATTTCACAATGCCTGGCCTTCTATTATTGTCAGAAAAATTAGTACATAGCTATGCGGAAGCTGCTGCCATTTTACCTTTGACTTCATAATCATGGATCGACTTACCAGCTGCAGCCAGATCTCGCAGTGACTGAGGCACTGTCCATCTCGGTCCATACTTCTCCTTAAACGCATCACAGTCTGCAACGAACTGATCCATGCCTACAAAATCGATATACGATAATGCTCCACCTGCATAGATCGGGAATCCCCAACCCGTCACTGAGCCAATGTCGCCATCAACAACAGAGTGCAAGACACCTTCATCAAGACATCTGAACGCCTCCAATGACTGCCTGTGCAGTAAGCGCTTAGCGACAGTCTCCTTATCCATCGTCTCTACATCACTCTTAAAAATCTCTTCTAATTTTGGCCAGATTCTCTTTTTACCATTTTCTGGATAATCGTAGAATCCTGCTCCTTCTTTCTTACCCTTACGCCCATGCTCTTCGACCAGCATCTTAGTGATCTTAAAGTTACGCATCATAGATGCATCTTTCTCCAGATCAGGATTGCTCTCCATGACATGCAGACCTAATGTCAATGATACCTCATCAGATACAGCTAATGGACCTACAGGCATACCTTTAGTCTTTGCAATATTCTCGATCATCACTGGTGGTACGCCTTCATCCAATAAGAATAATCCCTCAGATGTATAAGTTCCAAAACATCTAGAGGTGTAAAATCCTCTGGAGTCATTCACGACGATGGGTATCTTTCTGATCGCCATGACATAGTCCACGGCAGCAGCAATCGCCTTATCTTCTGTCTTCTCTCCGACGATGATTTCTACCAGTGGCATTTTATCTACTGGAGAAAAGAAGTGTATTCCAATGAAATTCTCTGGTCGCTCAGAAGCCTTAGCTAAGAGCGTGATCGGGATCGTGGAGGTGTTAGACGCATATATCTTATCCGCAGCGAGGACAGCCTCTGTTTGCTTAGTCACTGTCGCTTTCAAGTCTGGATTTTCGAAGACCGCCTCGATCACCATATCGCAGCCTTCCATATCAGCAGGATCAGCTGTGGTATGGATTCTGGATAAGAGCGCATCCGCAGCTTCTTGCGTCATTCTGCCTCTACCCACTCTCTTCTTCACTAATGCCTCTGAGTAAGCCTTGCCTTTATCAGCTCCTTCTTTTGTGACGTCTTTCAGCACCACATCCATACCCGCATACGCTGATACGTAGGCGATACCCGCTCCCATCATGCCTGCACCGAGGATGCCCAGTTTTTTGATTTCATACTTTGGCTCGTCTTTCGGTCTGGCGACACCTTTTTTAGCAGCCGTGATGCCTAAGAAGCCTGTCCTGATCATATTACGCGCTTCCTTAGAGGTAATGGTATCCGTGAAGTAGCGAGCCTCTATCTCCAGCGCTCTGTCGATAGGTACTTGGAGACCTTTGTACACCACACTCATGATATTAGTCGCTGCTGGATAGTTGCCGTGGGTCAGCTTTCTGAGATTTCCGATTCCCCCCATGATCACTTGCGCACCTGTGGGTGACATGACGCCACCGCCAGGTATTCTGTATTTCTTATTATCCCAAGGTTGCACTGGTGACTGATTTTCAGCAATCCATTTTTTAGCAGCTGGGATGAGATCTTCTGGCTTCTCTACCACTTCGTTGATCAGCTTAGATTTCAGTGCCTTCTCTGGTGAGTGCTCAGTCCCTTGTAGTAATGCCATGAGTCCATTCTGCAGCCCCATTAGATATGGTATCTTGATGGTCCCACCACCACCAGGCAGCAGGCCTACTTTTACTTCAGGACATCCTATTTTTATCTTGGGATTATTCACACTGATTCTGTGATGACAGAGTAAGGCGAGCTCCAGACCACCGCCTAAAGTGTGTCCATTGAGACAAGCTACGAATGGCTTTCCTGATTTCTCTATTTCTCTGAATGACTTATGCATTTGTAAAGCATTATTCAGAAATTCTTCTTTATCCGTGATGGGCTTTTCCAGTTGCTTCAGGTCAGCTCCTGCCATGAACATGGACTTAGCTGACTGAATGATGATGCCCTTCACCGAGTCGTTATTGATCAGCTCATTCGCCGCTTCAATGAAGGAACTGATGAAGTCGAAACTGAATAAATTTGTGGATTCTGACTTATTATCCATGGTGATGACTGCTACATCACCATCCATTTCATAAGTCAATATATTTTTATCAATTGCCATGATTGTCTTTATTTAAATGTTTAAATGATAATGAGCTTATACTCTTTCGATAATAGTCGCGATACCCATGCCACCGCCTATGCACAGTGTCACAAGGCCTGTCTTCTTATCTTGTCTCTCTAACTCGTCAATGAGCGTACCCATGAGAATACATCCTGTCGCTCCCAGTGGATGACCCAAGGCTATAGCTCCACCATTCACATTGATCTTATCCATTGGAATGTTAAGGTTATCTCTCATCAGCATCGGTACCACAGCGAATGCTTCATTGATCTCATACAGGTCAATATCAGAGGCTTGCATACCCGCCTGCTTCAGCGCTTTCTCACTGGCTGGCGTCGGGCCAGTCAGCATGATCGTGGGATCAGTCCCGTATACTGCCATGGCTAAGACCTTGGCTCTTGGCTTTAGTCCTAAAGCCTTACCTGCTTCTCCATTCCCCACTAAGGCAATAGCAGCTCCATCGACTATAGCAGAAGAGTTACCTGCGTGATGCACATGATTGATTTCAGCTAATTCTGGGTATCTATCGATGGCCACCGCATCAAATCCTCCCATCTCGCCCATCATGGCGAATGAAGGCTGCAGTCCTGATAGAGCCTCTACAGTGGTGCTGGCTCTTACATTTTCATCGTGTGCCAAGACTGTGATACCATTCACGTCTTTCACTGGTATTCTTGATTTGAATAGCTCTGCCTTTTCTGCAGCTACCGCCTTCATCTGAGAATGGTAGGCGAATTCATCTACATCTTGTCGAGAATAGCCATATTTAGTCGCAATTAAATCTGCGGATATCCCTTGTGGAATTGTATGCCCGGGCATGGCCACTGCTGGGTCCATCATCATCGCTCCACCATCTGAGCCCATCTTCACTCGACTCATACTCTCTACTCCACCTGCGATCAGTAGCTGAGAGAATCCTGATTTGACATAGGCAGAAGCCTGATTAATCGCTTCTAAGCCTGAACCGCAAAATCGATTCAGCGTCACTCCACAGAGATGATCTCCATAGCCAGACTGCTGAGCTGCCGTCTTCGCAATATTCGCGCCTTGGTCCATCACCTGTGATACGCAGCCGAGGATGACATCTTCCACCATTTCTGTCTTTAGGTCATGTTTTTCTCTAAGTTCAGTCAGACACTGTGTCGCAAGCTGCGTCGGAGTAATCCCGATGAGCGCTCCCTTCTTATTTCCTCTCCCCCGTGCTGTTCTGATAGCATCATAGATATAAGCTTCTGCCATTTTAAGTTTATTTTTTTGATAATGTGATTCAATAAAAGTAAGAACTGGACAGCGCTATCGCTGTGGCCGAGCTACAAATATGAATTAATTGACACTAATGTCAAAATATTTTGGAACAAAGCTATTATATAAATACATTTGAAGCCTTAGTTATTGTATAACAGATGGGAACAGATATCACTAAAAAGGTAGGCAGGCCAATTGGGTCCACGGATCTTAAAATGGAACAGCTCTATCAGACTGCCCTTAGGGTCTTTGGAGACAGGGGTTTTGAAGCGACTACACTGACAGAGATCGCCCTCGAAGCCGGTATCACCCGCTCTAGCATCAACTATCACTTCGGCAGTAAGATGGAGTTATGGAAGAGGACTATCGATTATTTGACAAATCAGTTCATTAATGAATTTCACAGCAATCAAAAATTCCACAAAGATTTAGATGACATCAGCTTACTGCGGGTGGTAATCAGACAGATGGTGCACTTCTGGGCTAAGGACAATGGTTTCGGCCGCATGGCTTACAGAGAAATGAATCAGCCAGGAGAAAGAGCCGATTACTTTATCGAAAATATGATGTACCCACTGGTCAATCTGACGAAAGATGTCTTCGGAAGACTCAGAAAGCAAGGTGTCATCAAAAAATTTGACAAGCAATACCAACTCTCCATCATCCTCGGTATGGTAAGTTATATTTTTGCGAACTCATACATGTTCGAAAAAATGCACGGTGTCAATACCCAAGACGAGGCATTGATCGATGAGCATGCTGATGCAGTCATCGACATCTTCTTTAATGGAATCAGAATGAGTCAATAGCGAAAATTCGCAACTCCTCTATTTAAAAAAATTTGAATATATAGATTACTGATATTAAATAATTTATATATATAATTATTTATAATAAAATATAGGAGTCTCAGTATTTGACCACCTATCTGACCACCTATCTGACCACCTATCTGACCACCTATTTGACCACCTATTTGACCACCTATGTGACCACCTATCTGACCACCTATCTGACCACCTATCTGACCACCTAT
>CALFUK010000106.1 GCA_937929945.1 uncultured Saprospiraceae bacterium
AATGCTCGTTCCATATTGGTGTAAGCCTCTACTCGGGCTAAAAACTCTTCCACATTGATGCTCAAAGAATAGGCTAGATAGCCAGCAGGACCGCCACAAGCTTTAGATCCAATGGCAGTGAATGCGACATTATCATCGCCAGTACAGGCTTCGCTCGTGGCAATCACTTGGAGCTCAGCCCATAATTCACTGAGCGCCTGAGCTTCTTCTTCCTGAGTCAATACGGAATCCGAACTACAAGCATAAAAGCATACAGCCGCAGACAATAGCCAAAGAATTAAATGCTTCATAATACTCTTTAATTTAATAGATGAATAATACGACTCCAAGGTTGGCAACTCACCAAATTTTCAAAATTGAAGCAAACCACACAAATAGTAAGCCCACCTACAACTGAGAAAGAACTACCACAACATCGTATAAGCTAATTATCATATCAGCGAAACAGCAAAAAACATACATCAATAGATCACGGATTCAGCACACTAAAAAAAATCAGAAAATCATCATCGAATCAGCATTTCATCGCATTAGCACATCAAATAATCAGCACATCATCGAATCAGCACGAAAAAAATCAAATCCTCCTCATCCCCGTCTTCGTAGCCGCGATCGTCCCTAAGGTAGGCGCTATGAACATGCCAATAAGAGGAATCATCAGCAGCAATAAGAATGCTGTACCATTCCCGATGGCCAACCATCGATTGCGCTTGACAAAGCTCGTCGCAGCGGAGACCCTGTAGTGTCGCTCCAGCAGATAGTCCAGATTTCCAAAGCCAGCGTAGTAGGCCTGTACGGCAAAGAGCAGAAATGGAGCTACCACTGACGTGAGAGGAAATAAACCGACGATGAGGATCAATAGCGTGAAAAACAATTCTCTTGATAGATTGCGTACGGCAATCCTGAGTCCTCTCATCAAGTCTGAGATGGCTCCAGTAAGTGTAAATCGTCGGGAGCTGTACTCTTCTACTTCTTGAGATTCGATCGCCTCTGAGATGAGACTCATAAAGGGTGACACGATCACCATGACCACATATTTGAACAAGAGGAAAGCGAGAATGATCAACAGCGCACCCACCAGATAATCCGAAGCCGAATCAATAAACGATCGGCCAAAATCCCAGCGATAAAACCCGACTAACCAGTCTGCTAAACGCGTGGCCAAGGACATACACCCTCTCACGATTAAGACGCCCACTGATAGACTGACGATGCCACTAATAATGACATACTTCCAGAGTCCATATCTGCTGATGTCACCAATGGCAGCAAAATAAGCCGTGAATCCAGTCGTAAAATCTCTAATCATCAGTATGTTTATTTCTGACTCATGGAATTTAATATCCTCTGCTGAGTGTCGTTGTAATTTTTATCAGTAGGCCGATAACGCAGTGCTCGCTCGACGTATGTCTTCGCCTCTGGATAGCGCTTTAAATTTTCCAGCGCCAATGCACCATAGTAGTGGGCATTAGGATCTTCTGGCTTCATCCGCAGATAGCGATCCACATCGGCGAGGCTTTCGGCATAATCTTTAGAATAGAGGTAGGTCACTGATCGATTCAGATAGCTGCTGGCTTTGCCTGGACCATACTTGATGGCCTGTGTATAGCTCTCTGCTGACTTAGTGTAGTCTTTCATGGTAAAATGA
Source organism: uncultured Saprospiraceae bacterium (assembly GCA_937929945.1). GTDB lineage: Bacteria > Bacteroidota > Bacteroidia > Chitinophagales > Saprospiraceae > CALFUK01. The sequence goes on from CALFUK010000106.1 coordinate 1,649, forward strand.
TAAGCGCCCATATTAGCGTGACCCTCGATGTACTCTGGATCCTTTTCAAGACTCATTCTATAATCTTCCAGTGCCTTATCAAATTGTTTTAGATTAAAGTATACATTTCCTCGATTGTTATAGGCATCTGAGTCATCTGGATCGATTTCTAAGGCCTCATTTAGATAGCTTAGTGCTTTATCGTATGATTTGAGATTGCGATGTACTAGACCCAGCTTTAGTTTTGTATCGTAGTGATCATCTTGTAATTGATCAGCTGCCTGAAAGTCAATCAATGCTTGCTCAAACTGCTGCTCTCGCATGTGATAGCTACCTCTGCCTCGTAGTGCAAAGGTAGAACCAGGAAACTTCTTCAGCACCGTGGACCAAAGCACCTGACCATTTTCCCATGTCTGAGTCTGCTGGTAAGATTTTACTGAGAAGTACGCCAACCAGAGTCCGAGTCCACAGAGCAGAGGTATCTTAAGAGACGCCAGCCTAGCGTCTTCAGCAAATATATATCGATGCAAGAGGTGAAGTGTAATAACAATCAAGCCAATATATGATACATAGGTATATCGATCAGACACCAGTGATGGGCCCACCTGAATGAACTGCAGGGTCAATAAGATATTCGCAAAGTAAAAGCCGATGCCCAAAATGACCCATTTATTTTTTCGGGCTATGAAGACAGCTGCAATAAGAACTAAAAGAGCGAGGGGTGCCATACTGATAAACCACGGGATTGTCTCTGCTCCTGGATAGGGGTGAAAAGTGGCCAGCTTCGACGGCACAAGATAATTAAGCACATAATACACGGAGCCGTATGAGCCAAACATGATCTTCTGGATAAACGAATACTTAGACAAATCACCTACCGCTTCCGTCTGAATCGAGATCGTAATCAGACCAAAAATCACCGATAAAATAAAGAAGGGCGCTTTCTTCACTTGCTTCATCAGGTCAAAAGAATCATCTAAAAAATAATCAAGTAAAACTAAGATCAAGGGAAAAACCACCGCCGAAGGCTTAGAGAGAAGCGACCCTATAAAATAGAGATATACAGGTATCATGGATCCAGCTGCACCCTGCTTATGCCTGACATAATGATTGAGCCCCAGCAGATAAAACATGGCGAATAACACATCCTTACGCTCTGAGATCCAAGCCACTGACTCTACATGCATCGGATGAATGGCAAAGATCAATGCACCAATGGATATGAGCAGAACATGCTTTTTACCGAATAACAAACGTAAAAATTGCCAGAGAAGAATTGTATTTAGTAAGTGGAAAAAGAGATTCGTCCAGTGATAGCTGGAGGCATCCATACCAGTCATCGCAAAATTAGCCATCAAGGTGAGAAATGTAAACGGATGATAATTCGATGCAATACCATCAGGATAATCTGGATGGATGCCTGATAAAAAGATAGTAGTGATATTCGAAGCATTCACATCCTGGATGTATGGATTCTCCGTGACATACTCTTGGTCATCCCAATTCACAAAGCCTGCATCCTTCACGGGAAGAAAGCTGATCACGGTGATCAGTAGAACGCCAAGTATGTAAATCCAGTCTGGTGTACCAGATATACCAGTGCTAGTCGCAACTGAGTTATTCGTTTTACCTTTCTTGTTTTTCTGGCTTGATTTCTTCTTACTCATAGCAGTGATGGCAATTAGCAATGGCTTTCGCAAGGGAAAGCATCAACCAAAATTAAGCCTTAGAGAAGAGAAATAAGACTATGCTGTCTTTTTCTTGCGTCTGGTCTTGAAGAATTCTACGATTTCTTTTTCTGATAAAAAGCCTAAATCATGGAATGTCGTAGAGACGAATTTTTTGACATCTTGGTAGTCTTTACCTCTTTTATCAGGATAGTGTTTGATCAGCTTTTTCACGTAGGCCAGACTGACAGTCTTCACATCTTGATTAAACTGCTCATTGGAGAAGACATTCATGTAGCTAATGATCGTCTTGTAGATATCAAAGAACGCCTCATACTCTGACTCCTGCAGATTAGAGATAAATGTAGTGATGTAGTTTTTGATGATGTTTCTGATGCACTTATTCTGCATGGATAGCCCCTCATGCTGATCGTAGTAAGCTTTTACTTGTTCGATCACTTCATCATTGACATAGCCCTTAGAGTGGATTTCTTTCGTCAGATTGAAGTAGCGGGATATTTCATCATTTTTATTGAGGTCAATGACGCTGCTGATGGATGACTCCTCCTTGCCAGTGTACTGCATAGCTGGATCAGTCTGAAACTGATTGAGGAAGTAGAAAAATGTATCCTGCCCCTCTTCACCACTTCTGAAAGCTTCAAATCTGTTTTTAGCATTGGCATTAACTGATTGGTCAGCATTCATATACATGAGAATGACCATGACCAATTCGAAAAATTCCTTCTCACCGACAAAAGCATCATTTGTGAGAAAGTCCTTAATGAAAGGATACAAGCTTTCGTTTTGCTCGCTTTCTTTGGATCGATAGACAAAGAAACTCTTGAGTCCTTGGTTAAAGACCTTCAGCTCACCGACTGTCTGAGGGAAGTCAGCAGACAGGTAATTGTAATTTTGAAATTGCTTTAGGTATCTGACATAGGCAGTCCTGCGATCTCTGATGTCTCTGAATTTATCAGATCGAAGTGACTCTAAGAATGCCACTATTTTCTTATTACTGATAGCTGCCAGTAAGTTAGTGATCCAGATGTCACTACTCAAGGCAAATCCCACTTGTACTGTCTGCCCTATTCTCGTTCGAATACTATCGAAGTTTGCGGATGCACAAATGGCCTCCAGGATTTGCTTAAAATGATTCTGAGGGCGGATGTATTTAAAGTTTTCATTGATCTGACCTCTGACGACTGCATAACCTAATATCCTTGGTAAGTATAAGCCTTCAAAGCCTGGATCTAATAACTGGTGCTCGAACTGTTCTAACTGCAGCGGATGAGCCTGCGCTACATCCACATGCACCTTATCTATTTGAGGCTCGAATTCTAATTGCAGCTCTTTATATATCTCGTTGTCTTCTTCGTCTAAATACCTGGTAAGAATCTCAGATTCCTGAATCTTATTCTTAATCAGATCTATACGATCGATATATGCCTTCTGCAATTCTTCCATGATGTTAGATTAAAGAGTATTTAAAAAAGTCGAACGACGAAAAGCCGATTCTAAGTATCTAAAGCTTGTTTAACCCTCAGCAATTATTCCTCCTCTTCTGCTGCTGGAGCTACTGGTGGTACCACTGCTGCTTTAGCTTCTTCTACAGGAGCTGCTGCTGCTGGCGCTTCCTCTACTTTAGGAGCTTCCTCGACTGGAGCTGCTTCTGCTGCCGGAGCTTCCGCCACTGCTGCTGGAGCTTCTTCCGTTGCTGGAGCTGCTGTTTCAGCTGCTGGAGTCGCTTCTGCTGCTGGAGCTTCTTCAGCTACTGCTGGAGCAGGTGCCTCTTCAGCTACTGGTGTCGCTTCTGCTGCTGGAGCTTCTTCAACTACTGCTGGAGCTGCTTCGGTGGCAGGTGCCTCTTCAGCTGCTGGTGTCGTTTCTGCTGCTGGAGCTTCCTCTGCTGCAGGTGCCGCATCTTCGGATACATCTACATTTTGGAACTCTTGAGCGGCTTCGTCAGCACTGGTCGCTTCTACTTTAGCTACTGCCTTGGGGCTGCCTGATACAGCTGCTAAAAACTCTGCATGCTTCGCTTTGTTTTCCGTTACTCTCTGAGCTATTTTAGCCTCTTTAGCTTCGATCCAATCTTGGTACATCTGGTCTGCTTTGTCTTGCTCTAAGGCTCCCTTAGCGACGCCTCTTGCGAGGTGCTTTCTATAGAGTACACCTTTGAATCGTAAGATCGCTCTCGCTGTCTCTGTAGGCTGCGCGCCTTTCATGAGCCATTCGAAAGCCTTATCTCTATCGAGCTCGACTGTAGCTGGAGATGTGAGTGGATTGTATTTTCCGATGTTCTCAATGAATTTGCCATCTCTTGGAGATCTGGCATCGGCCACTACGATGTGGTAAAATGGAGCTTTTCTTCGCCCTCTTCTGGCAAGTCTGATTTTTACTGACATACTGCTAAATATTTATTTGGTTTAACCATACCCTACTACATCAAATCATTGATCATAAGGCTTAAGCGGCGCAAAAATAGCTTCTTTTTCTCAATAATGCAGTATCTGCCCTAAATTAATCGATAAATACCTCAGAGTGATAATTATATAGCGAGGCTAAGTGGAGAGATCATCCTTAAATCACAAAATTGAATCTGACTTAACCGCCAGAAAGTCAAAATTATAATTCAGCATGCGGGAGTTCAAATGAAGCGTATCGTTATGCAGCGACATGATCTTGTATTCAGTCGATTGGCCACCACTCTGGATGATTTTATCTGCGTCAAGGGTGAAGTCAAATTCCTGCGGCTGGCCAAATATATTGGTGGATAGGACATTAGCATCGTGAAAGGTGAAATAGGCGTCTTTCAGTGTGGCAGTGAGCTTCCCATTGCGCTTGGCTGCAATGACTTCCCAGTGACCATGGACATCACTTGGCATGATGACCTGCTCCTCTTTACAGCTAAACAGCAGAGATACAAGACCGATACTACATAACAGAAAATAGGAATGGTGTCGTGTATATTTCACAGAATCAAGAACGTATCTAATCCTAAATTAGTTTACCCACAGGTGCAGAATATCAATACAATGGATGCATTGAGATTGATTTGTGGTAGCCGTACCCAGTCGTGAATTATTTGAAAGTTCTTTCTTTGATCTTCGCTTTCTTACCGACTAATTCTCTTAGGTAATACAGCTTAGCTCTTCTCACTTTCCCTCTCTTATTAACGGCAATCTCAGTGATCGCTGGGGAAGATAGCGGGAAGATTCTCTCTACACCCACATTACCAGAAATCTTTCTGACAGTGAAGGTCTTCGTTGATCCTGTACCTTTTACCTGGATGACATCGCCTCTGAAGATCTGTACTCTTTCTTTAGCACCCTCTACAATCTTGTAGCTGACAGAAATATTATCTCCAGCTCTGAATGTAGGCAAGTCCGTCTTATGACTTAATTGCTCTTGTACAAATTTGATTGCATCCATGATATAGTGTATTAAATTCTAAAATGGCTGCAAAGATAATATTATAAAAGATAATAAAACAAGTAAATGTGAAAATGTTATCGAATCATCAAGACTGTCCCCGCCTGCTCTCGCTCCTCGACCTCTAATCCTACATTGACAGTGTAGCTGACCTTCCAGATATATACCCCACTTGGGAGTGTCCCACCAGAATTATTCTTGGTACCATCCCAGCCATCCTCCAGCTCACGACTCTCGAAGACTCTCTGCCCCCATCGATCCCAGATGCTCATCTCATAGGAGATAAAGCTGTTAAACTCGCTGTAGGGTTTGAAGATATTGTTGTTTCCATCAAAGGGCTTAAAGGCATTGGGGAAGATGGGATCACCTGCGGCAGTGACGGGGATAGCCACAGTAGCTGTATCACTGCAGTTATTGAGTGCAGAGGTAGCGATGAGGCTGGCATTGAATACCGATACGTCATTATACACGTGGCTTGGATTAGGCTCCATCGTAGTCATACTGCCATCACCAAAATCCCAAATGAAAGTCGTATTCCGATCTACATCAGATAGATTCGTAAAGGTGACCCGATCACGCGGATTAGTCACGGGATTAGGATCAACTGAAAATCTGGCCTCTGGTCCGTCCAGCACGATGATCTCTCCTGGCACTGAATAGGCCGCTATACAGTCATCAGAGGCACTCACCACCAGATCGACCATATAGGTCCCTGGATCGGTATAGAGATGAGTCGGCGATGTCTCAGATGACTCTGCACCATCACCAAAGTCCCACGTCAAGTCAAATGGATGTGGATCTAAGAGTGTCTGATTCGCAAAGACAATCCGTGCCGAATCACAGCCACCCGTACCATCTGGCACGACCATGATGTCATCAGGTAGAGGAAAATACTGGACCGTGCTACTGGCTGTATCAATGCATACATCTCTGGTCACCGCCAGTTTGATCTCATATTCTCCAGCAGCAGCATAGACCACTGGCGCTGGATCTCTCTCGCTACTCGTGTTACCATCGCCAAAGTCCCAGCTAAAGTCAAATCCTGAAGACGCGACGGAGTTATCCGTGATAGCGACGGGAGTCTCAGCACAGATAGCCTCATCAGTCACTATAAAGTCCGCAGAGAAACTATCCGAGATGATGATCGTCTGCGTACAGAAGGTCTCGCAGGCTTCCCCTGGATTGATCGTAAGCATGACAGTATAAGTATCAAGTCCCGGGAAGGTCACACTTGGCTCCCACTCATCAGTAATCACGAGTGGCACGCCAGTATTGAGATCTATCTCCCATCGATAATCGACATCGTCTTCATCCGCAAGGGTAAAATTCCTGAGGCGTACGTCTACCTCTCCACAAGAATCAAAGGGGCGATCTATGAGCATAGCTGCAGCGCATTCTGTGCGCGCTTCATCTGCGGTGATGCCGGGATTTTTAGCTGAAATACCCGCAGGGGCGGCTTGAGTCGGAGGACAATCCACGACATTAATAAGGTAGTCTCTTTTTATCTCTCCGATCTTCATAGGGTCACCTGTTACTGGATCATCCCTGAATTCTGAAACACATATGGCAAAGGTATATACGCCTGGCATAGCTCCCTCGCCTCTAATCTCTCCCGATATAGGATCTATTATGAAGGGGGTAATTCCTGGTATGGGCTGATCAAAACTATAAGGCGGTGTTATAAACTCAGCTTCTTTGAATTCGTTAGGTCCACAGAACTCAGGATTTGGGAAAGATCCATCGCAATCATCCTGTTCGAAGTTGACAGAATTTTGTCCTCCTGCGGAGATAATTTTACAAAAGCGGTAATCCAGACTATCTATTTCTCGATCCGTCGCCGAAAAATTTAGCTCTTGTGGATATACCGAGCACATGAAGTTAGCTGGATCTGCTGCAAATATGGGACTTGCATTCACTATCCTTTGCTGCTCTGGCGTAAGGGTAAACTCAAAAGAAGTACCCACCGCCCCGGGATCTACAATATTAATGATCGACTCTGTCTTGCAGCATCGCTGATAAGTAAATCTGTACTCTCTGTCAGTGATATCTAATCTCAGGCCTGTAATCGTATAACTCGATCGATCAGCTTCTACTGTCTCTGGATTCTCAATATTGAGACATCTACTATCAGGAATGACTAATTTGGTATTTGTCGGAATATCGATATCAATCAACTCTGTGCTGAGATAATCCCACGACCCATTATTATTTTCAAATATCCCTAACTCTATGGTTCTGTCCAGACCGACTATGTCAGGATCACCATCTTGATATAAGTCTCGATATAAAGTGATTTTAACATCGATTATGAATTTCATCGCATCCAGATCCACACTCACCACCTCATAAGTCACATCTCCACCAATGATATGGTCAGCTCGCAGCTGAGCTGATAGCATCACGATGGCACACATTAAAATATACTTGATTAGCTTCATTTATCTAATAATAGGACAGTCCCTCTGATTAAATCTTTCTCTCCTTGCACATTGAAAAATCGCGCAAGATAGACATATACCCCACTGGGCAGCAATTCTCCTGAATTGAATTTTCGACCATTCCAGCCTTCATCCAGCAGCTCAGACTCGAAGACCTTCTCTCCCCAGCGAGACCAGACGGTGAGCTCATAGTCTCCAAAGCCATCGATAGCACTGATGCCAAAAAATTCATCATTGTCCCCGTCTCCATTAGGTGTGAAGGCATTCGGATAGATGGGATCTATCGGTGGAAAGACGTCCACCAGCTGTATCAGGGTATCAGTGCAGCTGCCATCTTGTTGAAAGGCGACGAGACTCACCTCATACTGCCCCACCTCTGTGTAAAAATGCCGCGGATTAGTCTCCATAGATCGATTACCATCTCCAAAGTCCCATTGGTATGAGATCGCTCCGTCTGACCGATTGCTGAAGACGACAGGCTCATCCAGCCGCTCTACTAAGGTCGGCGTAAAATCAAAGTTAGCCTCTGGTGCTTCTAAGACATTAATGTAGTTGTTGAAGCGGCGCTCCACTTCGCAGCCACTCGGAGATTCTATTTTAATCTTCACATCGAACAAGCCATCATCCTCAAAGGTATGCGTTGGGCTTAATTCTTCGGATTCTCCTCCATCACCAAAATCCCAGTCTACCATATAGTCCTCATCTAAAGGCATGGATAGATTATCAAAGGTAATGGTGGCTGGTTGACAACCTACAAACTGAGTGGGCTCTATGATTATGTTGTTGGGGAGTGGAAAGTATTCTACTTCTACTGTAGTAGAATCTCGACACTCTTGATTACTAATCACCAGCTCCACCTCTCTCCTACCTGCCTCTGTATATTGATAGCTGGGTCTTGCTATACTCCGATCCTGATTAAAGGTGCCCGAAGTGGAGTTGCCATCACCCCAATTCCAAGTAAAATCAAAGGCATCATTGGGCAACTTAGAACCCGAGGCATCAAATCTGAATGGCGCTATATCGCACACATCCCCACCGACGACATCGAACTGTGCTTCAAATTCTGGCGTGACATCTATGATCGTCTCACAGGTATCAGCACATATAGTTTCTGGATTAATGATTAGCTGTACCCAATACATACCTATTCCCGGAAAGGTTATCTCAGGCTCCCACTCATCATCAATGCGCGTAGTATCACCTCTTGAGCGGACTATAGACCATAGATAGGTTACAACGCTTCTATTTGCCTGTGTGTAATTTTTGATCTGTATTTCTACTTCGCCACAGCTATTTGTTATGGAAACTGAATTACTCGCGCAATCAGCTTCTACCTGAGCTCTGGGCTTACCCTCTGGCCCAGGCAGCGATCTTACAGGAGGACACACCGTCACAGTGAACTGGAAGTCTCTCCTGATCTCACCGATCAGTACTCCATCTCTCCATTCCTCTGCACACACTGCTAACACAAAGAGCCCATTACGATTCGGCGTACCCGTAATGATGCCAGTCTGCTCATCGATGACCAGACCCGGTATCGGTGCATCTCTCGATGTGAGAAATCGTACCGTACGGTAGTCATCTGGCGTACACCTCATCGGTGATGGCACCACTCCATCACAGTCTTGACCACAGGTGGGATTATTCGGTGGGCAGGGATTATCGGGGGAGCCAGCTGTGCCTCCTACGGATAGCGGATCACAAAATTTATATGAGATGCTGTCACGCTTCGAGGTGATTATACTGGTATCCGTATCTGTCACTGAAAAATCTAATTCTACAGGAAAGCCATTGCAGATCAAGATATCTGGCTCATCATTCCATTGAGGGCTGTTATTACAAGCTGCCTGAGACGCTGGTGTGATCTCCACAGAGATGACAGCACCAGTCCGCCCAGAGTTTGGAATGTTAGAGATGGAATTATTACGACAGCACCTTTGATAAGTGATGTAGTAGTTATCAGATATTTTATCTAAGGTCAGTCTGGTGCGGTATATAGCCTTGTCATTAATGACATTTCCTGGGTCTCTAAAGCAGGGATTGACGGGCACAGGCACGGTAGACACCAGAGCTGGATTGAATAAGATAATCATGGTATCTACGAGACGCCAGCTACCCGGTGATCCCCTGAAGATGCCCATGATAAGTCGATCATCATATCCTGAGAGATTATCACGGCCATCCTGAAAGGCATCACGATAAATATTCATTTCCACATCTATGGTAAACTCATCATCTGTGCTACCGACACAGGTGTACACCATATCTCCTCCGACAATGTGTCTGGCGGAAAGTTGTAGACTTGAAAAAATGGTGAGCAAAAACAGCGTGCTGTAGGCAATAAATTTTCGACAACTACTTCTATAAAAATGATTCAAAGGATACATAATCTTTAGTAAACTATTAACGTTCGTAAGTTCTGCTATGTTGCATGTAATAACTGTCCTGCATGAGCTTTATAGACCCAATTAAAGATATTGTAAAAGTACTACGAAGTGATGGTGTGATTCTTTACCCGACTGATACGGTGTGGGGTATCGGCTGTAGCATATTTAGCACCGTCGCTACTGAAAAAATCTATCAGATCAAGAATAGAGATCGATCAAAACCTCTGCTCATCCTGGTAGACAGCATCGACATGCTCAAAAAATACATTGCTGATATACATCCGCGGATCGAGACCCTACTCGTCTATCATAAGCAGCCGCTGACCATCATCTATCCCGCTAATGAGCGACTGCCTAAGCACCTGCTGTGTGGTAACCACACGATTGGTATCAGAGTGGTGCAAGACGAATTCTGCAAGTCTTTGATCAATCTACTGGGGCACCCGATCACCTCCACCTCAGCTAACATAGCTAGCCAACCCACACCTCAATTCTTCTGTCAGATAGATCAAAGCATAGCAGACCAATCAGACTATGTCGTCCAGTATAGACGCCATGATCAAGAGCTGGCTGATCCATCAGTGATCGCACGATTTGATCAAAAAGGTAATCTAATTGTTTTGCGGAGATGACTGGCTTGTCGCTTTAGCCAATAACTTTTTATCCTTGATCATTCTGATAGCCTCTTTGATGTGATCATCAAATGCAGCACTCATTTTTATCGCTTCATTCTCAGTGCTTAAGACTTTAAATGTCTGAAATTTGATCTGCTCTCCAATGGCCGACATGCACGGATTACTGGGGCTGATCATATTAAGATTATAAACTAAGTAGTCCATATCCGCCAGCTCATCTTCTATCGTCAGTGAGGTGATCTTGTCTAAAAGTTCGCTGCTGTTAATGCCATGCAGCCAGTTATTTTTTTCTAAAATATCGTAGGCAATTTCTATAGATTCTATTTTAGATATAGCTGGACAGTCTGCGTTTTGCTCTATGAATACATCTGGTACGATGCCGGTGTGATTAGGCAAAATTCTACGGTTTACAAAAGACTCGTAGATGGTCGAATCGCCTGTGTCGCCTATGACGATGGACTTATCATAAGGCTTCTGTATGCTCCTGCCGGTAGGGGTAAAATACCTTGCCACGGTGAGCCTGAGTGCTCCACCATTTTTAAGATTGTACTGCTCTTGGACCAGTCCCTTGCCGAAGGTAGTCTGCCCGATGATCACTCCCCTATCCCAGTCTTGGATAGCCCCCGCCATGATTTCACTTCCAGATGCCGAAGACTCATTGACCAGTACAGCCACCTGATTAATATCATAGAATTTCGTCCCGGTAGATTTATATTCAGACTTTCTTTTAGACCGATCCTCTGTATACACCAGTAGCTGCTCTCTCTCTGTAAATAGAAGGGAGAGAATCTTAGCTGTCTCTGGCAGATAGCCTCCTGGATTGTCCCTGAGGTCCAGGATGAGGTGCTTTATTTTCTCTGGCCCAATGTCTTCCAGTGCAAAGTTAAATTCCTTGTACACTTTTGCGTTGAAGTGTTTGATCTTGACATAGGCGATAGAATCCTCAAATAGCACAGCCGTGCATGAACTAGGTATACCTACCTCATCGATCTCCATTTCTACATTTATCGGAGTGGTTTCACCAGGCCTTTCTACCAGCATATTAATACGATCGCCTGTCTTTCCCTGCAGCGCTTGATTCAAGCTGTGTGCAGTGAGATCGGCGCCAGTCATATCGGCACCATTAATTTGCAGCACCCGATCAAAAACCTTAAGCGATGATTTTTCTGCTGGACTTCCATTAATAACATTGATAATAATCAGCGTATCGTTATCTGAAATAGTCTCTACACCTATGCCTTGATAGTTACCTGTCATCTGCTGATTTACCCCTTTTAGCTGCTTTTCTGAGAGATAAGTCGAATGCGGATCTAACTGATCCAGTATCTCATCAAGAGCCTTTTGGACCAGGATTTCTGAATCAATATCATCGACATATTTAGACTCAATGAATCTTAAAACTTCCTCGATTCTACCAGTTCCAGCACCTATTTCATTCTCTTCAACTTTATCTAAATAAAAACTATTCTCTTTAGAAATATTGAAACCAACGTATATGCCGAGGGCAATTAAAATCGAATAGATAAAAGGCTGCAGAAAGTCATATTTTATGTTAAAAGTCTTACTCATTCATTTATTTTAGATTAATTTGTCCCTCAAGCAGCGAAAACTTGCAAGAGTACAATGGTGCTTAGCCTAATATTAGAATTATATGAAAAAAAGGTTTGATTTAGATAAAATAGATTTACAAATATTGTCTATTTTATCGAAAGATGCGAAAACTTCTTATGCTGAAATCGGCAAGTTGTTATTCGTATCAGGTGGGACGGTACATGTCAGGATTAGAAAGATGATGGAATATGGTATAATCACTGGCTCTAAGCTGAGTATAGACTATGCCGTTTTAGGTTATGACATAATCGCATTTATCGGTATATACTTAGAGAGAAGTCAATACTATAAAGACGCCGCATTAGCTTTAGAAAATATACCAGAAGTCATAGAATCACACTACACGACTGGAGGGTACAGTATTTTTGCAAAACTAATATGCCAGGATACAGAACACTTGCGCAAAGTCTTATCCGAAAACATTCAAAAAATTGAAGGCATCGAAAGAACTGAGACCTTTATATCCTTAGAAGAAGGTATAAATAGACCTCCTGAAATATATCGGACAGACGCCACCATAGAATCAGAAAAAAAAAGTAAACTGAAAAGAGCCCGTAAAACATAACTCTGGTTTTTAGGTATTTTTTCGATTAATAACAGTGAGCCGATTTCCCCATCCTGTATGGTCCTCGCAAATATTCGTATCAAAACTTGATAGGACTATAGCTCTGTGGTACACCATCAATCAATAAACTTATATTGTTTCATCTAAGATCAGAACCCCAAGTCTGGTAAGCTTGAAGACTGCAATGATGAATCTGTCCTTAGCTTGAGATAGTCAGAAGAAGTAGCTTGGTTTTATTTCTGCTTATGCAGGGATAGTCAGAATTAGATGCTTGGCTAGTTTCTGTTTGTATGTCCGAAGCTAACTTTGCCTTACCAAGCTGGGCGGCTTATACAGGTATTTATAACAGGCTGTGTGCAAAAAAACACTCTGCGGCTGCTAAGTATGAGTTAGATGTAGTGTGGTGACCGATCCCCTATTAATAAGACATAGAGCCATAGATCCATTCGATCGCATTAATCTTACAGCATTCTGGCACAAAATGTAAATGAGACCTCTTGGGTGAATAGTCTGCATCGAATAAGACCCATATATCCTAAAGAACAAGATGATCTTTTTATCAAGGATCAGGCTAAATAGTGCACTGCTCAATAATCAAACATAAATTAGATGGGGCAGCAAGCAGATAGACTATTATAGACAGATCCTACGATCCTAAATAGTGCTTGAGTAGTTTGCTTCTTGAGGCGGATCTCAATTTATTGATGGCTTTATCTTTAATTTGTCTGACTCTTTCTCTGGTCAGACCAAACTTCTCACCAATATCTTCCAGTGACATAGGATGCTCTACCCCAATACCAAAATAGAGTTTGATCACGTCACACTGTCTTTCCGTAAGTGTATTGAGTGATCTCTCAATTTCTCTTCTGAGAGATTCTGCGTACTCGAGCTTATTATCTGTGCCAGGAGTCTTCGTATTCTCCAGTATGTCGAGGAGGCTATTATCCTCACCATCTACGAATGGGGCGTCCATGGAGACGTGTCTCGCGGCTACGCCTAAGGTCGTCTCTACCTCTTCTGATGGAATCTCCAAGAGTTCAGCCAGCTCATCAGATGAAGGCTCTCTCTCGTATTCTTGCTCCAGTTCTGAGAAGGCTCTGTTGATCTTATTCAGCGACCCGACTTTATTAAGTGGCAGTCTGACTATTCTTGATTGCTCCGCCAGAGCTTGCAGGATAGACTGCCTAATCCACCATACGGCATATGAGATGAATTTGAAACCTCTGGTCTCATCAAATCTTTGAGCCGCTTTGATCAGGCCCAGATTCCCTTCGTTGATCAGGTCACTTAATGAAAGACCCTGATTTTGATATTGCTTTGCTACTGACACGACAAATCTCAGATTCGCCTTAGTAAGTTTCTCTAAGGCTTCTTGGCTACCGCTTTTGATCTCCTTGGCAAGAGTCACTTCCTCTTCTGGGGTCAACAAGTCTACTTTACCAATCTCCTGCAAGTACTTCTCTAAGGACTGACTTTCTCTATTGGTTATGGATTTTGTAATCTTTAACTGCCGCATGTAGATCCTTTCTATTCTAAGTGTTAATAAAGCGCGAAATTACAACTAATGTTTATAGTTATCAAGTAATAGTTTTATCATTAACTTTTGATCAAATTTTGAATTATAATAATAATTTTTAATGTATTAATTTGATTCTTTCATTTTTTTGTTTTTATTGCGCGAACGACAGTAAATTCACATACCTCCAACATTTTTCATGAAAAGAGTTTCATTCGATATAGAATTCATCTTTAAAGCTTCACCAGCGATCTTGTACCAGTTTCTCACCACTCCATCATGCTTGGTCAGATGGTTTTGTGATGGCGTAGACATCACTGGAGACGTTTTTACCTTCACATGGCAGGGTGCCGATGAAGAAGCTGAGATGATTGATGACATAGAAGAAGAGAGAGTACGCTTCAAGTGGGACGAAAGCCCAGATGAAGAATACTTAGAATTCAGAATGTATAAGTCTGACGTGACTAATGAGACCATTCTGGAGATCACCGACTTCTGCGACGATGATGAAGTCAATGAGCAGAAAGAACTCTGGTCTTCTCAGGTAAAAAATCTTCGGATAGAATGTGGTGGATAGACTCCACGCAATCCTCTTTATCTCTCCAATAAATTCTACATAAGACCGTTCTCATTACGCTTAGCTATAGCTGTGTGAGGGCATGCCTATGATGACCACTCTTTGTGCGCGTTATCATGCTGTTTTCAGCTTACAGACTAAGGATCATTGTCGAGTAGATGTGACGACTCGATGAATGGATGAATGATAAGTGACGGTGAAACATATTAAAAATTTATTTAATATGTTATCTTAGATTCATTAAGTTAATTCAATGGAGAAAACGACACTACAAATACTAGCGAGCTCGATACTCAGTGCCATCATCGCTGTATCAATCTTCTACTATATCCAGACACCTGATACGATCATTATCAGAGAGGAGCCTAACTATACATTAGTAAAGAATGAGAAAGACTACAGACCTGTCTTTTCTGAAGTCGCTATCAGATCTACGGAATCCATCGTCTTTCTCAGAATCATTAATAAAGACAGCCAAGGAGCCAAAAGCGAATACCACAGCTCCACAGGCTCAGGTGTCATCGTCAGCCCTGAAGGCTACATCGTCACTAACTATCATCTCATCGAAGACGCAGACATCATAGAGGTCACACTCAATGACAAGCGCGTCTTTAAAGCAACCGTCATTGGAATAGATGAAAATACTGACCTGGGCTTACTGAAAATCGAAGTGCAGAATCTAAAGCAACTCAAATATGGTGACTCAGACTCTCTATCAATAGGTGACTGGGTACTCGCCATCGGCAATCCATTCAAGCTGCAATCATCAGTCACCGCCGGAATCGTCAGTGCTAAGGCCAGAAATCTAAACTTATCGAATCAATACAGTGTCGAATCCTACATTCAGACTGATGCCGTCGTCAATCCAGGTAACTCTGGTGGCGCACTGGTCAATATGTATGGCGAACTCATCGGGATCAATACAGCGATCTTATCCAATAGTGGCAAGTATGAAGGCTTCTCCTTCGCCATACCATCTAATATAGTCTCAAAAGTGGTAGGTGATCTGATAGAGTATGGCTCTGTACAGCGGGCCTGGCTGGGTGTAGGCATTGCGGATGTAGACGATGACATAGCTAAGTCACTCGGCCTAGAGAATATTCAAGGTGTGATCATCCAATCCGTCAGTAGAGGAAGTGCCGCTCAGAAGGCATCACTCGTCAAAGGTGATGTGATCACCAGCCTCAATGGGACTCAGACTAACTCCATTGCCGAATTTAATGGTGTACTGGCGCGGTTCAGACCAGGCGAATACCTCTCCGTAGAGTACATCCACGAAGGAGTCGTCTCACAAAAGGAAATCATCCTGAGGAATCACCTGAATACCACAGAGCTACTACCGATCAGGAAAGACGAAGTCCTCCAGTCATTAGGCTTCGAGCTTCGAAACCTTAGTTCAAACGAAAAATACAAGTACAACATCGAAGGGGTGAAGGTCATCAGCGTCTATAAAAACAGCCTGATTGACCAAGTCAGCATGGAGCCTAATTACATCATCACATCGATCAATCGATTGACATTCACAGATGTAGCTACGCTCATCTCCTATCTCGATTCAGAGCCCACCATTTTAGAATTTGAAGGTTTTTATCCAGAGTATCCGGGGAGCTATCCATACAAAGTTTCGAGGTAATTAAGAACAGATTTTATAGGAATACCAGATCACTGGTTTAATTTTGTAGCTATGCTGAAAATAGATTTACAACATAGCAAAAACGAGGACGCCTACCTGCTCAGGCTATCTAAGTTAGAAAGGACAAAAGAAACAATCCACCAAGGAGGTGGAGCAGCAAAGATCAAAAAGCTACACTCAAAGGGTAAAATGACTGCCAGAGAGAGGATCGACTACCTCATCGATGACAGTACCGAATTTTTAGAAATAGGTACCTATGCAGGATACCAGATGTATGCTGACCATGGCGGATGCCCTTCAGCAGGTGTAGTCACAGGCATCGCTAAGGTATCAGGTGTACTCTCCATGATCGTGGCTAATGACGCCACCGTGAAAGCAGGAGCATGGTTTCCCATCACGGGCAAAAAGAATCTACGAGCACAAGAAATAGCGATGGAGAATCGACTGCCCTTAATATACCTGGTTGATTCTGCGGGGGTATATCTCCCGATGCAAGACGAGATTTTTCCCGATAAAGAACACTTTGGCAGAATATTCAGAAACAATGCAGTGATCTCCTCCATGGGTATCCCTCAGATATCAGCGATCATGGGAAGCTGCGTCGCTGGAGGAGCATATCTACCCATCATGTCTGACGAATCCATCATCGTAGAGGGCACAGGCTCCATATTCTTAGCAGGGCCCTACCTGGTCAAAGCGGCGATAGGTGAAGAGGTGGATAAGGAGACACTTGGTGGAGCTCATACCCAGACTAATATCTCGGGCGTCACTGACTACATCGCTAAGGATGACCAAGAGTGCCTTGACTTAATTAAAAAACTGATTGGTCAAAAGAAAGCCACTCCAGAAATAGAGCTGAATCGCACTAAAGCCAAGGACACCGAGCTCAGTATAAAAGAGATCATCGGTGCATACCCTGATGACAGGACTAAGCCTTATGACTCCGTGAAGCTACTGAAGCATATCGTCGATAAAGACAGCCTGACATTCTATAAAGAAGGATATGGCCAAACGATGATCTGCGCTTATGCCCGCATCGACGGATGGAGTGTCGGCATCGTCATGAATAATCGAGAGATTAGCAAATCCGCTAAGGGCGAGATCAAAATCGGTGGTGTCATCTACTCTGATGCTGCCGATAAGGCGACCCGCTTTATATTAAACTGCAATCAGAAAAAGATTCCACTGGTCTTCCTGCATGATGTCACGGGCTTTATGGTCGGCAAAACTTCAGAACACGGCGGGATCATCAAGGACGGGGCTAAAATGGTCAATGCCGTCTCTAATTCGACAGTCCCTAAAATATCAATCGTCTTAGGTAACTCGTACGGAGCAGGTAACTATGCTATGTGTGGCAAAGCCTACGATCCAAGATTCATCTATGCCTGGCCCACGGCCAAAATATCTGTCATGGGTGGTGCTCAGGCAGCTAAGGTATTAGCTCAGATACAGAGCCACTCACTAAAAGCGAAAGGTAAAGAAATCACGAAAGAAGAGGAAGACGCTATGATCGCCGCCATAAAAGAGAAATATGATGAGCAGACCACGGCCTACTATGCTGCAGCGAGACTGTGGGTGGATGATATCATCGATCCTCGCGATACGAGGCAGATCATCTCTAAGAGCTTAGCCGCATGTAACTATGCACCCATACAAGACTTTAACGTCGGTGTCATCCAATCCTAATGAGACGTCTTTGACCCGGAGAGCTACAGGACCAAAGTGGATGATTCGTCGGAGATATCTACAGATTGGCATTTCGCCCTGAAACTTAAATACATGAAACGTCTATGACGTAGATAATGACGACACCCCTTTGGATGATTCGTCGAAGATATCTGCAGATTGGCATTTCGCCCTGAAACTTAAATACATGAAGTTAATCATCAAGACATTTCAAGGTCTAGAGGAAATCTTAGCTGAGGAAGTATCAACACTACTGGATAAAAAAGCTGATCTCGGCAGGCGATCTGTCTTTCTGGATGGCACCATGTCTGATATCTATACGCTAAATTATAAGTCGAGGTATGCACTAAGAGTCTTAGCGGCCATTGGCGCTTACCAAGTACACTCCTACAAGGATGTGTACGATGCGATCTACTCGATCAATTGGGAAGACTACTTCGACGTGGATAAGACCCTGTATATAGAGTCTACTGTCTATTCAGAATTCTTCAAAAACTCGCAGTATATCACTCACCTCACTAAGGACGCTATCGTAGATCAATTCAACGAAAATAAGGGACGTAGGCCTTCCATCAGTAAACAAAATGCGGACATCCGGCTTAACATACACATCAGTGAGCGCACCCTGAATGTGAATATTGATAGCTCAGGAGAAGCACTGTTCAAGAGAGGATACAAGGATGTCACCGCTGAAGCCCCGATAAATGAAGTGCTCGCAGCTGGTCTGATACGGCTGTCAGAATGGGATAAAAAGCTACCCCTACTCGACCCAATGTGTGGCTCTGGCACCATCCTGTACGAAGCCGCCATGCTGAAGTATGATATACCGTCGCAATATTTCAGAGATACCTTCTCATTTTATCATTGGAATGACTTTGATCAGCCTCTATGGTCTGAGATCCAGCATGATGCTGCTCCCCTCAAGGTGGAAGGAAGCATCAAAGGCTCAGATAAATTAGACTACTTAGCTGATGAACTAAAAGAGTCGATCGCCCAGTCTGAGTTTAAGTCGATGATCGAGGTCAATCGGGGTAACTTCTTCCAGACAGATGCGCTGGAGCAGCCACACCACATCATCATGAATCCTCCCTACAACAAGCGACTCAGTCTGGACGATCACAAAGCATTCTATAAAAATATTGGTGATACGCTAAAGAAGAAGTGCACGGGGTCCACAGCCTGGGTCTTCTCTGGGAATAAGCAAGGCATCAAATTCGTCGGCCTGAAGCCATCCAAGAAATTAACGCTTTACAATGGCCCGATTGAAGCCAAGTTTCATAAATTTGAAGTATTCTAATGGGAGTATACATATATTTTTATACGGTCATCTTAGCCTGCTCTGTATCACTGCATCAGCTGGCACAGGAAAGGAATACTGACTTCAGCACCCCTCGCATGAAATACTCTCTTTTGGACGATACTGCCAAAAACCCGAATGATATACCTACTTCCATCGTTATAAAGCAAGGAATCATATGTCGAGCAGAGGATAAGATCTATAAAAACAAAATGGGTGTATCCTTCCGCTTAGGCAATCTCAATTATGTCAATCAGATTGAGAGAACTAAAAATTAAACACGATGACATTTTCAAAGTTGGTTTTCATAAGCTCCATAATTTTCTTGGGGCTATTCATGCAGAGCTGTGGCGAAGAAGATATCCCAGGCTGTACTAATGCGGCCGCGGATAATTTCGACCCCTCTGCTACGACAGATAATGGCAGCTGCAACATCAGCGGATGTACCGACCCAGCTGCGGAAAACTATGATCCGAATGCTAACGTGAGTACAGCTGACTGCATTTTTGCTCGGGACAAATTCATCGGCATCTATAATGGATCACTCAGCTGTGCTATTCTGACTGATCTGAATACTGATACGGCTGAAATAGAAATTAAGATCGTGGTAGATGATGTCAATAAAGTCACCCTGTCAATCTCAGCTTTGGACTTAGACCTCCCATTAAATGCTGATGTGAATGGTGATGAATTGAGCATCACTGCTGAAGAATTCCCCTACCAGATACCCGTAGCTGGGACCCCCGTAGATGTTTTAATCAATGCCAATGGACAGGTCACGACGGCGGATGATGGCATGACTCTCTCTGGGTCTTTTCAGGCTGATGTCCTGAGTGCAGAGACTAAGGATCCTCTCATCAGTGATCAATGCCAGATTAACGCGACTAAGGTCAATTAAGCCAGAGCAGGCACCTCCTGTTTAAGCGTTATCCATGAGAATGGTCACCAGTCGATAGAATTCACTTTTTGTATTGTACACATTGGGTGATACTCTGATGCAGTCCCCGCGGTATGAGACACTGATCTGCGCCTGCTCTAATGCCTCTTTGATGGCAGCCATACGAGATACGTCTTGTAGCCGAATGCCAAAGAGATGCTTGGCTCTGTAGGCATCCTCCTCAATGATAAATTTCTCCCTCAAGTATTCGATGCCTTGATCAGATATAGCCGCGATGTAGGAAGTAGATGCCTCTGGAGTCCAGGCGAGTATCTGCTGCAGTGCTGCTTCTACCATAGGTAAGAGTACAAAATTAGGTGACTGTCCTACATCATAGCGATGAGCACCAGCTTTATATTCCTCCTGATAGTTGACTAAGGCCGTAAAATCTTCACTACCCTTTCGATTAATCCACGAGTGCTCTATGGGTTCTCCCTGATGAAAGCGTTCGGACATGTAACAGAAGCCAGTGGCATAAGGCGATAGCAGCCACTTATAGGCAGCACAGACCAAGGCATCCAGCGGTACATCCGTCAGTGAAAATGGCAAGGCACCGATGGACTGGGTGCCATCCACCACACAGATGGCATCATGCGCATGAGCTTTGGCACAGATGCGCTGCACGTCAAAGAGGGTGCCATCTGCCCAATGTACGATCGGTATCGTCACCACCTTGGTCCGGTCAGTGATCGCTGATAGAATAGCTTCATTCCAGGCAGCAGCTCGGTATTCTGTCATCGGACAGCTGACGACTTTGACAGCAGCATTCACTTGGTCCGCGTGATGCTTCCAGCAATAATAATTACTGGGAAACTGCTCACCGACTATCAGTACTTCATCACCAGCATGCAGCTCTGCATTCTTAGCGATATTGGCCATGCCGTAAGACACAGAGGGAATCAGTGATATAGAGCTGTAGTCTGGTGCGTCTATGAGCTGGGCGAATAGCTTCTTTATTCGCTTAGGTGGTTCAAAAAAGTCATTGATTAAGAGCGAGGATGGGTTCGTCTTCTTATATATTCCATCTATACCAGCTGCGATCACTGACTTAAGATTAGGAGACATGTATGCTCCATTAAGATAGATGATCTCAGAATCTAAATCGAAAAGCTCCCTCTGACATTCCATTTATGATTATTTTCGGACAAGATATCAGAAATAATGAAAGGTCTGTCAGC
>CALFUK010000107.1 GCA_937929945.1 uncultured Saprospiraceae bacterium
GCTAATAATATCGCATTCTGGGACGAAGCGAATCAAAACTGGAACAGCCTGCCAGGCGTCGGTGGGAGCGTCGGTGTAGCTGGTCAGGTCAATGCCGTAAGCGCCTTCTATAATGGTAACTTGACGGTATACGCCGGAGGCTTTTTTAATACTGCCGGTAGTGTATCTACTAATAATATAGCCTCTTGGAATGGATCTAACTGGTCTGCAGTCGGGATGGTGACAATGGATGGAGCCGACAATGGCGTGCATACCATCAGTCAGCGGAATGGGACTATGGTCGCAGGCGGTCAGTATGATGTCGTCGATGGTGTGGTGGCGAGTCGAGTCGCACTCTGGGATGGTAATGAGTGGTACCCGATGACAGATATCTCTGGTGGTCGAGGTCTTAATGATTTAGTCAGGGATATCGCTGTCAATGCAGCTGGTGAATTATATGCTGTAGGTGCTTTTGAACAGGCGGGAGGTATACTGGTTAATTATGTAGCCATGTGGGATGGTATTAGTTGGAATGCGCTGGGTACAGGCACCAATGGCGGATTAAACTATGCTGTGGATATTGACCAAGCTGGCCATGTCTACGTAGGAGGTAACTTCACTCAGGCAGGCGGTGTACCGGCACTGAGAATCGCCAAGTGGGACGGGTCTAGTTGGACAGCCATGGGCACTGGTTTTAATAATGCAGTGCGTGATATCCATGTGGATAGTCAGGACGATATATATGTCACCGGAGGATTTACCAATGCTGGCTTGAGCCGGATAGCCCGATGGGATGGCAGTAGCTGGCAGCCGCTGGGCTCCGGGTTGGGTTCTCCTTCCGGCTTTGCGGTCCACTCTGATGGCGCAGGCCGAGTCTATGCTGGCGGAAGTTTTACTACAGCAGGCGGAGCAGCCGCTAACAATATAGCTGTCTGGAATGGGACTTCCTGGGGCCCTATGGGGTCGGGTATGAATAGCTATGTCAACACCATTCAGGAGAGCCCTGCTGGTGATATATATGTAGGTGGTGCATTCACATCAGCAGGTGGTAGCCAAGCGAGACGCATCGCCATCTGGGATGGTGCTGCGTGGTCCACCCTTGGAGTGGGCTTCAATAATGAAGTGCACGATATAGCTTTTGACGCTGATGGTCTACCATATGCTGTAGGCGCTTATACTCTGTCGGGTAGCACCGTGCTCAATCGGGCAGCTCGATGGGATGGCAGCAGCTGGATACAGCTGGGGACGAGCGTCACCGTCGGCCTCAATGATGTGACCTATGCGATAGAATATGATCCCAGCGCAAGTAAGATGTACGTCGGAGGTTTATTTACAGAAGTAGAGGCTGACCTCTCGGCTCACATCGCATGCTATGAGGTCTGTGCTACGAATCTTTGTTCACCAGATGTGACACCACCGACAGCCTTATGTATGAATGCGACTGTCAGTCTAAATAGTGCAGGCATGGCGAGTATTACGGCAGCGGATATAGACGCTGGATCTTCAGATTTATGCGGCCCTGTAGACTTGACTATAGATATCATGTCATTCAGCTGTACAGATGTGGGTACTCCAGTGACAGTCACACTGACTGTCAAGGATCTCGCTGGGAATCCCAGTACATGTACTGGGGCGGTGACTGTCAATGATCCTCAGTTAGCCTGTGCCAATGGATGTAACCCTGACATGACACCGCCTATGGCTGTTTGTATGGACATCGTTTTTGCTCTGGATGCTGCTGGTATGGCGAGTCTACTGCCAGCAGATATCGATGGCGGATCATCTGATAATTGCGCTATTGCTGGAATGACCGTGGATATCTCCAGTTTTGACTGCATGAACATCGGACAGAATGATGTGACACTCACCGTTAAAGACGCCGTAGGACTGTCGGATCAGTGCACTGCTACCGTCACGGTAGTAGATGTCACAGCTCCAGTCGCTGAATGCGTGTCTAGCTTGGTCGTCCAAATCATGGGTGGAATTGGTGGAGGATTCGTTACCATCAGTCCACAGCAGGTTGATAATGGATCTATCGATAATTGTGCTATTGTCAGTTATGTACTGAGTGATGATACCTTTACTTGTGCTGATGTGGGGCAGATCAATGTAGTCACTTTAGCCGTCGAAGATGCAGGTGGACTGACGGGGACATGCATGACACAAGTGATCGTGCAAGACCCGAATATGGTCTGCAATAATAATTGCACATTTGATATGACTCCTCCCGTCGCTGTATGTTTTACCAATATAGAAGTAGATCTCGATCAGAATGGCATGTTTACTCTGAGTGTGTCCGACATCGACAATGGATCATTTGACCTGTGTGGACCGATACAGATGGGTATTGATCCCATGGTCTTAACCTGTGCGGATGTCGGTGGTGTCATCGTCCAGTTAAAGGTCGTCGATGCAGCTACCAATTCAAGCTCATGCACCACCCAAGTCGAAGTCAATGATCCATTTGGCGCATGCTGTCCTGCAGTCCTCTATGTCGATGATGATCCAATACCTTCAGGTCTGTACAAAGCGACCGATAATGTATATTCAGATAAGACTGTCCCAGCTTCTAATGTCGTAGACTTCAGAGCTGGCCAACAAGTGAATCTGCTACCGGGCTTCGAGACCATCAGCGGTGCGACATTTCACGCTTACATCAGCCCGTGTAATTAGTGGCTTGGTAA
The DNA here is from genome assembly GCA_937929945.1 of uncultured Saprospiraceae bacterium. Taxonomy (GTDB): domain Bacteria; phylum Bacteroidota; class Bacteroidia; order Chitinophagales; family Saprospiraceae; genus CALFUK01. Next base: position 2,664 of record CALFUK010000107.1, read on the forward strand.
GAATAAATATCTCGATAAATCTTTAAAATCTCTCTTTGGAAAGGTCTTGCTTCGGCAGGACCTTTTTTTCTTTGGGCATGGACTTATGGCTTGTGAATTGAGTGATCATTGAGAAACTCTTCTGGTGCTTATCGCGTTTGAGAGGTGATGTGGAATACCAAAAAATACCTAGCCAGTCTTTTATTTTTACTCTACGGTCTGACCTGTATCTCACAGAGCAGCACCTGGAGCTTGTTATCACTGGTCAGCTACGAGAAGAAATATGACGAGAGTCTCGGGATGCAGGTGGATATCCCTACGGTGAATCCCATGGTCATGTCCATGGATGGCACTGAGATCGAAGTCTCTGGATACATCATCCCAATTGATGGTAAGATCAAGCAGAGCCACTTCGTGTTTTCTTCTTTCCCCGCTAATCTCTGCTTCTTCTGCGGTAAGGCTGGCCCTGAGACAGCGATGGAGGTCTTCATGGCCGATGGTAAGCGTGTCGCCTACTCAGATGACAAGATACAGCTCAAAGGCAGGCTTCAGGTCAAAGCCAGTGATGGTTCCAGCCTGATGTATGTCCTGCACGAGGCTGTCCTGTTATGAATCGGTTAAAAGACAGCGTTTCACTGCACTTTTTCATACTTTCGGTGTTATAAGATAAATGATCTTCTATGAAACGTCTATGACGTAGATAACTAAGACAACCAAGTGGATGATTAAACTTAGTTATTTGCTGACAGGCATTTAGCCCTGAAATTTAAACATATGAAACTCACAGCCATATTCTTTTTTAGCCTGCTGACAATAGCGACTCTTACAGCTCAAGATGCTGTGACTTCTGGTGCCTCTGCTACTCTGGAGACAGTCACGACAGTGAAAGAATCGGATAATGAAAAAGCAAAAGCTAAGCCTGATGCTAAACCAGAAAAAGAAAATGTCTGGAAGACCTTATCCAAAATCACCTACCGCAAAGAATACGATGAGATCATGGGCTTCAAGATCGATAAGCCAGTCTTCAGTGGTCAGGTGGAGGCGCTGCAAGGTCAAGAGGTCACTATCAAAGGCTATGTCATCCCCGTAGAAGGATATAAGAGTCATAAAGAATTTATCTTCTCCGCATTTCCCTACAGCATGTGCTTCTTCTGTGGAGGCGCTGGACCAGAGACGGTCATGGAGGTCGTAGCTATTGATGCGGTAAAATACAGCGCAGAGCAGATCACGCTTAAGGGCACACTACTGCTTAATGCCGATGATATCAATCGGCTGATGTACCAGCTGGTGGATGCGACCTTAGTCAAGTAGTGACTGAAGGGCGGTTACGCCTGATTGAATCTAATTCAGGTATTCTGTTTTTCTCTGAAGTACATGTTGTCTTCAGTCTCTAAGATCAGCTTCACAAATCGATCTTTCATTTTCGCAATCATGGATTTCTTCTTAGTCTCGTGCATGGTGGTCTGTTGGAGTTCAGCCATTCTTTTGGTCTCCTCCTTTTTTAGATTTCTGACGTGATCAGATTTTCCTTGTGCGTGCAGATCTAAATTCATGATGCAGGGTTTTGCTTCTAAGATACAGACTAATAACTGGTATTTATTATAATAGGCCAAATTATTTAGGGCCATAGGTACGTATTCCAATGATTCACTTGAGGTGAAGGCTTCTGGAATTTGCTTCAATGGGAGATGATTCATTGCATGGATGTAAAAAGTCAAATGAAAGCCTTGGCTCCAGTGATGCAGCAGATCATCCCAAGATACCTTCCTACCATTCCCCAAAATTGATTGTATTTTTGAAAGTAAAAGGATACCAGCTATGACGGACCGAGGAGGCGCAGCGATTGAGCGTATTGCCATTGACAAGGTCAAGCGCCAATCCATTTCGTTTGACATTTGCACCATCAAGGAATTGCAGGATCGCTTCGCGCACTCGGTCATCAATCTGTATCAGCCACACCGCATCGAGTTTCATGGCCTTACGATCTTTACCAGCGGTGAGGGTTATCACGAGGTTGATTTTGAGCGGACGACTCTATCCGCTGGTAGCATCTTACCTTGCATTAAGGGACAGGTACATGCTTTTGAGCCAGACAGCCAGGTGCAGGGCTTTGTCATGTCCTTTGATGAATCTTATATGACTGCTGGGATGAGTGAGTCCAGCCTGTTTCACTTTCTGCAGCTGTACTATACGCCGCACCTTCATATCGGAGCCGAACATGTAGCGACGATCCAGCCCTACATCGACAAGCTGATCTTGCTGCAGAATGACCCTAATACAAACTTAAAATCAGAACTGATCCAATCCCTATTTACAGCTCTGCTCCTCGAGATCAAGCGCTACAGTATCTATCAGCACCGAGCATTCCAGTCTCAGCGCTATAGAGATTTTATCAGATTCCAAGAATTGATCGTGGAGCAATACGCAGAGCTGCATCAAGTGAGGGACTATGCAGAGCAGATGATGGTGTCCTATAAATACCTCAATGACATCTGTAAGGATCTGGCCAGCATGACTGCCAAATCATTCTTGGATAAGTGGCTGATTGTCGAGACTAAGCGGAAACTCTTAGAGCAGAAATACAGCTCGCAGGAGTTAGCCTACGCCATGGGCTTCACTGATCCTTCTAATTTTGTGCGCTTTTTTAAGAAGCATCAGAGCATGACACCGACTCAATTTTTAGCCTCACTGGCTATAGATCAATAAATCGGAGCTGACTACAAATGACTAGGTACAGTTAGCTTTCATGATACGGATGTAGGCTGTCTTGGTTCTACTTTTATCCATTTTAGCAAAGTATCTACTATTAGCCATCGGTTCGATATTGACCATTTTTAGAAATAGAATGACCTCGCGGCAGGCAAGAGCTGACTTTATATTTGCATCAAGATTATAAGCTGACAATAGGTTTGTGATCTAAATAACCAAGATGCCCAAGTGGATGATTTATTGCAGTCGTTTGCAGCATGGGATTTCACTTAAAAAAAAGTCTAAACATTAAATCAAAAATCATGAGTCAGAAAAATACGACAGCCGCTGCAGAAGCAGTCAAGACTGCTGTGGACGAACTAATCAAAGCCGGCACCACCTTCGATGTCAGTGCACTCGAAAGAATCTATCACGATAGTCTCGTGGTCATCTCGATTGATACGGATGGCAATCTTAATATCGCTGACAAAGCAGCCTTCAAAGGACTCTTCGATGCTAAGCTAGCTGCTGGGTCAGCGCCACTCAATACCTGGGCGGAGTACAATCACATCGAAGCTACTGGTGACAAGGCCCACGTCGTCATCTCAAGAAAGGTCAATCTGGTAGATACTGATCAGTACCTAGTCCTGAGTATGGACTTAGTCCATGAGGATGGTCGCTGGCAAGTGGTCAGAGAGGTCATCTTCGCCAGACCTGATATATCTAAATCTTAATAATCCTTAAAACCTTACGCCTACTATGGAATTTAACGTCGATAGATCAAGAGCGATTCTACTGGTCATGGATATGCAGAAGCTATTCACTGTACCGAGTAGTCCCTATGGGAATGATGCCACCGAGATGATAGCACCTCTGAACGAGATATTGGAGCAGGTCAGAGTGCAAGGTATCCCCGTAGTACACTCCATTTACCAACTGCAGAAAGATGGCAGTCAGAGCGGTTTGCGGACTGACTGGCCACAGATCGAGCAAGGCTATTTTGACCCAGTTTCGCCTTGGTCTCAGATCGATGCACGCGTGGATGTTGCTGAAAGTGACTACCAGCTGACCCGCACCCGGCCTGGAGCTTTTTTTGATGGTATGTTAGCTGAGCTCATGAAGAAGCTAGCTAAAGACCAGATCATACTCTGTGGCCTGAGTACTAATTATGCGATCAGCTTTACAGTGCATGAAGCCTTCTCTAGGGATATCCCCGCAGTGCTGGTGGATGATCTCATCCAAATGACAGCATTCGAGGATCGATCCAAAAAAGAATTTCTTCATGCCACACTTGGGATGTGGGCTTGCGAAGTGGCTACTCAGGCCAGCATTCTTGCCAGAGTCGAGTCTGCCGTTCCCGCCCCCCAATAATAAGTTTACTCTTGAGTCCATGCAGTGAAGTAAAAGGAATCTAAGCGCACCGACCATTTATAATTTTGACTAAAACACATTGACCATGTTGATCGCTCATAAGATAGAAGAAATGACTAAGTCAGGCTTTCAGAATATGCCGAAAGCGGTAGCTGATGTGCTGACCACTGGCATAGAAGAACTTAGAGCTAGTGGCATCGTGGCGCGTGCTCTGTCTGTTGGTGATGTCCTGCCTGTCACAAGGTTGACATCAGCGGATGGAGGAGAGGTGGACCTGAAGGACATCATGAAAACAGATTATCTGGTGCTCAATTTTTATCGCGGAGGCTGGTGTCCGTACTGCAACATAGAGCTCAGAGCCTACGAGGCATTGAGATCACAGTTTCGAGCTGCCAGCAGTGACATCATAGCGGTCAGTCCAGAGCGGCCGCTGTATGCCGCACAGACCATAGAGAAGAATAGCCTGTCATTTCCGACCTTGACGGATGATCAGATGGTTATGGCAAGAGGACTGGGGATTGCTTTTCGGCTCAATGATGATCTCAGCCGAGAATATCAGAATTTTGGTATCGATCTGCAAGAGCTGAATGGGAGTGAGGCGCCAGAATTACTTCTGCCAGCAGTCTATGTAGTTGATCGGCAGATGAAGATCATGTATGCACACCTAGAGGCTGACCATATGTTGCGTATAGAGCCACTGGAAGTGTTAGGGGCTGTTCAAGACTTTTACAAGGGGGTATGACATCTTGGGAGAGCTCAGGACTTCTTGGGGATAGTGACCTGTAGGATATAGACGCATGGCGCCATCACCCCAGAAATATTTCTATACGTGATGTTCTAACCACTGCAGCAAATCATTCACTACTTCATCGCGGTTCGTCTCATTCAGTGTCTCATGCCGGGCTCCGGGGTAGAGCTTGAGCTGCAGATCTTTGACACCAGCTTTCTCATATCGCTCGTGTACTTCTTTTACGCCTTTACCATAGTCTCCCACTGGATCTTTGTCGCCAGCGAATAGATATAAGGGCAGCTGGGACGGTGTATTTTGATAAGTAGAGGCTTGACTGATTCGCTTCAAGCCATCTAGCAGATCCATCCAGAATCCAGAGGTGAAGGTGAGGCCACAGCGAGGGTCAGCGACATAGGCATTCACCACCGCTTCGTCACGACTCAGCCAGTCAGCGGGTGTCCTCATTGGCTTCACAGCCGCAGCATATTTTCCGAATGAGATTTTTCGTAAGAATTCACTCCGATTGCCCCTGCCGAAGATCATGGAGATCAGGCCTGCCATCCATCTACCTATGGTCCCCAGTGCACCGGGGTCACCGGCTGTCCCAGATAGGATAGCACCCTGCAGTTGGAGTGAGCCATTCGTGATGTAGTCTCTCGTCAAGAAGGAGCCCATGCTGTGTCCCAGCATGAATAGGGGCAGACCAGGATGTGCGTTGCGGGCGATGGCTGTCATCATCATCAGATCATTCTGGGTATCATGCCAGAAGTGACCACCCTTGTCAAAATAGCCGACATCCTCAGGCGAGCTGGCGGTGTGGCCATGGCCTCTGTGGTCATTGGCGAATACGGCATAGCCATGTTTCCCTAAATCATTTGCTAAATTCTCATAGCGCCCTGCATGCTCTCCCATACCGTGCGCGATCTGGATGATGGCCTTAGGCGCATCAGGAGCCCAGTGATAATAGTTGATCGTCTTATCATCTTTGGCTTGAAAACTGTGCTGGCTCATAGGTCGTCTGATTGTATATCTAAGCAAATAATTTTTTGACGCCGAAGCGGACCAAAATAAACATAACGATCAAGATCACAAATACCATATACACGGGCATATAGCTGAAGACTACAATGTGCGTCTTATCAAGAAACCACATGGCCGTGATCACGCCACCGATCACAATGAGCAGTCCGCCGAGCTTATCGAATCCTGGGATCTGTTCAAATCGTACATTCTTTCTGATGATCGCCAGTGTCAAGATCATAATGATGACGGGCAGGATCTGCGAATATATATTGAGGTCCATGATGGACTTACGCTCGAACAAGAAGGTATACACATTCAGCGTGATAGCGAATATGCCTGGCACACAGGCCAGATACATGAGCACGGCGTACAGGTATTTCCATGGGGAGATGTGTCCTTCTCCTTTTCCGAATAGGGCTGCTAAGAATGCAGTCAAGGGTAAGCACAGAAAATAGAACAAAATCAGAGACGGGTCATTCGAACAAAAATCGAGAAATTCTCCTAAGGTCATTGGCTTATACTTTGAGGTCTAAAGTAGCTAATTTTCCGTTGGTCGGAGAAGATTCTATGCACGATCAAAGCTCAGCACGACTGAAATCTGGTATAACAGAAGGAGGCGCACGCCACTTCAGCTCAGCGTGACCAGCGGACCGATTGGGCATAAGGCTTTTGATACCTCCCCCTGACGCTCAGCTTCTTATAGAACATCAGCTGTCTTCTGTGGTATATCAGTATTTAATGGTGATATGATACTGCTTCTCATCAGCTAAATCCTTATCATGAGATACTTTAACGATAGCAAATAATAGATCCAGAAATGAAGGCTGCTGCAGCTGAGAATGATGGCACTTAGTCATTTGCAGATGGGCATTCAGTTCTATAATTTAAAGACATGAAACGTCTATGACGTAGATAACTAAGACACCCAAGTGGTTGATTGAACTTAGTTATTTGCAGATTGGCATTCAGTATCAAAAATTTAAAATATGAAAGTCAATGCATACGCTGCTCTGGCAGCAAAATCAAAATTAGAACCATACTCCTATGACCTGGGTGATCTTCCAACCGATCAGGTAGATATAAAGGTCCACTACTGCGGCATCTGCCACTCTGATATGAGCATGATCAATAATGAGTGGCGAAGCTCTAACTATCCTCTAATTCCTGGCCATGAGATAGTAGGCGAAGTGGTAGCTGTGGGCTCATCAGTCACGCATCTCACAGCTGGTGACAAAGTCGGCGTAGGCTGGTTCGCCCAGTCCTGCATGACCTGCCAGAGCTGTATGGAGGGGTCTCACCATCTCTGCAGCCAGCGCGAGACCACCATCAGTCGGCATGGGGGATTCGCGGATCACGTCAGATCTCATGCTGCTTGGGCCACGCCCCTGCCAGCGGATATTGATATGAGTAAGGCAGGACCACTGCTGTGTGGAGGCATCACCGTGTTTAATCCCATCATGATCGCAGGTGTGAAGCCGACTGATAAGGTCGGGGTGATCGGTATCGGAGGTCTGGGCCATCTGGCACTTAAGTTTTTGAAGTATTGGGGCTGCGAAGTCACTGCGTTTAGCTCCTCTCCTGAGAAGCGCGAATCCATATTGGAGATGGGCGCTACCAAGGTGGTGGATTCTAAATCCAAGGAGGAGCTGAAGGCGATCAAAGGCCAACTGAATTTTATCATCAATACGACGAATGTGACACTGGACTGGTCGACCTACCTGAGGGCTCTGGCACCACAGGGTAAATTTTTCACTGTCGGCATGGTGATGGAACCCATGGCTATTCCAGCGGGATCTTTGATCGGTGGTGAGAAGATGGTGGGCGGCAGTCCCGTAGGCAGTCCTGCGCTCACGCGTACCATGCTCGAATTCTGCGTCAGGCACGGTATTTATCCAGAGGTAGAGGAGTTTCCGATGGATCAGGTGAATGAAGCCATTGATCATCTCAAGGAAGGTAAGGCACGCTACAGGGTGGTGCTGAAGATGTGATCCCATTCATCCATCTCGATAATATCTATTCAAGACTGCATCTCAGAAGCATGGGTTTTTTAACTTAGGCTAATAATTACCACATCTTCTGCGACTATGACTGAAGTCAGCTATTTTCAAAACTTAAATCTCGCTCTGCGTGCGCATGACCGAGCCATACCATCCTTAGTCATAGACCTAGATATCCTGGATCGTAACATCGCTAAGCTGAAGCAGTCACTGAATCCCAATACGGCTTTTAGAATAGTCGTCAAGTCACTACCGTCGAAGGAGCTGATCCAATACATCATGGAGCGCACGGGGACGGCTAAGCTCATGGTGTTTCATCAGCCATTTTTGACGGACCTGAGTTCCATCTGTGATGAGCAGACAGACATCCTGATGGGTAAGCCTATGCCTGTGAAGACGGCTGCCTACTACTATCATACGCTACCCACTCTCACGAATGGATATAATCCCTACCGGCAGGTACAGTGGCTGGTGGATACACTTCAGCGAGTTAAGGACTACACTGATCTGGCAAAGAGACTGCAGCAGAAGCTTAGGCTGAATCTGGAAATTGACATCGGACTGCACCGAGGTGGATTCGCTGATCTGGATGCTGTCAGAGAGGCTCTAGTGTACATCAGCGCTCATCAGGAGCACATCGAGTTCAGTGGCTTCATGGGCTATGATCCTCATGTGGTCAAGATCCCGAGTGTGGTCCAGTCTCAGACCAAGTCTCTCCAGATAGCGCACAGCTACTACGACGCTTGTCAGAAGCTGGTCCAAGAAGAATTCTCCTCTCTGTGGCATGAAGGTCTCTGCTATAATGGAGCTGGCAGCCCCACGCTGGATCTACATAAGAGTCAAACACCGCTGAACGATATCAGTGCAGGATCTTGCCTGCTGAAGCCCACGAGTTTTGACATCCCTACACTGAGTCAGTACGAAGCTGCTTGCTTCATCGCCGCACCGATACTGAAGAAATATCAGAATACCAGCATCTCAGGCCTGGAGAAGCTGAAGTCTGTGATGAGTCTGATCAAACCTGCATTCAGACAATCTTTCTTTTTGTACGGAGGCTACTGGAAAGCAGACTACTGCTACCCTGAGGGATTAAAATCAAATCCCCTCTTTGGAGAGAGCACGAACCAGACCATGGTCAATGCACCCAAGGCAGTCGAGCTGGATGTGGATGATTTCGTATTTCTCAGGCCTCGCCAGAGCGAATTTGTCCTGTTGCAGTTTGGGAATATACTCACCTACAGAGCTGCTCAGCTGAGCGGAGAATTTTCAGTTCTGCAGCACCAATAGATGTGAGCCTCTAACTTGCAGTACATCTAAAGTTTATCCAGAAAGTAACTCTGTAAATTTCTGACTAAATGTCTAATAATAATTTAGTCGGATCTTCCAACAGCTCTATCACTTTCACGAGGAAGGTTACAGAGGAGCTGCCGTCTATGATGCGGTGATCATAAGACATAGCCAGATACATCATCGGTCTGATCTGCACCTCACCATCTACGGCGATGGGTCGCTGCTTGATGGTGTGCATACCGAGTATCGCAGACTGAGGTGGATTGATGATGGGTGTACTCATCATAGATCCAAAGATGCCGCCATTTGTGATGGTGAATGTACCACCGCTCATCTCGTCCATGGTCAGTTTTCCTTCTCTAGCTTTTACGGCTAGTGCTTTGATTTTTGATTCTATCTGAGCGAAGTTCAGCGATTCTACATTGTGTACGGGAGGGACTACCAGCCCAGTCGGAGTGGATATGGCTATGGAGATATCTGCATAGTCATGGTAGATGACCTCATTACCATCGATCTGCGCATTGACGATGGGCATCTCGATCAGCACCTTGGCGCAGGCCTTGGCGAAGAGCGACATGAAGCCCAGCTTGATGCCATATTTTTCAACGAATTTTTCTTGGTAGGTTTTTCTCAGCGCCATGATGTTCGTCAGGTCCACCTCATTAAAGGTGGTGAGCATAGCGGTATCATTCTTAGCGGAGACGAGTCTGGAGGCGATGGTCCGTCTCATGCGGCTCATTTTTTCTCTGCGCTTCCCTCTGCTGAATGATTCTGTATTCACAGGTATTTCTGTGACTGCTGCTGGTGCAGCTTTTTTCGCTGGTGCTGCTTTGGGTGCGGCAGCGGCTTTCTGCGCGTCTTCCTTGGTGATTCGTCCTTCCTTGCCCGTACCTTGGATATCAGCTGACTTCAGGTCATTCTCTCTCATGATCTTAGCTGCGGCAGGTGAGGGGTGTCCTGTAGCGTGTGACTCTGTAGTAGCTGCTGGTGCGGCAGCTGTCGCAGGTTCGGCGGCTGGAGCCTCGGTCGTCGCTGGTGGAGTGTCTGCTGCTGGTGCCGCTGCGCTGGTGTCTATGGTAGCTACGATGGCTCCGATGTTGAGATCATCACCTTCGGCAGCTACGTGGACCAGCTTGCCTGCAGCCTCGGCTGGAAATTCAAGTGTCGCTTTGTCTGACTCAAACTCGCATATGGGCTCGTCTATCTTGACATAAGCTCCATCTTCAATGAGCCACTGTGATAAGGTGACTTCTGTGACTGACTCGCCGATCATCGGCACTTTCATTTCTACTAGGGACATAATTATATGGATTAAAATTATTATTTAGACTAATCTAAATATTTAGATATTTTTCTTATCCAAAGATAATGAAGTTATCATAAATGAGTCGCTAAAATATTATTTGTCATAACTGTCTTGTAATCAATTAGTTAAATGATTTTCTATCGCTTACTGATGGTGATCTTCTAAATAAAATGTCCGCATGAGTTAATACATATTAAATAATTTTATAATATGTAAAATAAATATTTATCTTTACACTGTGGAAATATCTGGATTTCGGCTTTTCTGGATATCACACATCACAGCTCGCGAAGATTAAGGTCTCAATTACTTAATTTTTTTAAAGCTGAGGTTACACTCTCAATAACCGCATTTTACCTCCAACCTAATTATGATGAATAGATCCCTGTGTCTTTTGGCAAGGACACACACGATTTTGTGCAATCATAAATAGGCTCTCACTAATGAAAAATACACTTCATTGGAAGGTGATTGGTATGCCCTTAGGCTACACGTCACCTTTATCAGGAATTCATCTACTCCGCTTCACCGCCTTCTTTATCATATCTCTGCTGTTAGCGCAGCTGTCCATTGGCCAAGCCTGTACGGCTGATGCTGGTACGCTCTCTGATGGCAGCGCCTCAGCGTGCATCTTAGATGGCTCGGCAGTCACGCTACAGGCAGTCCCTGATGGTAATGCCACAGTGCCAGCTGGTTTCTCTACTATATACGTGCTGACGAGTGGTGAGACCTTGGTGATAGAGACGGTGGGTGCCACGCCCCAATTCTCTGTGACAGAACCAGGACTTTATACCATCCATACACTCATCTTCGACGAGAATACACTTGACCTCGCTGTGGTAGATTTTGGAGTTACCACTGGTGGTGATGTCCTATCCATCGTCACGGCTAATGCCATCTGTGCAGCCCTTGACGTGATTGGAGTCCCGTTCGAGGTCTATGGTTGTGGGTGCCCTGGATTGAGCTGTTATGCACAGATCAATGTCTCGCTATCTGCAGAATGTACCGCTGAAGCCACGGTCGATATGGGGAGCCCGTCTATTTCAATGGAAGACCTGGACAACTACGAATTGACTCTTAGCATACACGGCGAGCCATTAGCTACGAATATCTTGACTGCTGAACACAAGGACGAGAATATCGAGTTTAAAATCACGAATCTAAATCCTGACTGCGCTAATTCTTGTTGGGGTAATCTGATTGTAGAAGACAAACTAAAACCCGTCATCGACTGCCAATCGATACCATTAGAAATAGACTGTGGCGAACTCATAGACTATACGGGCCCCAGTGTCACTCAGTCATGTGGCAGAGAGACTGTCACCGTGATGAACGAAGAGGTAGAGCAGCTCTCCTGTGATCCCGACTACATAAAGAGAATCACCATTACCTATGGGGCTAAGGATGAGAGCGGAAATATGGCAGACTCGTGTACTCAGGCGATTTTAATCAGAAGACTGCCAAGCTATGAAGAGGATTCGACAGCCTATACGAGAGCGATTAATTATACGGTCCGTGCGGGTAATGCATTTACCTGTGATACGGTAGCACCTGTCTCTGTGACTGGCGAGCCATTATTCAGAGGTCATACCTTCCAGCAGCTTCTGGAGAATTACTGTGGTGTCTATGCTGAGATGACGGAGACTAATGTCATCACATCAGACTGTAAGGACGTAATTCTGAGGAAATGGGGCTTATATGATCTGACCTGTCGAGGCACGGACACACTATTCTATCAGATACAACTCATCGAATTTTATGATGAGATCGCGCCTGTCGTAAAATATGAAACACCAGATTATACTGAGAGCACTTCAGGTCATGACTGCCAGGCCTATGTCCTGATCCCACCCGTCCATTTTGAGGATAACTGTACGGAAGTAAAAGTGGATCTGGTCTACCCTTACGGATTCATTTCAGACTTCGATGCCAAGGAAGGAGAATACATCGAACTGCCAGTCGGAGTAGACACCATCATCTACCGAGGCATCGATGCCTGTGGCAATATTGGGACAGATACCTTGGTCATCACGGTAGAAGACAGGACGCCACCCGTAGCAATATGTGAAGATAAATTAGCTGTCTCTCTGACCACGGATGGTATCTCAGTGATACCCGTAGAAGTGATTGATGAGGGCAGCCATGATGATTGTAAGTTGGCCTCTCTCCAGATCAAGAAGATGGAGGATGACAGATGTGGTTTTGGTCAGGATACCATCTTCAGTAATAAGGTGACTTTCTGCTGTGCGGACTTGAGCTATGCTGACTCGTTCGTGCCAGTCATCCTGCGGGCCACAGACAAGGCTGGACAGTATAATGACTGTATGGTCCGGGTAGAGATCCAAGATCCTGGTGTGATCTCCGTCGTGCCTCTACCTCACATCACAGTAAGCTGCGGATACCCGCTTCACCCAGATGATTTATCTGATTTTGGCTCGATGATGCCGCATGACAGCATGAGAGAAGTGATCGCTCTTGATGACTCTTTATTTATCGTGGATGGTCCAGCCTTAGATGGCTATTACACGGGTACCTGCTCTGCAGTACTGACGGATGAGATATACAGTGATGATCGGAATCAGTGTGGGATAGGGACCGTGATCAGAAGGATCACCATCCAGACAGAAGCCAGAACAGAGTATGTGAAGCAGTCCATCACCTTCAAAGAGCATGAGCCATTCTACATCAATAGCTATGATCCCGAGGATGAATATGATGATATCATCTGGCCAGAGGATGTCTTAGGCATCGCTGAAGCAGGTAGCTGTGATGCCACTGCTTATGATGTAGAGAATCTACCAGCGGGTCAGCGAGAGCCCATCATCCTCTCTAAGTCCTGTGAGCTGATCGCGGTGAGTGTGACTGATGAGCAGTTTTTTAGTTTCGAATTTGGTAGTGATGCTTGCTTTAAAATATTGAGAGAGTGGACTGTGATCGACTGGTGCAGTACGACTGATACTGATGGACCAGAGACATGGACGTATGTTCAGACCATTAAAGTTATTAATGAACAAGCTCCTACGGTGCAGTGCAGCGACATCATGGTCACCAGTGCTGATCCAGCGTGTGGACCTGTTGATGTTAATATTGCAGCCACCGCCACGGATGATTGTTCGCGTGGATTGGATCTCAGGTATGAGTACAAAATAGATTTTAATAAAGATGGTGGCATCGATCTCAGAGCCACGGGCAATGATGTCGTCGAACTATTCCCCATAGGAGAGCACCTCGTCTATTGGACAGTCGAAGATAAGTGCGGTAATCGCTCCGAGGCCTGCGAGCAGATGGTCAGTGTGGTGAATACTAAGGCGCCTCTAGCATACTGTGTCGTGGGTGTAGTCACCGATCTCGTATTAATGGATACTGATGATGATGGTCAGCTCGATACACCGATGTCTATTGCGACACCGCATAATATTCACGGAAATAAAAAGGATTCTCTGGACTGTGTTGGCGAGTTGCTAAAATTCAGCTTCTCATCAGATACGACGGATGTGACCAGAGAATTCAATTGTAATACGGTAGGAGCTCAGCTCGTCCGACTGTACGTCACTGACTCATTCGGTAATCAGAGTTACTGTGAGACCACCATAGAGGTGCAAGATAATATGGACCTCTGTGGCGACTGCGTAGAGCCGACAGCGATTTGTAATCGAAACCCTGAATTCATCATAGATGAAAATGGTAGAGCCTCTATTAGTGCCATAGATCTCTATGCTGGTAATCGGACCACAGACTGCTCTGGTAGGCCACTTACTTTCAGTTTTGGAGACGTCGGTACCCAGTCGACTATCAACTATGCTTGTCGTAATATTGGGGTTAATACCTTGACACTATTTGTTATCGATGCTGATAATAATGCGACATCATGTACGACTGATGTCATAGTCACAGATCCTAATAATGAATGTGGAGACGATTGTACAGATCCTAGTGCAGTATGTCGGCCCAACATCGAGCTTGACCTGACCGCTGATGGATTAGCGACGCTCAATTTTGGAGAGGTCTTTATTGGTAATTCATTAGTCGATTGTCAGGGCCAGCCGCTGGTCTTCAGCTTTAGCCCTAACACAGTCCAGCGTAATCTCGTATATGACTGTACTGATATCGGCACGACGACTGTGACCCTGTATGTGTCCAGAGCCGATGGCATGCGGACTCAGTGCACGACGACTGTCACGATCAGAGATGCAGATGGTGTGTGTGATGGTGACTGTATAGAGCCACTAGCCAGATGCAATCAGAATCTCCTACTCAATATTAATCCGAATGCGACGTCCAGCATTAGTGTCAGCGACGTATACGCTGGAGATGCTACAATGGACTGTGCTGGAAACCCACTACTCTTTAGTTTTCTGTCTAATGCCATACAAGAGACGACTAGCTTCGGATGTGTCGATGTAGGTACGACCTCGGTGACTCTATACGTCCTGCGCTCAGACGGGACAGAGACATCTTGCACGGCATCCATCAGTCTGACTGATGATGATGATGTCTGTATGAATGACTGTGGTGATCCAGTCGTGGCTTGTAATCAGGAGATAGCGCTTGACATTAATGACAGCGGTTCGGTGACTTTAGCGGTCAATCAGGTGTACGCTGGAACTGATTTCGTCGATTGTCAAGGCAGACCCTTAGTCTTTAGTTTTAGATCTGACATTGTTCAGACATCAGAAATGTTTAGCTGTGAAGACATAGGGACTAACACTGTCACGCTATTCGTCACAGATGCTGATGGGAATACGACTTCTTGCAGTGCTACTGTCACAGTGACTGATGTGAGTGGGCGCTGTGAGGACTGTGTGGACCCCTTCGCGGAGTGCAATCAAAATATAAACCTCAACATCACAGCTAATGGGACAGCTGTCCTAAATATTGCAGCGGTATATGCAGGTACTAGTACTGTAGACTGTAGTGGTCGGCCATTGATCTTTAGCTTCAGCGAAGAGGCGGTACAGAGGAATCTAGTGTTTGGCTGTACGATGATCGGCACGAATGCGGTCACACTATACGTCACAGATGCTGATGGTCTTCAGACCTCCTGTATGTCCTCAGTCACCATCACTGACGATGATGATCTTTGCCAAGATTTATGTGAGGATCCTGTAGCAAGCTGTAATCAAAATATTCTTTTGAATCTGGACGATGAGGGACGTGCTATACTATCAGTCGCAACAGTATTCGCAGGTTCTGACATGGTGGACTGTCAGGGTAGACCCCTGACATTTAGCTTTAGCTCTACATCCACTATGACGAGTCAGACTTATGAATGTGGCGACATAGGGACTAATACCATTACTCTTTACGTCACAGATGCTGATGGGAATCAAAGTTCGTGCATGAGTACAGTCACGATCGCTGATGATGATGGAGTGTGCGCTGCTACCTGTGTCAATCCAGAGGCTGTATGTGCCGCCCCTCAGACAATTAACTTGGATGCTGATGGCTCCGTCGTGGTTGATGCTGCTGCATTCTATGCTGGCGATCAGGTGGTAGACTGTGCTGGTATGCCACTGGTTTTTTCATATGACTCTGCCGGTACTCAGACCCAAAATACCTTTGGCTGTACTAACCTTGGCACCCAAACAGTCAATTTATTTGTCACAGACTCCAGAGGTGCTCGCACTGTCTGTGTCACTTCTTTGACCCTCGAGGATACCAATGATTTCTGCACAGAGTGCATAGAGCCAGTGGCAATGTGCGATCCCAATATCGTGCTCAATATCAACGCGAATGGAATCGCGCAGCTGTCGGCTTCTGACGTCTATTCAGGTGGGCGGAGGACTGATTGTGATGGTAATCCACTGAGCTTTAGTTTTTCTGAAAATATGAATAACACTCTTCAGACCTTCAACTGCTCTTCCACTGGTGACGTTAGAATTCAGCTTTTTTTAACTGATGCTAATGGAAGTCAGACGACATGTACGACGATAGTCTCGGTCACGGATACGGATGACCTGTGTGACGAACTCTGCGTCAATCCAGAGGCGGTATGCAATTCAGATTTATCTTTCAACATTAATGATGATGGAGTCATCAGACTCAATGCCGTCGATTTATACGGAGGCAATCGGATGATGGACTGTGATGGGAATTTGCTCGAGTTTAGCTTCAGTTCGAATGTCAATAACGATGTCCAGACCATTGGCTGCAATCAGCTAGGTCAGCAGACATTTAATCTGTTTGTGACGACTGGTAATGGCAGCCGGACGGTATGTCAGACGATGGTGACCATCACGGATGAAGATGGTGTCTGCTGTGATAATGACTTAGACCTCGTCTGTCGAGATTCCAGCATGAATATTAATTTCTTTGATTTAGATCGTAATGGAGTCATCGATTCCTCTAATGTGACGATCACGGCACAAGATCTCATTGGAGCTGGGACGGATCTGGTCGAATGCAATGGTGATTCGATTTTCTTTAGTCTGTCTAATGACATGGATAATGTTTCTTCCGTTTTTGGCTGCGGGGACTTAGGTACTGTGACCTTAGAATTATTTTCTACGAGCTCCTCTGGAGCTGTGCAGTCGTGCCAATCTATAATAGCCATTACAGATCTGGGTGAGCAGTGTCAGCCTAATGCAACCTCTAGTTTGAGTGTCATGCGGGGGCAAATCATGACAACACAGCAGACAATCATCCCTGATGTAGAGGTGGGGCTGAGAGGCAGTGAGGCAGTGTCGATGACGGATGATGCTGGTCAGTATGCCTTCATGAATATGCCGCTGGGTGGTCAATACATCATCAAGCCCAGCAAGCAGGATGTGCCAGTAAAAGGTCTTTCCACACTTGACATCTTACTTATCAGAAATCACATATACGGGACTCGGCGTTTGGACTCTCCCTATAAATTATTAGCCGCCGATGTGAATCAAAGCGAATCAATTAGTGGAGCCGATATCGTCGAAATAAAGAGATTGCTGCTGGGGCTTCAGGAAGATTTTACTAATAATGACAGCTGGCGATTTATCAGCGAAGACAATGTTTTCTTTGATGCAGAGCGACCCTATTGGGGATTAGTGAAAGATCAGTATCCGATACTAGAGTATACTGGATTCATGGATGTAGACTTCACGGGGATCAAGATAGGAGACGTCAATGAGGATATTAATATGGTCCTCTCGGCTGAAACCCGTAGTCGATCATGGCTGAGCCTCACCGCAGACATCATTGAATCATCTGTGGATCAAGGACAAAGAAGAATCGCGATCCGATCTTCTGAGGCTATCGACGAGGTCCATGGCCTGCAGCTTGCCTTGGATCATGGCTACAGTACGATAGCTCAGATCAGCTCTGGCAAACTGACGATCAGTTCAGACGATTATGCGGCTAATGTAGCACCAGGCAAATCAACACTCATTTGGGTAAGCGAGAAGCCGATATCTGTGAGTGCCGGAGAGGTGTTATTCTACATCACGGTACACCCAGGAGCGGGCACTCAGAGCCTTGCGATAGATGACCTGACTCTGCGCAGTGAAATGTACTTGGGGCAGAATCTGGAGGCACATGGACTGACTCTGGATGATGTGAGCGTATCCTCAGATCACAGTGATGCGCTATTTACTCATCATCCCAATCCCTGGACTGACCATAGCTCCGTATCATTCTCGATCAAAGAAGCAGCTGGTGTCTTCATTGATATATTCAGTATGGATGGTGCACAAGTGTATACCCATCAAGCGTATTACCCAGCAGGGACACATACAGCAGTCATCCAGCAGGCTGATGTGCCCGAAGCAGGTGTCTATATCATCCAGATGCAATATCAAGGAAAAAACGAACGACAAAAGATGTTAGTGATCAAGTAATTTTATGATTGCCAAAAGCCGGATGGGGTAGGTTGTGAGAGGCCTATCCCTCTTTTTATTTTTAAGAGAATTGAAATCGCTATTTTGTAAGCGACTTAGACTGTATCATCGATTCAGTCATTGAGTTAGAGAATCAATTTCTAATGTAATCGCAATTTTCATGAGTTCATTCATACCTTTCGACATCCACTGTTACCAAAAGCTGTTAGCCAAATTCCAAGATGTATTTGAGCCAGAACTCATCAATGAAATATGTGAGAGCGGCAAATTGCGATCCTTTGATCGGGATGAAATACTCATGGATATTGGCATGGTCATCAATGAGATGCCTTTGGTCATATCAGGATCAGTGAAAATCATGACGGAGGATGATCAGGGAGACGAATTATTACTCTATTATTTAGAGTTGGGGGATACCTGTGCCATCACCTTAAACTGCTGTACCCAGCAGCAAAAATCATCGATCAAAGCCATCACCGAGGAGTCATGCGAATTGCTTTTTATACCGATCAATAAAATGGATGACTGGATGGTACGGTATAAGTCATGGAGAGCATTCGTACTTGGAAGCTATAATTTGCGATTGAATGAGATGCTTCAGTCCATCGATCATCTGGTATTTCACAGCATGGAAGACAGAGTGATCAAATATCTCTCCGACAAAGCAGGGATCAGTAAATCAAATTCACTGAAAATCACACACAGCCAGATTGCTAATGATCTTCACTCCTCCAGAGTGGTGATATCTCGCATCATGAAGAAGCTGGAGCGTGAGAATAAGATAGAACAACGGCGAAATCTCGTTATGATGCTGGATGTGTAACCTGAGTCACACTCCGTGAGCAGAATTGTCCCCATCTTTACCACAGCATAAGTAATAAGCGATGTCAGAATTTATTTTTGGCCCTTGGCCATGGTTTATAGCAGGTCCCTTGATTGCGGTGACTATGCTGGTCTTTTTGTGGATCGGTAAGCGCTTTGGTGTATCCAGTAATCTGCGGACTCTCTGTGCCATGGGAGGCGCAGGAGCTATGGCAGACTTTTTCAAGTTTGATTGGCGAAGTCAGACATGGAATCTGCTGTTTGTCGCAGGGTCCATCATTGGTGGCTATTTAGCGGCGTTTCATCTCTCTGATGGCAGCGAGGTGCAGCTCGCATCGGATACGGTCGTGGCTTTAGAGCGGCTCGGATTTCAGGACACTGGCTCAGCTTTTCTTCCTGATGAGCTATTTGGTTTAGAGAGTGGATTGAGCCTCAAGGCTATTCTTATACTGCTCCTTGGCGGAGTCTTAGTCGGTTTTGGAGCCAGATATGCTGGAGGCTGTACATCAGGTCATGCGATCTCTGGGTTAAGCGAGTTACAGTTGCCGAGTTTGTTGGCGGTGGTCGGATTTTTCATTGGTGGATTGACGATGGTCTACGGCATCATGCCATTGATTTTTTAATTAGCCGTTAGGGATTTCGCTGACAGACATTCAGTCTGACAATTTAAATTATGAAACGTCTATGACGTAGATAATAAAGAGACCCAAGTGGATGATTGAACTTAGTTATTTGCTGACAGGCATTTCGCCCTAAAATTTAAAACATATGAAACGTCTATGACGTAGATAACTAAGACACCTAAGTGGATGAGTAAACTTAGCTATTTGCTGATCGGCATTTCGCACTGAAATTTAAACATATGAAAGGAATCATATATATAGCATTAGGAATCATCTTTGGGATCGGTCTGTCTAAGGCAGAGATCATTTCTTGGTATCGGATTTATGAGATGTTTAGGTTTGACTCTTTTCATATGTATGGGGTCATTGGATCTGCCGTGATACTGGGCATCATCGGTATCGCCCTTATGAAAAAGCTAAAGCTGAAGGATATCCATGGAGAGGAAATCAAATTTCCCCAGAAGGATTTCAGTATCGTGAGGTATGTCGTGGGCGGGATTTTCTTTGGTTTGGGCTGGGCGCTGGTGGGAGCTTGTCCAGGTCCTATGTTCATTTTGATTGGTCATGGCTATTGGTCGATATTTATTGTCATTGCAGGAGCACTATTAGGCACATTGATCTATGGTGTCTTGCGACCCAAATTAAAGCATTAGCATGAAGCAGTGGCTTCCATTTATTGATTGGCTGATTCCCTACGATAGGTCGCAGCTGAGTGGCGATCTGACGGCAGGGCTCACGGTCGGTGTGATGCTGATTCCGCAGGGGATGGCATACGCTATGCTGGCTGGTATGCCCGCGATATATGGGCTGTATGCTGTTACTGTCCCTTTGATCATATATGCTCTACTAGGCACTTCCAGACAGCTGGCAGTCGGCCCTGTGGCTATGGTGGCTATCCTGATCGCCAGTGGGGTAGGTCAGCTGGCCGCAAGTGGAAGCGAGGCCTATATCAGCTATGCCATTTTATTGGCTTTGATGGTGGGTGTGATCCAACTGGTCATGGGTCTATTTAGATTGGGCTTTTTGGTTAATTTTTTAGCCTATCCTGTGATTGCTGGATTTATTTCTGCTGCGGCCATTATGATCGGCATCAGCCAATTGAAACATATTATAGGCGTACCCATTCCTCGTGGCAGTACCTACGAGACGGTGATCGGCATCGCACAAGGTATCGGCGAGACGAATGGTTTCACTCTGTTAATCGGGATTGCTGCAATCCTTATTTTAGTCATTGTGAAAAAGATAAACCGGCTCATACCAGGCCCATTGATTGTTGTGCTATTTGGTATGTTAATAGTCTATACAGGCGGACTTCATCAGCAGGGGGTATCCATTCTGGCAGATATACCTAAGGGCTTGCCTTCATTTTCATTGGCTGAAATCAATCGCCCAGTGATCTTACAATTACTCCCAGTAGCTCTCGCTATATCATTCGTCGGATTCATCCAGTCTATGGCGATGGCCAAGGCCATCCACGCCAAGCATAAAGATTACCAGCTGATTCCGAATCAGGAATTAAGAGCCTTAGGTATAGCGAATATTGCAGGCAGTTTTTTTCAGTCTTTTCCAGTGACGGGAGGATTTTCCAGATCAGCCGTCAATGATCAGGCTGGTGCCAAGACTGGTTTGGCTAGTCTCGTCAGTGCTGCATTGATCATCTTTACCCTTTTATTTCTGACGGATTATTTTTACTATTTACCACTGGCTGTGCTATCGGCTATCATTTTAGTCGCTGTATTTGGCCTGATCGATTTCCAAGAGGCGAAGCATTTGTGGAAGACTGACAAGCAGGATTTTTTATTGTTTATGGCTACCGCAGTGGTGACACTATCAGTCGGTATCGAAGAGGGAATTTTTACTGGGGTTGCCTTATCGATTATTGCCTTGGTGTATAATTCTTCGATGCCGCATGTTGCGGAGTTGGGAGAGGTGGGAGAGACAGGGATCTATCGCAACTTGAGTCGATTTCCGAATGCCAGAGTTACAGCTGATACGAGCATTATCAGAATGGATGCTCAGCTCTTTTTTGGCAATGCAAATTATTTTAGGGAGCGACTGGAGACATTGGCCAAAAAAAGTCATTACATCGTCATCCACTGTGGCAGCATCCAGCGACTGGATTCGACTGCGGTACATACCTTGACTGATCTGGTATCTGGCTTTCGAGAGAGAGGCATCACAATCCTATTTACCGATATGATCGGACCCGTCCGAGATACCCTGAAAAAGAATGGTATGTTTGAAATCATCGGAAAGAAAAATTTCTTTATATCGGTGAAAGATGCGGTAGACCATATCGAGAATAGACAGCCACACGAAGAGTACGGTATTAAATTCCAAACAAACAATTAGTAAAAAGATTTATCATGATTATAGAGCAAATATATACGGGCTGCTTAGCACAAGGGTCTTACTACATTGAGAGTGCGGGAGAGGTGGCTATCATCGATCCTCTCCGCGAGGTACAGACCTACCTTGATCGAGCGGGAAAGAACAGCGCTACGATCAAATATGTATTTGAGACCCACTTTCACGCAGATTTTGTCAGTGGCCATGTCTCACTCGCTGAAAAGACTGGTGCCCCTATCGTCTATGGTCCATTGGCTAATCCGACTTTCGATGCTGTGATAGCTGAAGACGGCCAGGTCTTTGCGCTGGGAGATATCACAATTGTAGCGCTTCATACACCCGGACATACGATGGAAAGTACGACCTATTTACTCAGAGATGCTGAGGGTAGAGATCATGCTATATTCACAGGTGATACTCTCTTCTTAGGAGATGTAGGTCGTCCAGACTTGGCGCAGAAATCTGATGAGCTGACCATGGAGGATCTCGCTGGCTATGCTTATGATAGTTTGCGCCAGAAGATCATGCCCTTAGCGGATGATGTCATCGTCTACCCTGCGCATGGAGCGGGCTCTGCCTGTGGCAA
>CALFUK010000108.1 GCA_937929945.1 uncultured Saprospiraceae bacterium
CGGTACTGTCGTAGAGGCAGGCACCTATGACAATGCTGAGGCGCAGATCGTATTCATCACCAATCCTAACAAACCGATATCGATTGGGACACGTCACATTATTGGCGGCTTCTTTGGTGGTAAGCGGTCAGCTCACAGCGGTACAGTGAATGCTCGAATCGGCGATAAATTCAGCACAGAATTTGGGTTTAGTTACAATGACATCAGTCTGCCTAATGGTGATTTTACAGCCGAGATATACCGCCTGAGATTGTCATATTCTTTTACACCTCGACTCTTTATTCAGAGCCTCACGCAGTATAATGGAGCAGCAGACCTGTGGTCCACGAATGCCAGAATCGGGTGGCTGCAGCAAGCGAACACAGGACTGTTTATTGTCTATAATGAAACCTCTCTCGATGGGCTGCAGCAAAATCGAAGCATCACTCTGAAGTATTCTTATCTGTTCGATGTGTTGAGGTAGACTGTGAGACTGCAGTCAGATTATTGATTGTTTTTCATCTGCCGCAGCTTGGCTTTTTGATGAGCCTGCCTTTCCTTTTTGGCTCTGTCGCTGCTTACGTTGATACTGAGACGCTCCATGAGTTTTTTATCTTTTTCTACCATGATGCTGTAAGAGCCAGGCGTCCAGTACTTAGAGTTGATAGAAAATTTTGCGACTTGTCCTGTTGTGAATTTACTGTTATTGATGGGTATACTGATGAGTTCTCCACTAGGGCTGATGACAGAGATCTTGTATACTCCCTCATCTTTGATGGAGATCGCATAATCATGCATTTTGTCCTTGGTGGTGAATTCAGCTTCGGACACTTTCAGCTGAGTCTGGTTTTGACCATAGGACATGACAGATGCTGAGAAGATAATGATAAATGAAGCGATTAGATATTTCATAAGTTTAAATTTCAGGGCGAAATGCCGATCAGCAAATAACTAAGTTTACTCATCCACTTGGGTGTCTTAATTATCTACGTCATGGACGTTTCAAATGTTTAAATTTCAGGGCGAAATGCCGATCAGCAAATAGCTAAGTTTACTCATCCACTTGGGTGTCTTAACTATCTACGTCATAGACGTTTCATATGTTTAAATTTCATGGCGAAATGCCAATCTGCAAATAACTAAGTTTACTCATCTACTTGGGTGTCTTAATTATCTACGTCATAGATGTTTCATATTTGTAATTTTTAGAATTGAATGTTTGTCTGCATATAACTGCATCTTTTAACAAAAGGACGTTGCACGGATTATGGTTTTAGTACGATGTTGTCAAACCAGTAGGTCCCTGCAGGAGCATCGCCCAAGCGAGCAGAGACTCTGACGTAGTTGATGTTATTCTCATCGGGCGTGACCTGCATGCTGAAGTTTTGCCACTGATTCGTCAGAGTGATGTTAGAGTAGGCGTATCCATTCCAGGGAGAATTATGTCTGCCGACGGCCATGGCTATATTCCTGGTGCCACTTGCTCGGGCTGAGAAAGTCAGAGTGTAAGTTTGACCTTGATTCATTGACATGCCGTACTGCTCGAACTGGATGTGCCATGAAGTGCCTGTGATGTTACTGGTCACGACTTTTGCTGCCCCGTTTTCGCGAGTCAGCACAGCTCCAGCCCCCTGATGTAATTCCATGACCCAAGGGTCTACAGTTCCGGCTGAGAAGTCTCCATTGATCAGCATATTCACTGATTCGCAGTCTCTGATTTCTGCCAAGAAGACGGAGTTTTTCTCTACTTCAAAATCGCTATTCAGGACCACCGCTTCAGCACCTCGGAAGTTGATGTTATATGCTTCATTGACTTTACCAGCGGCATTTATTTCTGGAGCATCTGCGAATGTACCATTGAGTATGGGGTCTCCATCAAAGATTGGTTGAGGAGTGTTTTGACAAGGAGGGCAGGGCAGACACCCAGCGCTCCCACAGTTTTTTACATTGATGGTAGCCGTGTGCGTCACTAAGCCACCTCCAGCTTCGACATACTGGTAGGTGATCGTATGTGACCCTGGTCCAGCTCCATCAGGGTCAAAATCAAATTTGTCACCATAGTTATTGATCACTCCCGCTCCAGTGTATTGGCCGCCTGCATTGATGCCTCCATCAAGACCGTAGATCACACCATCATTGATGCACGGATTCACATTGACATTGAAGGTGCCTATGTCACTGGGCTCTGTATTTATCCTCATCTCTCCAAAGCCAAAGCAGCTGCCACCATAATTTTGGTAGGGCGTGATGACCAGATATCTGGCTCTGGCACCGCCAAAGTCTGGTCCCTGGAAGCCCTCATAGTTAGGCTGGCCCGTCGCTTGTGGGAAGTTTAAGACACCCCAGAAAGTCCATGTACTTCCATTTAAGGAGTAGTGTATCCTGGCTCTCTTTACATTCCAAGCTAACTCATCAGGATGATTCAGATTCCAAAAGGTGCTTTCGTGCAGGTCATACACTTGGCCAAAATCATATCGGATCCAGTGCGAGTCACCTTGTCCAGCCACTGGATTATTAGATGTGCTGCAGGATACCCAGCCGTCATGAGCGTTAGTGCTATGTCTGTCTTGGCAGCACTGAGCAGATACCCAGGCTGTCGTCCCGACCAATATGATGATGATATATAGTATTCGATTCATGCTAATTTTATTTAATGAATCCGATAGGATTATTAGAAGAAGAAATAGAATGGAACTGTGATAGTCTGGGGAAGATGTCAGTGATGTCACTGTTACTCACGCCAAACCATTTAGCGACCTCTGCGAAGTAACAATCAGTAGCCGTGGTCGGCAAGATGACACCATTACCAATGTCGCTGGCACTATTGAGGGCGAGCGATGGATACTGGCCATAGATTGTCTGACCATTGATTAGATTATTACCTCCCATCACCATCACGTTGCCGCCCCAGGCGTGATCACTACCATCGCCATTGGAGGTGAGCGTTCGGCCAAATTCTGAGGTGGTCATGGTCAGTACTTTATCTTCCATGCCAATCTGCTGTAGGCCCAGGTTAAATTCTTTCAGTGCGTCACCCAGCATTCCTAACATGCCGACTTGCGAATCTAATAATTCATCATGATGATCCCAGCCTCCAAAATTCACAAAGAAGATCTGCCTTTTGAAGTCCAGTACGTCAGAAGATGCCAGACCATTATTCGCTTCATCAGTACTCACGGCGATGGATCGTGCTATCATTTTTAGATCCTGCGAGACCCGATTACCCAGACTAAATGTGTTAGCGTATTGACCGGCGGCGTTGGTCTCATCTGCTTGTTCGAAGTCCCTAAATTTAGCAATCGCATTAGAGAATTCTTCGTGTGCATTTTTTGAATTGATGATCGTGTCTACGTAGGTCTTTTTAAAAATATCCTGATAATTTTGCCCGAGCATATTGTCTACGGCATTCGTCTGTAGCTGTCGGAATATCCAATTGCTCTGTGGGTCATATCCATCAATGCCAATGCTGCCTCCAGAATTAATCGCGTACTCTACGGTCTCATTACCCGCCTGAAAGATGTTGGTCCCAGAGAGTGTGACATTCATTGAGATATTTTGGTTGTTATTCTGGTCACCTATGACATCTGCTAATTTTCCAGCCCAGCCAGTAGCTGTGCGCTGATCCATGATCGCCGTCTGCCATTGCTGGATCTGGTCAGAGTGGGAGAATAGACCCAGTGGCAGTGCTCTGGAGTTATTCTGGTATTGTGTTTTATTTAGGGGTGCCATCAGGGTCCCGATATTCGAGATGAAAGAGAGCTTGCCGCTATTGTACAGGTCTCTGACTCCACTTAGTGATGGATGGACTCCATAGGATTTTCCATTATGAGTTCCATTGAGCGTCAGCACATCAGGTAGAGGGATGGCGAGATTACTTCTGGTGGTGCTATACTCTCCATGATCAGTGCGTGGGATCAATGTGTTAAATGAGTCATTACCACCTGCCTGAAGGATACAGACGATGGCCTTATAGTCACCCATCGAAGATGAATTAGACACAGCGGCTGCATTCATAGCTTTAAAATTCAGGAGAGAATTCATCAGCGTCATATAGCCCATACCAGCACAACTGATCTGACCCATAAAGTGTCGGCGTGATAATTTTTTTGTGATCTTGTTCATAATTTTAAATTCTATGATGAAATGTTTTTCAGTAAATAAATGACCATAAGCAGCATCAACTTCAGTGGCCTACTTATTTACTTGGTACACATTCATATTTTTTTTCAATTAGCGCATGACTGCGTAGTCAGGAGATATTAAGATAATGTAGACGCCTATGCGGACTCGATAGTCCAGATAGTCGTAGTAGGGATTTTGCTGCATTTGATCCAGAGAGGTCCTCATGAGTTCTCTGGTATGATCTGACATGCTGCCGTGAGTGAATACCTTGTCGAGCTCATTGATAAAGGTCTCGGTATCCGATGCCAGTGTCTTATAGTAGTCGATATCAAAATCGACTTGGGTTTCATTCATCCACTCTCCTTCCCAGGTGGACATGATCTGACCCCAGGAGACGATCCATCGGTTCACCTGATTCATGTAGCCAGGTGCTGTCAGGGTATTATGCAGATTAAATTCTGGTGCGACTAAGCCCTCATCCGCGATCTCGCCATTAGGTTGGTGGTCAGGTAGGTAGAAATTAAAGACACTCGGTGAGTCCATGAGGTCCTGATTCACCCAGATGGAAAAGTTATAATTCACGTTCCAATAATAGTCCATGGGGTTAGATTTATTCACTGCCCGAGCGAAGTGGACATACTTGATGAGTGGCTCTTTTAGCTTACTGTTTTTATCATCGGATAGGAATGAGCAAGCTCTGGCTTCTCCATCCATAAGAATGGCTTTGACCACTGCAGCCATGTCCCCTCTGACTCCGTTTCCATTATTATTGAAGACTTCAGCTACACGAGCTACGTAGGCTCCACTGGGATTAGACTTGACTAATCGCTGGATGAGTCGATAGGAGATGAATGGTCCTGTGTTGGGGTGTGTTGCTAGGTTATGGATCGCATCATTGATGTCTTGCATGCCAGTCTGTCCCGTTGGTACAGTGTAGCCTTTTAGAAGTGA
Source organism: uncultured Saprospiraceae bacterium (assembly GCA_937929945.1). Taxonomy (GTDB): domain Bacteria; phylum Bacteroidota; class Bacteroidia; order Chitinophagales; family Saprospiraceae; genus CALFUK01. Next base: position 5,053 of record CALFUK010000108.1, read on the forward strand.
CTTAGGTCCGGCTTCATGTTCTTCTTCATACATCATCATCGGTCTGGTCATATCAGCGGTCCAGATGCCCCTGCCGAAGTAAAGATTGTCGCTGCCGGGATACGGATTTTCGACGACTCCACTCACGCCGAGGCCAGTGAAGATCTTAGCAAATTCTCTGATATCGTCTTGCCCGTATGTCGGTATGAAGTCACCATTTGCATCAGTCAGTCTGCTGCCATCCATATTGAGTTCGTACAGTCCGATGGAGAATAGCTGCATGATCTCTCTGGCATAATTTTCATCGGGATGTATGTTATTAGCTGGATCAGCTTTTGGATTATTCAGATGGCTGAGGTATTCTCCCATGACAGGATGGAGCGTCACATCGCGGAGTAGATTTTCGTAGTTGCCAAATGCATGTTTTGCCAGCATATCGTAGTAGCTGGCTAAGCCATCGCCGAAATTAGTCAGGTCAGACTTACGTGATACCACAAATATTTCCGAGAGCGCGAATGCGACACGATGGCGTAGCAGATCATCATTGCGCATGATCTGATCCCACCAGGCGTAATTAAAATCCCACCAGCGCGGCCTGAATTCATCGACTTGCGGTGCGTCTCCCTTAGCTGCCATGGAGTCGAGTGTGATCTGATATATCTGCTCTACCTTGGGCAGCATCATCGTCTGAGGTAGCTGGATCTGAGCATCGATCCATGACTCGATGCCGAGATTGGATACATCCTGAATATGAGTCAGGTCATAGCCCAGTGCGGCCTGTGCCAAGAAGCGAGAGGCCTCCATATCCTTAGCATCAAGTCCGTTACCATTGATGGTGTTATTGGCCGTTGCAGCTTTTGGCCACTTCGATTGATTATGCTGGCTGCTGGCGGTGACACTGATGCCTTGGGCATTGCCGCCACCGATGTATGACTGTGCTAAGCTACCCTGTACGTGGCAGAGTAAAAGACTGCATACGAGAACGCAAATAGTTTTCATAGAGGAAGGTAATTTATTCAAATGGCTGAGTGCAAAGTAGCATGGCTGAATGGCTATCAGCAACTATCGCAATAGTCCATTTTTTTATTGGAAATCTTGTTCAGCTTGCTCATTGACTTTTCAATGGTTTGCGTAATGATGACTATTAGTATACCATTGGGCCTATTCATCGACGGCATCAATCACTAAATCATATTTAAATCCTTTCATCGTGTGATGATGAATTTGGCCAACGGAACTCTGGGGTGGTAAGATCGGATAAATATTATAACTGTGAGTTAGTGAAAACCCTTAGAAACATGGGTTTTCTTATCATAAGACGAATAAAATTTAAAATTATCGGTTTTGACGAATGAGCTTCATTTTCAATTAGAATGGGTATCTTAATATATATTTTCTAACTAAAACAAATCTTATCATGCCAGACAATTTTTGGATCTTTTTCGTCTCAGCTTTAATTCCGTTAATCATCGGAGCCATCTGGTATCACCCAAAAATTTTTGGGTCAGCGTGGATGAGGACTAATGGATTCACGGAAGCAGATTTAGCTGGAGGAAATATGGTGCTTATTTTTGGCCTGTCTTATTTATTCGGTGTGTTACTTTCATTTGGCCTGTCGGGGCTAGTCATACACCAAGGTAATGTCTTCCAGATGATGATGCCAGATGTCATGGAGTCGGGTCATGCTGCTCAGGCTCAGTTCAACGATCTCATGGCGCAATATGGTACAAGGCATCGCAGCTTTGGTCATGGAGCCATACATGGAGTACTGGCTGCCGTGGTCTTTGCCTTGCCTCTGATCGGTATCAATGCATTATTTGAGCGCAGGGGAGGGAAGTATATTATGATCCATTTAGGCTACTGGGTGACCATCTTGTTACTCATGGGTGGTTTGATCTGCTCTACCTTGGAGTACTCGGCGCTGTAGCCAGCAGACTGATAGGGATCGTCTTTTAGTTTTGATGTGCATGGAGCTAGTAGCTTTAGTTGATGCTTCTGTAGGATTGACTGGATTGATTACGTGGTGTAGGAAGATGCAGCGATTAGATTTTCATTCTTCTATTTTGATACTCACTAAATAGCTGCATTTTTGGCTTTTGAAAAATAGCACAACCATGGTAAATCTAAAAGAGGTCAGCGCACTCATTCATCAGAGAAGGTCCATCTTTCCAGCCACCTATACAGGGGAGCTTATTGCTGATGAGCTAATTCATCAGATACTGGCTAATGCCAATCAGGCACCTTCTCACAAGCACACGGAGCCTTGGAGATTTCATGTGATTTCTGGGGATGCCAGAGAGGCCTTGGCCGCCTTTTTTCAAGAGACCTACTAGAAGGAGATGACGGGTGATCAGTTTAATGAGCGCAAGTATAAGAAGCTGAGAGCGAGTCCACTCAAGAGCAGTCACATCATCATCCTGACGATGCAGAGATGTCCCAAGGAGTCAGTGCCAGAGTGGGAGGAAGTAGCAGCCATGGCCTGCGGCATTCAGAATATTTATCTGAGTGTAACAGCCGCTGGCCTGGGAGGCTATTGGAGCAGTCCCAAGCTACTGATGAGTCAGATACACCATCATATAGATCTGGCTGAGGGGGAGGAGTGCTATGGATTTTTCTACATCGGAGTGCCGATGCAGGAGATAGAGCTGACTATTGAGAAGAAGCCGCTGGAAGACAAAGTGACCTGGTATCGATGAGCCTTATAGACTGATACCCAGCGTCAGATAAAAGCTTCTGCCCTCAGAGGGGATGATGCCTGGGCCTGGATACCCCGTGGCTCGTCTGGTATAGTATGAAGCATCTAGTACATTATTGATGCCTGTTTCTAAGGTGAAGAAGTTTTTTTTCCAGGAGGCCGCAAAGTCCACAATCTGGTAGGCAGGTATCGGACCCACCACTCCAGCTCTGTTATCTCCATCTTGCGGACTTTCAGAATTCTGCACATCCGTGAATTGTGCTGACAGGTAAGTGAGCTGTCCAGACATCAGTAGGTTTTTATAGCCCAGCTTCATGCCTGTTTTTAGATTCAGTTTGGGTACGAATTCTACTCGCTTGCCTACCACATTCGTTTCCTCTGAGTCAGTGTATTCAGAATGAGTCACGGCTGTATTAGCATACCAGTTCCATTTGTACTCTTTGGATGAGGTGATGAGCTTAGCGATATTGATATCTATAATGGATTCTAAGCCCAGTATAGCGGCACTGCCGATATTCTTACGCACCCGATTGGCTCGATTGTCCAGGATGATGCCGATCCGATCATTGTAGAATAAGCCATAGACACCTATATCATAAGACAGAAAATCTTGATGCCGGCCTCTGACCCCAATGTCAGATGTAAAGCCTCTTTCGTCAGATATATTCGGATCAATGATGAAGGTGGGGCTATTCACTCTGATGTCGCTGAAGGTGACTGATCTATAATTCTGAGATACATTGGCGTATATTTCTGTGCTCTCCTTGGGACTGTAGCTGGCTCCGATGCCTAGCAGAGCGAACTGCCTCGCCAGCTCCCTGTCATCAGTGAGCTGTGTATTGTTAATGGGATTGCCAGCATTATCAAAGATGACCTGCCGGTAGCTGCCGTCACTCACCGTCTTTATGGACTCTAGCCTGATGCCAGGCGTGATGGACAGCCGATCAGATATGCTGAAGATGTGCTCCGAGAAGAGCGAGATATTTTGATTAGGAAATCTAAAACGGGACTGATTCGCATAGTCAGGGTAGAGGTCCTGCTGTAGCCTGAAGTCTGCATCCGTATCGATGCTGCCCGGTCCTTGGATAGAGCTATTGTCAGATTGATAATATTTCAGCCCGATGAGGAAGATGTTTTCTTTGCCACCCCACGTGTAGCGATTGAGCGATCTGAGCTCTGCGCCCCAATTATTGAATTCTCCTTCGATGATGTCGCGAGGATTGACATAGCTGCCATCAGGATTCTGTTCGTCCAGGGCGGTGATGGGGTTTTCGTTCAGATTGATGGGATTGCCCCTGAAGCCGATGGCACTCCTTCTGGCATCCAGGCCAAAAAGACTCAGGCTGATTTTACTGCGCTCCGTCCAGTTGTGTTTGAGATTCAGTTGATATAGCTTCCAGTCGACTTCAAACCAGTTGCGCTCCCGATTGCTCTGTCTTGGATCTACTGCGAACTGAGCGTCTGTCAGGCCACCTGCCTGCTGGGCCAGATAGTTGAAGTAAGTCATCTCTGCGGAGATTTCCGTACTGGCTGAGAGCTCAAAGCTCAGATTCAGAAATGCATTGTTCGCTCTGAATCCCGCATTATCCCGATAGCCATCACCACGCTTATAATTATAGTAGCCAAAGTAGCGCATGGGGCCAGTCTGCCCGCTCACTTCATTATAGCTATTGAAAAATTGGAAGGAGCCCAGCGTCTGCTTAGTCCTGATCTTGAATGAATCGTCGTCCTTGGCTTTTCTCATTTTGAAATTCACTAAGCCGCCAAACTGGGTGCCGTATTGCAGAGATGCCGCACCCCTGATCACCTGGATTTCTGAGAGGGCATCCGCTGGAGGAGTGTAGTAGCTCTCTGGATAGCCCAGTACGTCAGCACTGATGTCATAGCCATTCTGCCGCGTATTGAAGTTGGAGCTGCGGTTGGGGTCTAGGCCTCTCCCGCCTATGGCCAGCTGGAGGCCACCATCGCTGCCTTCATAAATGTTCAGGCCTGCTATCTGTGCGTAGATTTGTCGGCTGTTGTTGCTGGCTAGGTTAGCTTGGATCA
>CALFUK010000109.1 GCA_937929945.1 uncultured Saprospiraceae bacterium
AATCTAAAATATAAAAACGGCCCTTTCTATCAACTCAATTAGAAAGAGCCGTAACACAAATTAGCACACAATAGCAGCCCCTCCATCTATAGAAAAGGCTACTTAAAAAAATAAACACACATATATTGTTTCATCTCGCTATACACGATGGAAACTCAAATTGATCAATGTCATCTGCACAAGATGAAGCTGATACCAAGTCGCTTATTATCATTTTCACCTGAGCTAAAAATGAGCTTCATCTTCTCAGTATCAGTGATTCAGCATGTCAAGTCCCGATGACTTAAACATTATGTTATTTGAAGTGGAAGTACTTCTCTATTTTTATTAAAAGCATCACTCAGCTTGGACATACTGAGTGATGCTTGGATTGTCTAATTTGGAAGAGACTTAAATGAACGTGGATATGGTATTCAATATTCAATTACTGATTACCTCCGCAGCCATCTATGAAGGCATGAAAGACACTTCCAGCTTGCACTTCAAAGTTTGGTAATAGATTAATCTCAGTCGTCGCATCATAGTCTATCCCAGCAGAAGAATGAATGTAATGATTCGATTCTATATAAGTATCAGACTCATAGTCCACATTAAAGGATTGTGCTCCACTTAACTCTACATCAGATGGACATTGTATTGCCTCGCATGAACCAGCATTATGACCAGAAGACCAGTTAGATCTGCAGTAAGAATTCAAACTGAAATTTTGCAATGTACCATTGTGATTATTGACTTTATCTACTAATGTTGTATTACCAGCATTAGGTGTGCAAGCATCAGCATCATTGAAATCATAGTAAGCTACAAGACCATTTTCGGTCCCACTATAAGGCGCAATCATAGAAGCCCCGATATCTATTGAAGTTAAAGTCCTATGCCAAACTGCCAATTTATCCATTCTACCATCAAAGTGATTACATTGACAGACAGAACCTTGTCGTCCGATCAAGAAAGGTGATGTGCCTTGATACAAAGAATTAGAATTCAGTGTGGTATAAGTCTTTACGCCGTCCGATACTCCATTGACATAGAATGTGGCCTTAGGATATGCTCCTGCATTGTCTATAGATACGGCAACATGAGTCCATGTATTTTGAGGAATAATTGAACTACTAAATTGCCATTCTGCTTCTGTACCATTACTCAAAAATAATCCGAGCTTGCCAGGTTGATTAAAAAATGGATCAGTGTCGGCATTAATGCTAAAATTAAAATCTGTGGAAGCATTACCTCCATTTCCTTTTGATACGATGGTTTTATAGTCTCCACTTGCGGGATTGATCCATGCTTCGAAAGCAAAGTCGCCAGCCGTGAGATTAAAGTCTGCGTGGTGAGGTACTTCTACATAATCTGAAAAATCTGCTGCTTCAAAATGTAAAGAAACATCTCTGACATCTAGGCATAGATCAACACAATCATTGATAGCATCTCCATCAGCGTCCACAGAGCTGTCGCAATACATAGGCCCACATCCTCCTTTATTGTGGCCTGGCTGCCATGATAAAGCACAACCGTTTTGCTGTAGGACAACATTGGTCAGAGTTCCATGATGTCCATTCACAATATCAGTCAATTCAAGGCACTCAACCGCCTCATTGAATCCATAATAAGCAACTAAATGACTCTCAGTTCCAGTATGTGTATTCATCATAGAAGCTGAAATATCATCCGCTGCTAATGTTTTATTCCAGATGGCTACTTCATCTAATGCATCCCAAAGACGATTTATTCTCTGTGCATACCGAGCTCCTCCGACATACAAAGGAGTCATATCATTATTATATAAAGAACCTAAAGTAGTGTAACTCTTGACTCCCTTTTCTACCCCATCAATATAAAAGGTAGCTATTGGGAAAGCACCAGAATTATCGACAGATACAGCTACATGATGCCATGCACTACCAGTAAGGCCATTCTCACTGAATTGCCACTCTCCAACAACTCCATCAGATAAGTATAAACTTATGCCAAGATCATCTGCCCTGAAATAGTACTGAGTCTGTGCACCTAATACTCCTGTTCCTTTGAATAATATTGGATCATCATTAAAAGGAAAAACACCCACACTATGCACCCATGCTTCAAAAGCAAAGTCACCATCAGTTATATTAAAGTCTTTGTGATGAGGTATCTGTGCATAACCATCTCTGAACCACAATGATCTATCACTCTCATCAATACAAAGATCTGTACAATCATCAAACCCATCACCATCGACGTCCTCAAATACGCAGAGATCTATAGGATCACAGTTATCTCCAATTCCATTTCCATCAAAATCACGGTTCATAGATGTTGTCCAATTAGAAGTACATGTACTGCTAGACACACTAAAATTATACATGTCACCATCGATTCCATTTGGTACTTGATCGATGACTGTAGATATACCAGGATTACTCTCACACGGAAATCCTTCTTCAAAATTATAATAGGCGACAAGTCCATCCTCATCTCCAGATAAAGCCCTACTATTTACAAGGTCTTCTTGTAGATCATCCAAATCTTTGTCCCATATCATAAAGTTATCCATCTGACCCTTAAAACCATTACCAATCTGTAGGTCTTCAGAGCTGATTGGTCTATTGACGATATTAGAGACGGGATTGGATAAAGTTCGAAACTTAGTATCATCTACTCCTATTGATACTTTATTACTTTCTGGTCTATAAATGAAACTCAGATTCACCCACTGGTTTTCAGGTAATGGTATATTTCTCCATATAATAAATTCTTCATTCAGTGACGGAAATTCAATTGCTGCCACGTTAGGTGTCGGATGATCGCTACTCGTAATATATATCTGATACTCAATGTTATTCACACCTTTAGTAAAGATTATATTTTTTCCAATCTGATGCTCAATCTTAACTGCAACCCATATTTCAAAACCAATTAGGTCATGTTTAATATCATGTGGTATAGTTATGTAATCATTAATTCCATCAAAGTCTAAAGCAGCATTTTTTGTCATTGGGCATAGATCGCATTCGTTTATTCCATCATTGTCTGTGTCTACTGGGTTTGCGCCAGGTTGAAATTCAATATCAAAAAAGGCAGAAGTACCTTCAGCATCTCTCTCGTTAATATTTGTTTCATTGTCAAAACATTCAGGTGATAACAAAAATTCTAAGCTATGTGTATTAGCGAGTGACGGTTCTAGTGTTACGTTGACTGTGATACAATCCTCAGCTGGGATGGTATGTCCTACAGCACCAGATTCACCTGTGCCTAAAATAGTTCCTCCATCTTTTACGTTCAATCCACCAGCAGTATTCCCACCTAATGACAATCTGTAGATTTGAGACGAAGACGCATCATTACACAATTCCAGAGGTAATAAATATGGTTGATTTAAATCTGCCAAGACTACAGGACAAATATTGTCGACCAGGACTTCTATCCTAGGTTGAAATTTACGAACACCACCCTCGTACGGACAACTGGTTTCTGACGTCTCAGCTATTCTGAACATAGGTGAACCAAACTTGGGATTTGTATATCTGAGATAAGCAATATCATCTTCTTCATCCTGTACGGTATACGCTATGATTTCTGTTTCCGATGTTTCATTAGTTGTTGACGAGCCATGTGTCTCTTCCCATTCCCAAACAGATGTATTTGAAAAACCATTACCTGCTACGCTAGCAAAACCTTCTAATCCTGCTGTTTCGGTGGCAACTGATTCATATTCAAATGTAAAAGATTCTGTCGTTGTCATAGTGAACTCCCTTGTATCCGCTACTCCAGCCTGTACAGGAGGAAATGGAGTAGGTTGTTGTCCAAAACCAGACGCTTCGCTCTCTTTGAGTTGCCTAATAAGTTGCCTATATACACTAAGCTGAATATTCCTTTCTACTGAAATTTTTAGTTCCTCGGGTGAAATAGTGTTTCCAAGAACTCTAGCCGCAATTGAGTCTTGCGCAAATTCTTCTATTGTCGCAAGGATTTGATTTCTCGTTTGGCTGACAATTATACTCCCATCCCCTACATAATAGACGTATAATCTAGGTTTTGTCTCAAATGCACATTCATCATTAACCGATATAAAATTACCTTTAGCAATCATCTGTTGCTTGGACATACCAATAATGAGATCAGAATCTGTAGCATTAGATGTCGCGATATCGCTGGTGACGAATTCACTTGTAATTGTGTTACAGGTTTCAGCTGTTGTGGTCGAGGTCTGAGTTTCTGACGACTCAAAACCTCCACTTGCCGTAACTCCAACTTCAACATCGACCTCTACAACTGCTCCAACAGATCCAGAATAACCAACGGTTAAGTCAGAATCATTTGAAAATGTATTTGAACTCCCAAAGGAGGTACTAAACTCTCTACAGATTTCTGTCTCTGTTATGAAAGTACTTGAGCTTAAATCCCCTGGCGGTTTATAAAGGATCATCCTTGGAATGATAGGTGTCTGTGTGACATCTATCACTGGAGCAGTTAATGATGTCGGTCCTTCTACCGAAGTAGGTATATGAAAAGACCACTGTTGAGGGTCTATATCTTGTGAACTTAGACCAATTACATCAATTCGAATCCAAATAAAACCTTTTTCGCTTCCTAACCTTGGATTCCATTCAAATGACCAATTACCATCAATACTAATTCGATCCTGCAATAGAACAGGAGGTCGCCCTGGTGCAGTATATGTAATATATGCTGAGTAACCTTGTTCCATAAAATCATCACGATCGAAATCAAATTCGAGATCTATAGTGACAGGTCCATCTTCAACTGATTTTATCCATCTATTCTGGAGAGGTAAATTATTAATCGTTGCTTCTGGTACAATATTAGCATTAAATCCAAAATAGCCGGCATTGTTAGAAGAACATGAATGTTCAGGCAAATTGTAAATTTTCAAATTCATTACTTGATCTTCGCCACCAATATTAACATCATAATCCCATTCAAGGGATGGATTATTGACATTCAGCATAGCATCTTCCGCACAAGGATTATTTTCAATATACTCATTGGCTGCACTGATAGGATTGTAGAGACCACTCAAGGTTATGATAAGCAGACTCATGTGAAGTATGTTTATGATTATTTTTGTTTTCATGATTTTGTGTTTTAGAAGTTAGTGTGTGTTTTAGTTAAAAGAGATTTTAAGACCTGCCTGTCGGCAGGCAAGTTCTAGGATAAGAGAGGATCAGCTGGCTTGGGCGGTATGTGCACCCATGACGGGAAGTGACATGAGCCCGAGCTCGAATGCTCGTCGTACGAGGCCTGCCGTATTGCGGGCATGTAGTTTTTTAAGCAGAGACTTACGGTGATCGATGACTGTGTGCGGACTTAGAAATAGGATGGAAGCTATTTCAGGCGTTGTGTTTTCATGAGCGATCAGGTGTAAGACCTGAGCTTCGCGGGTGGAAATGTGTGTGTTCATAATCGTGGTTTTTTAAGTGGTTAAAAATGTTGAAACAGAGATTTTTCTTTTATGTATCAGCTGTCTGATACGCATTAGCTTTGTGTGTTTTAAGAGGCAGAATAGATCTTCAGTCCCGTGATGTCGCCAGAGCCTGTGCAACAGCTCTGTAGGGGGAGTCGATCATTGATCATGGCTTCTTTAAGTATGATCTCTGCACAGCTCAAAGTTGGGGTTAATGGTCTGCTAGGACGTGACGTATTTGGTCAAATACTTGCATTATTGTTGCATTTTGCCCTGTGACTTGCACTATTGTTGCATTTTTCCCTAAGACTTGCACTATTGTTGCATGCGGCCCTTTTTGAGCTATCATTATCTGTCCATTACTTTTTCCATGCGGAAGAGCTTTATCGGAGGTTGTTTTCGATCTTTTCATCATATCCACTACTGTATTGCTTGTAGGGGGGTCTCTTTTGACACAGTACCAATGTATCACACTATCTCGATGATGAATCATGAGTCAGGACGAATGCAGGGTATTACTTATCGAAGGGCTACTTTTTTTTATCGGGGGCATCTGAGGTGTATCCGTTTTTTCCTCTTGCGAGTTTTAACGTCTTGCTGTATGAATCTACTTCTTGGACTACCATAATGCATATTGAAACCAAGGCAATGGTCTCCCTTTTCAAGGGAGATACATGCTGTATGAATCTACTTCTTGGTCTGCCATGATGCTATTGATACCGAGGCAGCCCTTTGTATTTCTCTCGCAAGTTTAACCCCTTGTATTCCCCTTGAAAAGGGGAACTGGGCTTGCTGTATGAATCTACTTCTTAGACTACCATGATGGTTATTGAAACCAATGCAGTGGTCTCCCTTTTTAAGGGAGATACAGAGGGTTCTTCAATGCTTAAAGCTTGGCTGAACATTAATAGTCAATGCTAACTGAAGGGCAATCCTTTGTATTTCTCTCGCAAGTTTAACCCCTTGTATTCCCCTTGAAAAGGGGAACTGGGCTTGCTGTATGAATCTACTTTTTGGACTGCCATGATGGTTACTGAAACCAAGGCAATGGTCTCCCTTTTTAAGGGAGATACAGAGGGTTCTCCTATGCTTAAAGCTTGGCTGAACATTAATAGTCAATGCTAAATAAGGAGAAACCCCTTGTATTCCCCTTGAAAAGGGGAACTGGGCTTGCTGTATGAATCTACTTCTTGGGCTGCCATAATGCTTATTGAAACCAAGGCAATGGTCTCCCTTTTCAAGGGAGATACAGAGGGTTCTTCTACAAGCTTTCGTCTATCAATCTACTTCTTGGACTGCCATGATGCTATTGATACCGAGGCAGCCCTTTGTATTTCTCTTGCAAGTTTAACCCCTTGTATTCCCCTTGAAAAGGGGAACCAGGCTTGCTGTATGAATCTACTTCTTGGACTGCCATGATGCTATTGATACCGAGGTAGTGGTCTACCTTGAATCGTTTATTCCGATCGCTATCGGGAGAGATACAGATGGCCTTACTTCACCTGCTCATAGCGTCGATACAGGTCCCACTTTCGGGTCTCTGTGAAGACGTGGATATTGTCATCGAGAGCCTTTCTGAATGCTGGATGGACATGGATGCTATCATAGCTGGCCGGATCGGGCCAGTGGCCTTGGATCAGGTACTTATAGTCAGGGATGGTATCTGACTGGACTTTCCACAGGCTGTGGCCAGCTTCGCGGGGTTCGATCGTGGTGATGACAGCATTGATATCAGCTAGTGCTGTCAGGATGGTGTCGTATAGGAGTACACTTTTGACTGGAGGCATCGATTCGATCTGCGGCGTTTTTTGAGGCTGTGTCGATGCTGCTTCACGCTGGCAGGAATAGAAGATGAAGCTTGCAGCGAGATTTAGCATCATAGCTGTCATCAGCATCTTAGCTGGGTGGTTTAGGGAATTAACTACGGATGGGCGGTTTTGGTCGGTCATACTCATTGAAGACAAGGCTTTTGGTTGTGTCCTGCGGCCCAGTTAGATTCACACGTATCATAGAACTGGAAATTGACCAGGGAGCCATGGTGTTGATTGGCTTTGTCAGTCAGCTGCACGACTTCGCTATTCAGCCGGCAAGCAGGTGAATCATCAAAGTCGTAGTAGGCGATGAGATCTGCTTCAGTTCCAGTGTAGCTATCAGTTAGGTCTGTGGCGGTGATCGACTTATCCCAGATCATCAATTCATCTATGCGGCCGTTCATATGATTGCAAGCACAGCGA
>CALFUK010000110.1 GCA_937929945.1 uncultured Saprospiraceae bacterium
GATGAACCAGCACTTAGTGATGGGATCAGAGTATTCAGCGTCGCATCTGCGCCTGATAAGGTCCAAGCTGCATCATTCAGCGTCAAGCCTGTCGGGATGTAATCCACAACTCCGATGTTGAAGGCATTTAGCGTTCCCTGATTCGTCACTGTGATGTCAAAAGTCACGGCGTCTCCTGGTGCAAATGGACCAGGCGTCGTCGCACTCAGCGTCTTGATCAATGCTAAGTCAAACACCTGTCCTACCAAGATCTCTTCTGGATCTTGATCATCTCCTCCGCCTGCATCAGCTGTGTCATTATTACCTGCTAAGTCATCTGGAGTCGCATTGTTATTTGGTGCACTATCTACATCCGTAGGTGCGGTGTTATTCGGATTCGTGTCGTCATCGGCTTCTGAGATCTCCGCATCGTTCACTAGGGTACTGCCCATGAAGCCTGCATCTATCGTAAACGTGATCGTCACTGTTTCTGATGAACCAGCACTTAGTGATGGGATCAGAGTATTCAGCGTCGCATCTGCGCCTGCTAGGGTCCAGGCTGCATCATTCAGCGTCAAGCCTGTTGGGATGTAATCCACAACTCCAATGTTGAAGGCATTTAGCGTTCCTTGATTTGTGACTGTGATGTCAAAAGTCACGGCGTCTCCTGGTGCAAATGGACCAGGCGTCGTCGCACTCAGCGTCTTTATCAATGCTAAGTCAAAGACTTGTCCTACCAAGATCTCTTCTGGATCTTGATCATCTCCGCCGTCTGTATCAGCTGTGTCATTATTACCTGCTAAGTCATCTGGGGTCGCATTGTTATTTGGTGCACTATCTACATCCGTAGGTGCTGTGTTATTCGGATTCGTGTCGTCATCGGCTTCTGAGATCTCTGCATCATTCACTAAGGTGCTGCCCATGAAGCCTGCATCTATGGTGAAGCTGATGGTTACTGTCTCAGATGTACCGACAGGTAAAGAAGTTATTAGTGTATTTAAAGTGGCATCTGCACCAGAAAGTGTCCAAGCTGCATCATTCAGCGTTAAGCCTGTTGGCGTATAATCGACCACACCTATATTGAAGGCATCAAGCGAGCCTTGATTTGTGACTGTGATGTCAAAGGTCACGGCATCTCCAGGTGCAAATGGGCCTGGCGTGGCTGCATTAAGGGTCTTTACCAATGCAAGGTCAAACACACAATTATCAGATGGTAATATCATGACACAATTCTCACTTACTGCTTCACACATGGTGGAGGGGCAGCCAGCAGGATCTGTTATCTTTAACTTGAAAAAGGCAGGCAATGCAATCCCCGCCGGAGGATCGTATGATTCTGAAGTTGCTCCTGGAATATCAGTAAACCCAGAATCACAGTCAGTTGTGCTCATTTGCCATTGGTAGGAAATATTTGCTCCAGTGGGTGCCGTAACAATTGTCAATGGATCTGGATCGTCTTTAGGACAAATCAATTGATCTCCTTGTATCTCGATGGGACCCTGTAGTGATCCGACAGAAATATTAACGGTCAACATAAATGGTCCACAATTAGAGATATTTCCTAGACCATCTGATTGAAGCGTAAATGAACCACATGCACCTGGTTCATCTATCTCTACCGTATTATTACAGGGATTATAGGTCAGACCGCTGCTCATAATCTCAGCCCAGACACCTTCACATATAGAGCCTTCACAACCTATGAGTTCTTGTAAAAACAGGGAGGCTCCAAGTGACACTCCACATAGTGTAGTATCCACTACCAACCCATTGTCATTCGGACAACATTCTTGTATAAGTCCTATTCCTTTTGCCCTGGAACCATCGCCTGGGGATGGAACACCTTCTCCGATATAATCCATTGTGACCGGGTCAATGATAGAAACGCAATCGTCAGTAGGACTTACAGTAGACACGTAAAGTAAACCTGTAGCTGGACTGTATGATACACCTTGTGCTGCAGCGTATCCTCCATCACCAGCTACACTGTCAATAGGTGTGGCATCCAACAACATTCCATTTTCATCGTATTTTAATATTCTTGAATTTCTTGCTGTTATTCTCTCAACCACGTAAATATTACCAGATGTATCTGTAGTCACACCTCTAAGTTCAGAATCAGGTAAAAATGAATCCCCAGGTACCGGATCAACACCAGATGGGTCCTCCTGAATAAAAGGGTCAATGCAATTCCCCGTGCCAAAATCTGCTTCTGTAAATCTCCACAGCTTAGCCGTCATATATTGTTGGCCATACCCCGCAGATGCGTAAAATGTGCCATCCTCTGTTACCGTTAAGCCCCAGTCAATTTCTTGACTTGGTGCCATTCCATTAAGACATGCTTGATTAATTAACATACCAGTACACAAATCATAAGCCTCTATGGTCTGAGTCCCACCCGGATTAATATATAGTGTATTGCCAATCGTTGTAGAATTAAATCCACCTCTCTCAATGACATACTCCGATTCTGGAACAAGATTTCCTTGGCAATCAATTCGTCTGGTGTCTCCACTTGGCGTTTCACCCACATAAATAAGACCATTTACGTCAAGAGCCAATCCATGCGGATTAGGAAGTTCGTTTATCGCTGTGCCAGGATACCAAGGCATCCCATTATTAAAGATCTCCGTCATAGATCCATCAGCTTCTAATCTATACTTATGCACGCTACCACCATTTGTGGATTCATTTAGATATATATAATCACTACAAGTACAAGACTGTGTGTAAGACGCTTGATAGCACAAGGCAATAATGAATGTGAGGAACACTTTAAGCGTACAAGTACGATAATTCATAATCAGATCAGATTGGTTGGATAAATGTCTTGAAAAACTTAGGAAAAGGGCAGTGATCAATTTTAATTGATCCTTAAAAGATACGTAATTACTAAAGCACTGTTTTGTAATAAAGTAATGGCAATTATGCTTCTACTGGTGAAGATTTCGATAATACTTGTCAAATGTATCATAAAATCGGTAATCAACTGTGCCGTTTATTGACTAATTTTTATAATTAAAAAGCTGTCATATACTCAATCAGTTACTTATACTTTAGACCTTACTACAATATGTGATGATAATGAGAAACAATGGTTCTCGATTGGCCTAGATATCACGAATTATTACGTTTATGAGCACACCATAAATAGGTAGCTGTCAATTATGCCCTATGGGATTTTACCTCTTTGACATTTAGGTTTTGCGAACCTAAGCTTGAGTTTATCCAAAATCAAATCAGGAGTCAGGAGTCAGGAGTCTGAATCAAGTTGCATTGCAAATGCACGAAATCCCACCTAAGCTCCTGATTATTAATTGATTAAATGCTCCCAATAGGTATGTTTCAGGTATTAAATGACCTATTGATGAATTAGAAAATTATAAATGGATCAATCATGTAATGATATTTGAACTGCTCATTTTTTCGAAACTCCAGTCATTTCAGCAACTCAAATATCATTTTTATAAGATGTACCTGTCTAACGGGATATTTTAAGACCTTACAGTCTATCTTTGAATTAAAAACAAGCACTACTTGCCTCATATCAGATACTTAAATCAAAGGCGAAATAATTTACTTCATCACTTATTGTGCTTGGCCCTATTTTGTTGCCCATCTATGGTATTTGGGCAGAACCTAAAACAAGTCATTGATTATCACGTGCACATATTCAGCGATGCTCTACTTAATAACTTGAAACAAGAAAAATATGGTGCCAACTTCATTACTGGAGACCCCAATCAATACACCGATATAGAGCAAATCATAAGCCAAAACCCTGTCAAAAAATTAGTCTTGATATCCACGGCTTATGGATTCAGACTCAACCGTATTGATCCAGATCAGGAGATTCGTTTGGTCTTAGCTGAGCACAATAGACTCTCCACAATAGCTGATAAACATCCAGATCAAATTTACCCATTCTATGGTATACATCCACTTAGGCCCTATGCTCTAGAGGCGATCAAAAGATGTCATCAAATACTACATTTTACTGGCATCAAACTCCACTTTAATGCATCACAGGTGGATTTTAGAAAAGCAGAACACATCGATCGATTGAAGCAAATATTCGCGTATACTGGAGAACATCAAATCCCAACCTTGATCCACTTCTCCAATCACCGCAGTGACTTCGGAGAGAAAGAAGTCATGCAGTTCTTCCACGATGTCTTAGATCCAGCTGTGCAGCAGACGATTATCTTTGCTCATATGGGTGGTGGCGGATGGATCACGGAGCGAAGCATCATTACGATAGAGTCGATACTGAGCCAAATAGAATCGTCTATCGGCAATGCTCACGAGATCTACTTCGAACTATCAGGCATCATCCACGAGAAATGGGGCCACAAATCAGAGGTCAGCGACTACCAAAAAAATATCCTGATCAAAAGAATCGGCATGGATAAAATACTCTTCGGAAGTGACTATCCCGTAGCTAATAGTGCCTCTTATTTAAAATCACTCCAGCACAGGCTGAAACTCACTGCAAAGGAAATGAAGCAAATCTCACAACGAGATATCTTCTCTAAGCGCTAAGCCAGCTGTGGCATTCGCTTATTAATTATCATCACCCTGATTTTGTCATATGGAGTGATCCTTAGATCTGAATTACTCATTGATGATGGTGAGTGTCATCTTGACATCTTCTATTGGTCTGTCTTTCACACCTCCAGTCTTAAAGGTCTCCATCGCTCCGATGAGCTCGATTACTTCCATGCCTTCTATGACTTCTCCAAATACTGTATAATCTCCATCCAGGTATGGATATCCTCCGACAGCTTTGTACCAGGCTTTCTGCTTTGGCGGTATCATCTTCCCTTGAGTCTCAAGACCGAGCAGCTGCTGATCAGAGTGGCGGTATCCCTGCACGATAAAAAACTGGCATCCACTCGACTCCCTATTGGGATTAGCCGCATCTGGCTGTCTGGCAGCAGAGAGTGCTCCTTTCTTATGAAATCGATTGGGTCTGATCTCAGCCGGCACCTTGGTGCATCTGTCTACACCCAGTGATTGATCCAAGGAGGCTCCTATGGAGTTAGGGTCTCCACCCTGCATCATGAATGATGGAATCACTCGATGAAAGAGGGTCTCATTTAGCCAGCCATTACGTACATTTTTGAGGAAATTGGCCTTGTGCAATGGTGTATCATCATATAGCTTAATGACCATATCACCAAATTCAGTACTGATTTTTACTCTGGTTTTGTCTTGCGCATGGAGGGTGATAGCTCCTATGAATAGGAAAAAAAATATTATAGCTCTTCTCATAATTGTATGGTTTAAAATAAACTTTTGACTTTACGTCTATGTGACGCAAATATTTATAAAAAGTCAATTCTCAAAAAGTATAGGATTTGTTTTTAAAAAACATTAACAAATAAAGAAGTGTGGAAAATTAGAACGACAGCTTTCTAAGCACCTTGTTATTCCTGGCAAAGAATTCATAGCCGGAATAAAGTGTGATAGACGCGACAATCAGGAGCAGCGTCAAAATGATGTATTTCACGATGGCTGGACTGATCATCTGCATGATAGAGGTCTTAAATATCAATGTGATATAGACGATAATCACAAATCCGATCTGAGCTACTGTCTTAAATTTACCAGACTGGATAGAAGCTAAAACCACCTTCTTAGGTAAAAGCAGTATTCTGATCACTGTCAAAAGGATCTCCCTAAATGCGATGATAATTGTCAAGATGAGTGGCACTAGGCCCTTATACCAAAAGATAAAGAGAATGCCTAAGATGAGAATTTTGTCAGCGATGGGATCCAAAATTTTTCCAAAGCTCGAAGTAATATTCCATTTCCTGGCTAAATAGCCATCTAAGAAGTCCGTGACGGCTGCGACGACGAATATGCCTAATGAAATGGCAATGTCTGTGGGGTTAAGAGATAGCGCGTGATAAAAGCATGCAAACGCCAAGACGATTCTCACGATCGACAATATATTAGGTATCTGACGTTTGATTTTATACATCACTGCTATTCTGACGTTCAAGATCGTTAAAAATAACAAAATATCCCTCGAAAAACCCGCGGATAAACCCTACATCTTACTTTTTAATGGATTTAGAAACTTAATAATGATACTTTTGCGCGCTTAATAGACAAGCAAATGCAAAAAATCAAGAATATTGCCATCATTGCCCATGTAGATCATGGCAAAACCACTTTGGTAGATAAAATGCTCATGGCGGGCAAATTGTTCAAAGATCACGAAACACCTGGCGAACTGATCATGGACAGCAATGATCTGGAAAAAGAGCGAGGCATCACCATATTAGCGAAAAATGTATCCGTGAGATACAAAGATCACAAGATCAATATCATCGATACACCTGGTCACGCAGACTTTGGTGGAGAGGTAGAGCGAGTCTTGAATATGGCAGATGGAGTACTACTCTTGGTCGATGCATTCGAGGGCCCTATGCCTCAGACACGCTTTGTGCTGCAGAAGGCTTTAGAACTCGGCCTCAAGCCAATCGTCGTCGTCAATAAGGTCGACAAAGAAAACTGCACACCTGATGAAGCCGTGGATAAGGTCTTTGACCTGATGGTCAGCTTAGATGCTAATGATGATCAATTAGACTTCCCTATCGTATTCGGATCAGCTAAGTTTGGCTGGATGAGTGCTGACTGGAAGAACAAGACAGATGACATCACTTATGTCATGGATGCTATCATAGAGCATGTCCCCTACCCCAAAATTGAAGAAGGGACGGTACAGCTGCAGATCACTTCACTCAACTATTCCAGCTACATCGGACGGATAGCCATCGGACGTCTATATAGAGGTGAGCTAAATACGGGTGATAGAGTCGCTCTGGTCAAAAGAGATGGCAGCATCACCAAGACACAGGTCAAAGAACTCTATACCTTCGAAGGATTTGACAAGAAGAAAGTAGAAAATGTGAAAGCCGGAGAAATCTGTGCCATCATGGGACTCGAGAATTTTGAGATCGGTGATACTGTCGCTGATATAGAAAATCCAGAAGGCCTTCCATCCATCAAGATCGATGAGCCGACGATGAGTATGCTCTTCACGATCAATGACTCACCCTTCTTCGGAAAGGAAGGCAAATTCGTCACCTCCAGACACATCAAAGAGAGACTGACCAAGGAATTAGAAAAGAATCTAGCGCTCAGAGTCGAGAACGGCGAGACGGCAGATAGCTTTCACGTATACGGTAGAGGTGTACTTCACCTATCCGTATTAATCGAGACGATGAGACGAGAAGGCTATGAAGTCCAGATCGGTCAGCCTCAAGTCATCTTCAAGACTGTAGATGGTCGCAAGCATGAACCAATGGAAGAGCTTAATATAGATCTGCCAAACGAGTATGCTGGAAAAGCCATCGAGTCGGTCACCAATCGCAAAGGCGAGATGATCAATATGGAGCAAAAAATGGATCGGACCAAACTCTTATTCCACATCCCATCCAGAGGCATCATCGGACTGAGATCATACCTGCTGACTGCTACTGCAGGTCAGGCCATCATGAATCACAGATTCATCGAGTTCCAGCCTTTCCGGGGTGAGATACCAGGCAGAGTCAATGGCTCTATCATCAGCTTAGAGACTGGCAAGTCTATTCCTTACAGTATGAATAACTTACAGGACCGTGGTAAATTTTTCGTCTTCCCTAATGAGGAAGTGTATGAGGGCCAAGTCATTGGAGAAAACTCAAGAAGTGGTGACCTGGATGTCAATGTCACCAAAACTAAGAAACAATCCAATGTCAGGTCTTCTGGAGCAGATGATAAAGTAAAGCTGTCACCTCCGATCAAATTCACACTGGAAGAAGCACTAGAATACATACAAGAGGATGAATATGTAGAAGTGACTCCAGAGTCTATGAGAATCAGGAAGGTACACCTAAAGGAGCACGAGCGCAAACGCGCCAGCCGTGGCTCTAAGAGCTAATCAGACATAAGCATATAAATTAAAATGCAGGTCCAACATGATGTTGGG
>CALFUK010000111.1 GCA_937929945.1 uncultured Saprospiraceae bacterium
GTGCAGCTACTCGCAGCCATAGATGATATATCGTATTTGACCGTTTGATCTGGCACTACACATCCTTCTCTCGCTAAGCAGTCAGTCTGTTTATTCACTAAGATAAATTTGTCACCTTCGGTATCAAGTGAGTATTTATTGATCGTACTGCCTTGGTACTCCACTTCTACATCTAAGTCTGGAATGCCAAGTTTAGTTTGTGCCAGCTCGATGATCTGTACTAACTTCTCCGGGTGTAATCGATGATCATAGTCATCCGCCTCCCACAGCTGTAACGAGACGAGTTCTTCCTTTCTGATGGTGCCACCACAGTCTATGAAGTCCTTCTGCGTCTTAGCCACTTCAGTCACGTGAAAATGATTGGGTACCAAGCTACCATCAGGCAGTTGAAATGAGATGGTCTTGGCCTGGGCGAGTATTTCTTTAAGTTGATTGAGCTTCATATCCTTTCTTTTTCTATATTAATTTGAGTGCGAAAACATCATGTAAATTCTTTGCCGTTTGTTCAGATGCGCCAATGAGTCTAAGCCAAAATTAAACATCTTTCAGTTAGTATCCACAAACGATGCTTCTTACAAATGTATCAATAATCTTCAGACACTACCAGAATGAAATAGCATGACTTCTGATCAGCCACGAGTTAATCCCTTTGCATTTCCGAAGTTAGAACATAAAGGCCTGAGATAAGGTTTCCGAATCTTGATCAGAAGCCGCTAAATGGCTTCCTGTATCCTGACATTCATTTTCAGGGCTACATCCAAAATAATAGACTGTCCAAAATGATCAGCCTTGCAGCAAATCCAGCTGTACCACCTCATCGCATTGATCTAAATCATCAAGATCATTAGAGGCTATGATGACTAACTTATCCTTGCTGTATGCCTGTAGCTCATTATAGAACCAAGCCTTAGCAGCCTGATCAAGATAAGATGTCGGCTCATCCAAAAGCAAGACTGGACCATCCGTAGCTAATGCTAAAAGCAACTGGACACGCTGCTTCATTCCAGAAGAAAAGTACTTGATAGGCTTAGCGCTGTGTTGCTCTATGTAGGCTTTACGCATAAACTCTTCGGTGGTCAGATCAGTCAGCGGTTTGGACTTAGTGTACAGTCTGAGTAGCTCAGGGATGGTGAAATCTTCCACCATTTTGATGTAAGGGGCGCAGATTGCTACGGACTTATACTGATCATGCCGATCTATCTGCACATCGCCCTGCTGCCAGCTCAGCTTACCTTTACTCGGAGAGAGGTACCCGCTGATCATATGCAGGAGTGTGGACTTACCAGAGCCATTAGGCCCTGCTATACCGTATATCCTATGATTAGAAAACTGATAGTTTGCCTTTTTGATGATCCACTGATACGTGAATCTCTTATACACGTCTGAGAGTGTAATGGTCATGACACCCGCTTCGTACCTCTGATGATGCCTCGCTCAGAAGCCTTGATGAAGTCGATGATTTTGCTTTTATCATTGCTCTCTTCGATGGAGTGGAGTATCTCTTCCATAGCCACCGTATTATTGCTGTGCTTGACGAAGAGTATCTTATAGATATCTTGAATTTCTTGGATTCGCTCTCTGTTGAAGCCCTGTCTTTCCAGACCGATGCTGTTCACGCCGATATAACTGAGTGGATCTTTAGATGCCTTGATGTATGGTGGCACGTCCTTTCTCACCAGTGATCCTCCTCCGATGAATGAATATTGTCCAATTTTTACGAACTGATGGACGGCTACCAGGCCTCCTAAGATGGCGTGATCCGCTATTTCTACATGGCCAGCCAGATTCACGCAGTTAGACAGGATGGCGTGATTACCGATCACACAGTCATGAGCCACGTGTACGTATGCCATCAGCAGGACATGACTACCGACAGTAGTGGTCCCACTGTGTTTGGTGCCCTTATTGACAGTACAATACTCTCTGATGGTGGTATGATGACCTATTTCTAAAAGGGTGTATTCTCCTTTGTATTTCAGATCTTGAGGATCAGCACCGATGATGGCGCCTGGATATATCTCACAGTGGTCACCCATTCTGGTGCCATTCATGATGACTGCATTGGATCTGATGGTGCAGTGATCGCCGATGATCACATCTTCTTCTATCGTGACGAAGGGACCAATCTCAGTATGTCTACCGATCTGCGCTTTGGGATGTATGGAGCTTAGTTTACTTATCACGTTAGTTTTTTACTGATTTGAGCTGTCAGCTCGCTTTCTGAGACTATCTTATTACCAACGTATACTGTGCCCTGCATATGCACGATGCCTCGACGCACAGGAGACAAAAGCTCCATCTTTAACAACATAGTATCGCCAGGCACGACCAGATGTTTGAATTTGACATTGTCGATCTTCATGAAGTACGTATTGTAATTCTCTGGATCTTCTACCTGACTTAGCACTAGTATTCCTCCAGTCTGCGCCAGCGCTTCTAGCTGCAGCACTCCTGGAAATACCGGATTGCCCGGAAAGTGCCCTTGAAAAAAATGCTCATCGAATGTCACATTCTTAAGTCCGACTACTTTAGAGTCAGTCAGCTCAATGATCTTATCGACAAATAAAAAAGGATAGCGATGTGGTATCAAGGCCTTAATGCCTTCTAAGTCATAGAGCGGCTCTACATTCTGATCATAGAAGGGTTTGCCTTTCAGCTTTCGCTGCTCCATATACTTAGCCTTCAGAAACTTAGTCAGGGCAATATTCCCTCCGTGTCCTGGCTGAGTGGCGATTATCTTCGCCTTGATCGGCTTACCTAATAAGGAGAGGTCACCGATCAGATCCAAGATTTTATGCCTTGCTAATTCATTGCCCTGGTCGGGGTCATAGTCCAGCGCACCGTTTAGATCGTCTATGCCAAAGACCTTTGCCAATTCTAATTGCTCTTCTTTACTCAGTGAGCCATCATCGATGACGATGGCATTGTCTATGCTGCCGCCTTTGATGAGCCCTTCGCCGAGTAAGTCTTTGATCTCCTGTCCGAATACGTAGGTTCTGCTTGCCGCTATATCATCCGCGAATTGATCGATGTCGGAGAGATAAGCCGACTGCCTTATTTTTAGTGGTTTTTCGTATTGTACGTGAGCGTGTATCTCAAGTCTCTCTGCCGGAATGATGATGTATTCTGCATCAGAAGCCTCGTGCTTAAAGGTCATGACTTCTTGTACTTCGAAGTACTCTCTGTCTTTCTCGGTGATGTCGATTTCGGCTTCAATGATGGCCTCGATGAATGCGGTAGCGCTGCCGTCCAGTATGGGCACTTCTGGCCCATCGATGGTAATGGTGGCATCATCTATGGAGGAAGCATACAATGCTGATAATAGGTGCTCTACCGTCTGAATGGAGTTATCTTCTGTCCCTATAGACGTTCTCCTTTTCGTGGCGATCACTTTTGAAATGTCTGCCTTGATTGTGGATTGGTCTCCATTGGTCTTGATGAATTTAATGCCTGTACCAGGATCTGCTGGTCCAATCGTAATCGTGGACTTCTGGCCTGTATGCAGGCCTGTACCAGAAATAGATACCTCATTTTTAAGTGTCTGCCGCTTCAACATATCAGGGTAAATCTACACAAAAGATGCCTTATTTTCATGTCCATCAGACCGAAAGAATCCATACTACAGTCAGACAGGATCTCACGCTAAAAATCCAGCCGAAGCTGAGCATCATCGCTGGCATCTGCCTGTGGGAAGTTACTCATGGTCAAGCCGATGAGCCTGATGGGACCGAATGTAGGAAAATGCTCTTCCACTAACTGGTACGCGATGGCTGCTACCTCCTCCTTAGACCTGAGCTGATGGTCAAAGGAGCGGCTCCTGGTGAGCAGCTTGAAGTCTGAGGTTTTCACCTTGAGCGTCATGGTCTTACCATAGGATTTAGCCTTATCTATCCGCTCGTAGAACTTATCAATGATGATCTCCATCTGGGTCCTCATCTCCTCTATGCTCACGATATCAGTGCTCATGGTACGCTCTACCGCCAGTGACTTGCGGACACGCTCAGACCTAACTGGGCGGTCATCCACCCCTCTGACGATATCGTAGTAGAAGGAGCCCATCTTCCCAAAGCGCTGAGACAAAGTGAGTCTATCCAAGGCCTTGATGTCCTTACCTGTCTCTATCCCCATACTTCTCATTTTCTGAGCGGTGACCTTGCCGATGCCAAAGAAAGCCTCAATCGGAAGGGTCTCCAAGAAAGCTTCTGCTTGGTGAGGCCTGATCACCGTCAGTCCATCAGGCTTATTCATATTAGAGGCCACTTTAGCCAAGAACTTACAATAAGACACTCCTGCCGTGCTGCTCAGCTCCGTCTCTTGGAGTATATCGGCCTTAATCATTTTCGCTATTTCAGTGGCGATGGGCTCATTGATTTTATTCTCGGTGACATCAAGAAAGGCTTCATCAAATGATAAGGGCTCGATCAGATCGGTGTATCTGGCAAAGACCTCTCTGATCTGCCTGGAGGCCTCCTTATAGGCATCGAAGCGAATGGGTGTAAAGATGAGATCTGGACAGAGCTGCCGTGCCTTGAAGCCTGGCATGGCAGACTTAATCCCAAACTTTCTCGCTTCGTAGCTGGCTGTGGTGATGACACCACGCTTAGATCCACCACCGACAGCTATCGGCTTCCCGCGCCACTCGGGATGATCCCGCTGCTCCACTGAAGCATAGAAGGCATCCATATCGACATGGATGATTTTTCGTTGCTTATTATCTTCGTCAGATGTCACCGCCGTAATGTATTGAAAATATCAAATAAGACTCTAAACTAAAACTAGTCAATAATTTCAATGATCACAGGTAGGGTCACAAAGTATGCATCCGTTATTTTATTGAAAATCCTCAGTAAGAAGTATCTTAAACCGAATATAATGATCAGAATAACAGAAAACCTGGAAGACCCAAACTTAGAATTTTACTTAAAGGCATTTCATCTCTAATTTAAAACATATGTTTTTTAGATATACATTCTTCATAATATGTTACTCCTCTATCCTAATGGCTCAAGAGGGGAGCCAACTGCCTCTCTTTAACATAAATGACTTGATATACCAAGGTGCATTCAGACTGCCAGCTGATGAGTTTGGTGTCTCTTCAATGAACTATGCTCAAGGCCCTATTGCCTATAATCCTTTACATCACTCTCTATTCGTGGTGGGTCATAGTCATCAGCAAGCCATAGCAGAATTTCATATACCAATGGTGGTCAACAGTGATCAGATCTCAGAGCTCATGATGGCTTCTACCCCAAAACAAGCATTTACTGAAGTACTAGACAGAACAACCCAAGGAAATCCTGAGGCCATGGACCGCATAGGAGGTATGAGCTTAATCCAATTCGATCAAGAACAAAAACTCATTGTCAATACCTATGAATATTATGATGCTCCAGCTGACAACAACCATACAACGCTTATCATACATAATCCAGATGACCTTGAACAGTCTAACGTAGATGGCTACTATGAATACGAGGGAGGTGCAGGACATACTTCTGGATGGATATCAAGTATTCCAGTAGAATGGCAAACGATATTAGAAGGGACACATCTCACAGGTCAGTCCAGTGGCCAGCCAATCATTTCAAGATTTAGTGTGGGGCCGTCAGCATTCAGTTTTAACTCAACAGATATGATTAATGTATCTGGCATTTTACCAACGACCAAGCTTTTAGATTACAGCTTAGCTAATCCATTGCACCTGGATTTGGAAAATGCGACTTTAAAAAATGACTTATGGACTCATCTATCGCGAGCCACTTATGGATTCATTATACCAGGAACAAGAACTTACATGACCCTTGGATATAGTGGTGGTCATCGCAGTGGTGTCTGCTATAAATGCGAACAAGATAACGGTATTGAATGCGGCGGCTACTGCCCTCCCGATACTGCCGATCTATCCCAATACTACTGGCTGTGGGATATGCAAGACTTAATCGATGTGAAACATGGCCTCATAGATGCTCATCAACCTTTACCATACGACTACGGCCCACTAATGACTCCATTTCAAAATGACTTCCAAGAGATCGGTGGAGCCAGCTTCGATCCTTCATCGGGCAGTCTTTATATGACGATACAGAGAGCTGATACAGAGCAAGGAACATATGCCAATCCACCAATCGTGGTCGTGTATAATTTTGACGTGGTCGCTTCCGTAGATGTAGAATTAAGTCAAGATAACCTGACACTTTACCCTAATCCTACAGAAGACATATTTGAAATCAAAGGACTGCTAGAGTATTATAGCATCCAAATCCTCGATGCAACTGGTACCGTATTTCAGAATATTAACCCTCTTCCAAAAGAGACTGAAGTAAAAATCGACCTAACAACTCTCCCTTCAGGCCTCTATTTTATTAGCATTGTAAACGAAAATAATGCTAAGATCAGCATTCAAAAAATCATTAAGAGCTAAGAGGATTAGCTACTCAATATTGCCATCAGAAAGTATCAAGAAGCGTCTGGTAAGAAAAAATGCACTAACCGATAGGCCAATCACCAATCCCAACCAGATGCCAGAGGGGCCCATACCTAAATAAAATGCAGCTACAGCACTGATGGGAATACCGATGATATAATAAGAGAAAAAGGTAATGACAGTCGGAATATTCACATCCTGCAAGCCTCTGAGTGACCCCAGCGCTACTACCTGCACACCATCAGGTATCTGAAAGATAGCCGCGTAAACTAAGAGCATGGCAGATATCCCGATCACCTCCTCATTATCAATGTAAAGCGTGGGCAGAAAGTGCCTTAGAAAGATGAATAGCATGACGCAGACCAACATAAAAATCGTGACCTGGATCATGGCCGAGATACCCACCCGCCTGACGGCTGGCATATCATGCAGACCTACCTGATTACCCACGCGTATGGTCGTGGCCATAGCCAGCCCCGTACATATAAGGAATGTGATGGAAGCCAGATTAATCGCTATCTGATGGGCAGCCTGCGCCTCCTTGCTGATGACGCCCATGAGGATAGCCGCGATACTGAACGCTGACACCTCAAAAAACATCTGAAGTGAGGTAGGAATACCCAGACTGAGGATGCGCTTTATCACGCCTGGGTTGAAGCGTTTAAAATTTATCTTCGTGAGGTGGGACCACAAATCCTTCCAAAAGTAAAGCAGCACCACAATCACAATGATCATGATCACACGTGAGATCAAGGTACCAATAGCCGCCCCCTCGACTCCCATCTGTGGCATGCCCAGCTTGCCAAAGATCAGCCCATAATTCAGAATGATATTGGCCACATTACCGACCAGCACAGCGATCATGCTATGCACCGTCTGAGACATGCCATCGGAATAGGTTCTGAGGGTCTGAAAGATCATGAAAGGAAACACGGACCACGCCGTAATCACCAGATATGGCTTAGCCAGGGTCACCACAGAAATATCCTGCCCCATGTACGCCAGTATAGGCACCGAGAGCAGCATGAGGATCAGCGCGATGACCGCAAAGCCGAGATTGATGATAAAACTATTTTTCACATACAGCGAGATACGCCTGTACTTCTGGCCACCATGCGCCTGAGAGATAAGGGGAGGCAGACCAAAAGAGATACCCATCCCAAACACGATGAACATGTAGAAAATGGCATTAGCCAGCGATACGGCAGCCAGCGGTGCTGCACCCAGCTGTCCCACCATGATGTTATCGGCGATATTAGTGGTGACCTGGCCCAGCTGAGCCGCCATAATCGGAAAGGCTAACTTGGAGTTGAGTCGAAAATCATTCTTGTATTTCTGGTACCACTGCATGAGATTGCAAAAGTATGGTAATAACTGTAAAAGCCATCATGGATATCTCGCTATGAGATCGTCGAAAAAGGATCATAACGAGGCCGACCAAATAGGTCAGCTTTTATGGGCAAAAGATAACGCATAAAAAAAGAGCCAGTCTCCATACAGAAACTGACTCTTGCGTTATTGTTTCGATCAAAAGATCGACTACATCATACCTGGCATACCGCCACCACCTGGCATCGGTGGCATGGCAGCGTGCTCCTCTGGCTTATCATTGACCACACACTCTGTAGTCAAGACCATAGAAGCGATAGAACCAGCATTTTCAATGGCGATTCTAGTCACTTTAGTCGGATCAATGACACCTGATTTTTTCAAGTCTTCATACTTATCAGTACGAGCGTTATAGCCCATAGATCCTTTGCTATTCAAGACAGCCTGTAGCACCACTGATCCATCGACTCCAGCATTGTCAGAGATACCTCTTAGAGGTGCTTCTAGTGCCTTCTTGACGATCTGGATACCCATGGTCTCATCTTCGTTAAGTCCTTCCAGCTTCGCTAGCTTAGGGATAGCTCTTACGAGGGCTACACCTCCACCAGTGACGATACCTTCTTCTACAGCAGCTCTCGTCGCGTGCAGTGCATCATCTACTCTATCTTTCTTCTCCTTCATCTCTACCTCTGTGGTAGCTCCTACATAAAGGACAGCGACACCACCTGATAGCTTCGCTAATCTTTCTTGTAGCTTCTCTCTATCATAGTCAGATGTCGTCGTCTCGATCTGCTGCTTGATTTGATTGATTCTACCTGTGATGTCTTTTTTCTTACCATTACCATTGACGACAGTGGTGTTATCCTTATCGACTGTGATCTTCTCACATGCGCCTAAGTGCTCCAGCTCTGTGTTCTCTAGTTTATAGCCTTTCTCTTCTGAGATGACAGTACCACCAGTCAGGATAGCAATATCTTCTAGCATTGCCTTTCTTCTATCACCGAAGCCAGGAGCCTTCACAGCTACTACCTTTAATCCACCTCTCAGTCTATTCACAACTAATAGGCCTAATGCCTGTGACTCTACGTCCTCAGCAATGATCATTAGTGGTCTGCCCGCTTGTGATGCTTTCTCTAATACTGGAATGATATCAGCTGTGTTAGAGATTTTCTTATCGTGGATCAGAATCAATGGATTCTCATATTCTGTCTTCATATCCTCCGTGTTCGTCACGAAATATGGAGATAGATATCCTCTGTCAAACTGCATACCTAATACTTCATCGACGTAAGTATCAGTACCTTTAGCTTCCTCTACAGTGATGACACCGTCTTTAGTCACTCTCTTCATCGCATCAGCGATCAGTTTTCCGATTTCAAAGTCATTATTCGCAGAGATAGATGCTACCTGCTCTATCTTATCAAAATCATTACCGACGACAGTGCTCTGCTTTTTGAGAGAGGCTACTACCTCATCTACAGCCTTATCGATGCCTCTTTTGAGATCCATCGGGTTAGCTCCAGCAGCGACATACTTCATACCAGCAGTCACCATAGCCTGAGCTAAGACTGTGGCAGTCGTAGTACCGTCACCTGCTTGGTCAGCAGTTTTAGATGCTACTTCTTTGACGAGCTGAGCGCCCATGTTTTCTACTGGATCTTCCAGTTCGATTTCTTTAGCTACAGTGACACCATCCTTAGTGACAGTCGGTGCGCCGAAGCTTTTTTGAATGACGACATTACGACCCTTTGGGCCTAAAGTTACTCGTACAGCGTTTGCTAAAGCATCAATCCCTGCTTTAAGCCTTACCCGAGCATCTGAGTCGAAGCTAATCTGTTTAGCCATATGCTTATGTTTTAAGTTTTCTGGTTAATTAAATTAAAAATAATGGTGAGTTGGTCTTATCCGAGGATGACTAGAATATCATCTTCTCTCATAATCAATAAGTCTTTTCCTTCATATTGAAGTTCTTGACCGGCATACTTTCCGTAGAGTACAGTGTCTCCTTTTTTAACGGTTAACTTCAGGTCGTCCTTACCTGGACCTACGGCGACGACTTTACCACGTTGTGGCTTTTCCTTGGCTGTATCTGGAATGATGATTCCACCTGAAGTTTTTTCATCAGCAGGGGCTGGTTGGACAACCACTCTGTCGTTGATTGGCTTCAATTTCATACTTCGTATTTATTTTAAAGGTTATGAATAATATTGCATGTATATCACAAGCTATGCCAGTTAGAAATAACTGCCATTATTGCTTGCTTTAGCATTTTAGTTCCTTAAATACTGAATTTATAACAGGTCTTTATGTCAGATTGACAAAGATATGATGAGAAATGGTAGGCTTATCCTACCCTGAAATTAATCCTGAGCCGCTACCTCCGCCATTCACAGCTATGGCTGTCACGATGCAAAGTACAAAGAGCGCTATTGCCAAACCCCAAGTCAATTTTTCGATCATATCAGAAGATTTCGCTGCACCAAACATTTGGTTAGCGCCCTGACCGCCGAACGTAGAGTCCACTCCACCGCCTTTAGGATTCTGAATTAAGATCACTACCATAAGTAGTATGCACACTAAAGCTGTCAATATTGTAAGAAAAGTAATCATGGCTACTTAATTTTCTGGATTTGAGCTGCAAAATAAGCCCTTTTTTCTGGAATAATCAAACTGAGCTTCTCATACATCGCAATTGCCTTTTGATTTAGTCCTTGCTCGACAAGGATTTCGGCCAGACTTTCTGATACAATCTGCTCATTATATCGGGTGCTCTTGTCTTCGTGAGCGAGACTGACCTCCTCAGCATCATCTTCAGTGATGGCTTCTGCAGCAGCATTGTCTGTCATGAGCTCTTCACCCGTACTATTCTGAATACGATCTCCTTTTTCCCCACTTCTTTTCTGGTCTATCTCCACAATAGAAGTCGTGCTCATCAGCCACTTGGCATAATCCGAGAGGCTCTCAAACTGTATGATGCCTTCATTTTCTTTTTTATCAGACTGCACGGGAGCTTCATTTGTATTCTCCGACTCTACCACGCGAATAGCTGAGCCAGCGATGACTCCGCCAGTCTCTACTACTACTCTATCTGCAATGAGATCTGCCTCCACTGGCTGCTTCGGCTCCACTGGGAGCACTACTGGCGGCTCGGGATCAGCTGCACTTACTGAATCATTCAATAAAGGACGGCACTGAAAATGCTGTGTATAGAATTGGTCTACCTGAGGACTGAAGTACGCAGCCTGACTTAAGTCATCCAGCACAAAATGCTGATTCTGAGATTGCTTTCTGACTAATAGATCACGAAGCGCCGCAGAAAATGGATGCTCACTGATCAAAGCCTGGATACCATCCTCCGTCAGATCAGACAGATCTGCTCCTTCCTCCAAATATTTTGAAATGTTATCTATGGTCATTCTGATCAATTACAGTTTACGTGTAGCTACCAATTGGTAAATGCCTTATTGAATACGTCATTTAGCATCTGCTCAAAGATACGTTCTGTTAGGTCATCCTGTATGCCGCTCAGATCGGTATTGCTGTCAAAGTCTTCAAAAAAGGAAAATGTCTGGGACCAATTCTCATCTTCATCTATATTATTGACGTAGTTTATTTTAGCTGAGATAGTCAGCCGATTGAAAGCCGTCGTGGCCTGGTCCCCTGATTGCTGAGGTGCTACTGCGCTCACGCGGAATGATGTGATGCTGCCGTCAAACTCTATATCAATATCCGTATCGCTGTAATTCAGCTTTGTATTATTATTGATGCGCTGGATCAGCCCATCGGTGAATTGTACTTCTATTCCAGCTGGCGCATTAGCCGCTGTATTCTGAAATGCTGCCACATAGAATGTCTCTACCTCTGGGCTGATGCTGATGCCGTCCAGATTATAGATACTGCAGCCGTACAGTAAGATCAATAAGGCCGATAATATCAAATACCTCACAGGTTGTATTCCTTTATTTTACGATATAAGGTGCGCTCAGAGATGCCCAGCTCGATCGCAGCGTCCTTTCTTCTTCCGCGGTACTTCTTCAAGGCTTTGGAGATCATCTCTCGCTCCATGTCCTCTAAGGATAGATTATCCTCTACGACTTCCGTGTTATTATAGTCGGCTTGGTCAGGCTGATTCAGGATGATCGGCCTGGATGCCGACACATCTCGGTCCAGATTGATCGAAGCTGGCGATGCCACTGGACTGGAGCTCATATCCCTGTAGCCCCGTCCGCCGTCATTAGCAGCTGAGTGATTGAGCATACTGAGCTGAGCCATATCTGGCACACGCAGGTCATTGGATTTGATCAGCTGAAAAATGAGCGACTTCAGATCATTCAGGTCAGTCTTCATATCGAATAGCAGCTTGTACAGGATCTCTCGTTCTGCAGGTATGTCTTTTGACTCTTTCGAGCTGAGTGATGGCAGATTTCGCTTGGTGATATGCGGGATCAGGTCGATGAGCTGCTCAGCAGAAATATCTTTATCATCCGACATGATGGAGAGCTGTTCCACGATGTTTTTCAGCTCTCTGATGTTCCCAGGCCAGCTGTAATTCTCCAATAGCAGTCGGGCCTGCTCGTCCAGCTCTATGATGTCAGTGGAATATTTTTCAGCAAAATCAATCGCAAATCTTCGATATAGTGGATAGACATCTTCTCGTCTCTCTTTCAGCGAGGGTACGTGAATGGGCACGGTATTCAGTCGGTAGTACAGGTCCTCTCTAAACTTTCCTTTTTTAATCTGCTGCTCCAGATTGATATTAGTCGCGGCTATGATTCTAAGGTCTGTCTTGAGGACTTTGGATGAGCCCACTTTCATATACTCGCCTGACTCTAATATCCTAAGCAAGAATGCCTGTGTATCTAAGGGCATCTCGCCTATCTCGTCTAAGAATACGGTTCCTTTATTCGCTGTTTCGAAGTAGCCCTTACGCTCCCCAGTAGCGCCAGTGAAGGCCCCTTTCTCATGACCAAAGAGTTCAGAATTAATCGTGCCCTCTGGGATAGCTCCCGTATTGATGGCAATGAATTCATTATGCTTCCGCGGACTCATCTGGTGGATGATCTTGGAGAATACTTCCTTTCCTACCCCACTCTCACCGGAGATCAGGACTGAGAGGTCTGTAGCGGATACACGCATGGCCGTACTCAATGCCCGATTGAGCTTGTCCGCATTCCCAATGATGCCAAACCTTCTTTTGATGCCTTGCAGAGTACTATTCATCCGCTGTTACGATTTCTCCTTTAAGTGTGGCACTGGTCACTTCTTTGATTCTTACATGCACATAGTCTCCCTTCTTAATTGTCCCATCGGTGGGGAATACCACGACTTTGTACTGGCTGTTTTTGCCTTTGAGGTGTTTGTCAGATTTCTTTGATACACCCTCTACTAATACCTTGAAGGTCTTCCCGATGTCCCTCAGGTTATGCTGGTGCGAGAGCTCTTGCTGCAGATGGACGACTTCACTCAGCCTCCTTTTCTTTGTCTTCAGATCGATGTCATCTTCATATTTCTTAGCAGCCAGTGTCCCCGGTCTCTCAGAATAAGCGAACATATAGGACATGGTATAGCCAGCCCACTCGATCATCGATAAAGTATCCTGATGCTCTTCTTCCGTCTCTGTGCAGAATCCCGTGATGATATCAGATGAAATAGCGCAGTCTGGAATGATGCGGTAGATCGCCTCGACTCGCTCCTTGTACCACTCGCGGTCATAGGTCCGATTCATGAGTTTCAGGATGCGGCTGTTACCAGACTGGACTGGTAGGTGTATGTAGTTACAGATGTTTTCGTAGTCGCGTATCTTATATAGGACTTCGTCCGTGATGTCCTTTGGATGTGAGGTAGAGAACCTGACTCGTAAGTCTGGTGACACCAGCGCGACGCGCTCCAGGAGGCTGGCAAAATTCACTTGCTCCTCTCCATCAGGACTGGCCCACTTGTAGGAATCTACATTCTGCCCTAAGAGCATCACCTCTCTGTAGCCTTTCTCAAATAGGTCAGCTGCTTCGGCGACGATGGAGTATGCATCCCGGCTCCGCTCTCTGCCCCTGGTGTAAGGTACCACGCAGAAGGAACACATATTATCACAGCCTCTCATGATGGAGATAAAAGCATTCACACCATTAGATCCCAGTCTGAGTGGCGAGATATCGGCATAAGTCTCCTCTCTGGAAAGGAATACATTTACCCCCTTATCGCCATCTTCAGCAGAAGAAATGAGCTGTGGTAAGTCTCTGTACGCATCTGGGCCGACGACAATATCCACCAGCTTTTCTTGTTCCAGCAGCTTCTCTTTCAGCCGCTCCGCCATGCAGCCCATCACACCGATCAGAGTGCCAGGTCTTTCACGCTTCACATTGTCAAAGACACGCAGCCGCTGTCTCACATTATACTCTGCTTTCTCTCTGATGGAGCAGGTATTGATCAGGATCAGGTCTGACTGCTCCATATGCTTCGTGGAGCTGTAGCCCTGCTTAGCCAGAATGGAGGCCACGATCTCTGAGTCACTGAAATTCATCGCGCAGCCATAGCTCTCGATGTAGAACTTCTTACCATCCTTTTCCTCACCGAGTACCAGGGCCTCTCCTTGGCGCTCTTCTGCTACTTGCTGCTTGACATTTTCGATCGTAGGGTTCTGGTCGTACATAGTTTTCTTAGTGTAGAGTGCAAAGATAGGGTAATATCGAAGTAATGACAAAATGACAGTCGAGTAAGTCTGAGTTAATCTTAAAGATCACTCCATTCAGTGCATAGCTGTAGCTGGCTAAGTATCGGCACTACCCATCCGCGCGATCTGTCAATTCATCCTGAGTGTGAGCATTCATACATTGGGCTGGATAAATTTAGTCTATAGTTATTCCATATAGCTCGATGTAATGAACAAATCCATGATTCATTTATTCTTACTTATCTGTCAGACAAATAATTGAAAAATATCTAATTTCGCCAAACAACCAGAAAAAGACATCCATGAGTCAGATGCCAACAGATTTTCAGCACAGCCATGATCAGGAGCCGCACGTCGCCAGGACGAGGGAGATCATCAAAAAATATCCTCAGATCAAAGACTTGATGGGGCGAAATGTGAATACCATCTACTTCATCCTTGGCATCGTCATGCTGCAGATGGTGGTGGCTTACTTCGTGGCCCCGATGTCTTGGTGGGTCATTCTGATAGCTGCCTATGCGATTGGTGCTTTCGCTAATCATGCACTATTCGTACTGATGCATGACTGCTCTCACAATATGATTTTCAAAAATCGGACAGCGAATATCATCGCTGGCATCCTCTGCGATCTGCCAAATGGCTTTCCCACATCCGCAGGATTTAGAAAATACCACTTGAAGCATCACGCTTTTCAAGGTGACTACACACTTGATGCTGATCTGCCTAGCCACTGGGAAGCAAAACTGATTGGCAACGGCTTTTTCGGAAAAGCACTATGGTTACTGCTCTTCCCTGTCTTTCAGGGCTTGAGACCACCCAGGCTCAAGGAGATCCAGTTTTCGAATAAGTGGATTTGGATTAATCTGGCAGCACTCATTGCTTTTGATGCCTTCCTTATCTTCTTCATGGGTTGGGGCGCTATCTTATACGTTTTCGCTTCTTTCTTCTTCTCCGTGGGTCTCCACCCTATCGGCGCTAGATGGATACAAGAACATTATTTGGTGGCACCACCACAAGAGACATACAGCTACTATGGCCCTCTTAATTTGGTCGCCTTCAATGTCGGCTTTCACAATGAGCACCATGATTTCTCCTATGTCCCTTGGAATAATCTGCCTAAGATCAAGGCTATCGCCCCTGAATACTATGAGACATTAGTCTATCATACATCTTGGAGTAAGCTACTGTGGAGATGGCTGGTGGATTCTGATCTGTCCCTGTACAGCAGGACCCTCCGTAATAACCGTGGCGGCATCAAAGTCACTGGATCAGGCGAGTCTGACTTCTTCACTGGTATGGAGAGCAAAGAGACCGTCGTAGCCGCCTCAGCATAAGTTCTAAAAGTATTTAGACGTATCATTCTCTAACGAGAAGTTTTATCTATATTTGCATTCCTTTTGAAAGTCAAAAGGAACTTCAACAGACATAACTCAGTTATAAACATATATCGCGGGATGGAGCAGTTGGTAGCTCGTCGGGCTCATAACCCGAAGGTCGTTGGTTCAAGTCCAGCTCCCGCTACTAC
>CALFUK010000112.1 GCA_937929945.1 uncultured Saprospiraceae bacterium
CTCGGGCTGAGTCATAAGAAATATACCCCGATCATCATGTTCGTAGGGAAGGTGTATGCTATCCTCATCCCCTTAGGTTTTGCCATTATTCCACTTTATATGTTTTTTAAATAGAAGTGACTATGAAATTAGATAGTAATGTTCCAGAAGGAGAATTAGCAGAGAAGTGGACCAAATACAGGTCTACGATGAATCTGGTAGCACCTAATAATAAAAGAAGACTCGAAGTGATCGTCGTCGGTACAGGACTGGCGGGTGCTTCAGCCGCGTCCACACTCGGAGAGCTGGGCTATAATGTGAAGTGTTTTACCTTTCACGATAGTCCGCGTAGAGCACACAGTATAGCTGCCCAAGGAGGTATAAATGCAGCTAAAAACTATCAGAATGATGGTGATAGTGTCTATCGCTTATTCTATGATACCATTAAGGGTGGAGACTATCGAAGTAGAGAATCCAATGTACACAGGCTAGCCGAAGCGAGTACGGAGATCATCGATCAGTGCGTCGCGCAGGGTGTACCATTCGCCAGAGAATATGGAGGCTTACTGGCCAATCGATCTTTCGGTGGGGTACAAGTCAGTCGGACTTTCTACGCCAGAGGCCAGACAGGCCAGCAGCTATTACTAGGCGCCTACCAAGGTCTATCCCGACAGATAGCTACAGGTAATGTAAAAATGTATAACCGGCATGAGATGCTGGACTTAGTGACTATAGATGGTAAAGCGAGAGGCATCATAGCGCGTAATCTATTGACGGGAAAGCTGGAGAGGCATGCGGCACACGCAGTGGTCCTAGCCACAGGAGGCTACGGCAATGTATACTACCTATCTACTAATGCGATGGGTTCTAATGTATCAGCTGCCTGGAGAGCCGTGAGGCGAGGCGCACTCATGGCTAACCCATGCATGTGCCAGATACATCCCACCTGCATACCTGTATCCGGTGACTACCAGTCTAAGCTGACCCTGATGTCAGAGTCACTGCGTAATGATGGTCGTGTATGGGTACCTAAGAAAAAAGAAGATGCTATAGCCATCAGAGAGAAAAGAAAGACAGCACTCGATATACCCGAGGAGGATCGGGATTATTACTTAGAAAGACGCTATCCAGCCTTTGGTAATCTCGTACCGAGAGATGTGGCATCACGTGCCGCCAAGGTAGCCTGTGATGCGGGTAATGGTGTGAGCCCGACTGGTCTGGCAGTGTTCTTAGACTTCAGCTCTGCATTCGAGAGGTATGGCCATTCTGAGGCACTATCTCAGGGCATAAATAATCCTACTGCAGAAAAAATAATAGACTTGGGTCGCGAGGTCGTGAAGAAGAAATATGGTAACCTCTTCCAGATGTATGAGAAGATCACGGGCGAGAATCCATACGTGCTGCCGATGAAAATATACCCAGCCATCCACTACGTCATGGGCGGTCTTTGGGTAGACTATAATCTGGAGACTAATGTCCCAGGACTATTCGCACTCGGAGAAGCTAACTTCTCAGATCACGGAGCGAATCGACTGGGAGCATCTGCATTGATGCAGGGTCTGGCTGATGGCTATTTCGTTATACCTTATACCATCGGACAGTTTTTATCCAAAGAGATCAGGACGCCTAATATCAGTCCAGACTTGCCAGAATTCGAAAAGGCAGAAAATGATACCAGACAGCGCCTGCAAAGACTGATTGATATCAAAGGAAATCAGTCAGTGGAAAGCTTTCACAGAAGACTCGGCAAGATCATGTGGGAATACTGCGGTATGTCACGTAATGCTGAGGGTCTGACAAAAGCAAGACAAGAGCTCAGGGCTCTACGCGATGAGTTCTACAGTGATGTCTTTATACCTGGCACAGCTGACGAATTTAATCCTGAGCTGGAGAAAGCAACCAGAGTCGCTGACCTCATGGAGCTCGGAGAAGTCATGACGCTTGATGCACTGGATCGGAACGAATCATGCGGTGGTCACTTCAGAGAAGAGTACGTGACGGAGGATGGCGAAGCTAAGCGTGATGATGAAAACTATGCCTACGTAGCGGCGTGGGAGTGGGATGAGCAAGAGCCTCAGGTTCACAAAGAAGAATTAGTCTTTAAAAACGTAGAATTGAAAACCAGAAGCTATAAGTAATGCCAGCTATATTCGAATATACTAAGGCACTCAATAATTGAATGACCTTATGAATTCACCGATTGGCATGCAGCTTAATAATTTATAAAATAGAAACGTCAATGACGTAGATAATTAAGTGATCTAAGGGGATGTTACACTAATTATTTGCTGACAGGCAGCAGTTCTAAAACGTATACTTATGAAACTGACACTCAAAATCTGGAGACAAAAAAATAATTCAACCAAAGGTTCATTCGAGACCTATCAGGTAGAAGCTGATGAGCACATGTCATTCTTAGAGATGCTGGATGTTCTGAATCAGCAACTCATAGAAGCAAAGAAAGACCCAGTGGCTTTTGAGCATGACTGCCGTGAGGGCATTTGTGGCTCTTGTAATATAGTCATCGATGGTCGTCCGCACGGTCCTCAGAAAGGCACCACGACCTGTCAGTTACATATGAGACACTATAAAGATGGCGAGACTATTACGATAGAGCCGTTCCGCGCTTCAGCCTTTCCAGTGATCAAAGACCTCGTGGTCGATCGCGCAGCCTTTGATCGAGTGATCCAAGCGGGTGGTTATATATCAGTGAATACTGGCCAAGCCCCTGATGGTAACTCTATTCCTATCGAAGGGGACATCGCAGCGAAGTCCTTTGACTCAGCGACATGCATCGGCTGTGGTGCCTGTGTGGCAGCCTGTCCTAATGGCTCAGCCATGCTCTTCACCTCAGCTAAAATCTCTCACTTGGGCCTACTGCCTCAGGGTAAGATAGAGCACAGTAAGCGATCCCAGAAGATGGTAGCACAGATGGATAAGGAAGGCTTCGGCTTCTGCTCTAATGTCGGGGCCTGTGAAGCGGAATGTCCGAAGGAGATATCACTGGACAATATCGCAAGGCTGAACCGATCCTTTGTGGGCTCAGTATTCTCCAGCGAGTAAACTGTGCCGGCGGTTTCATCATTGGTGAGAATATTAAACAGGAGCCTTCGTTAGATCTTTAATGGCTTCCATCGCACGAGAG
This sequence comes from uncultured Saprospiraceae bacterium, assembly GCA_937929945.1. Taxonomy (GTDB): domain Bacteria; phylum Bacteroidota; class Bacteroidia; order Chitinophagales; family Saprospiraceae; genus CALFUK01. The sequence goes on from CALFUK010000112.1 coordinate 3,125, forward strand.
TGTGGCCTCTAATTGATCTCCTCAATATGATAAGATTTGTACTGGTTTTATCGATCATGGCACTAACTTCCTGTGCCAAAGAAAGTCCAGGCTCCAGGACTGATCATGACTCCCATTTGAAGTATTTCGGCTTTACTCTAATTGACACTTATTGGGACGACCCGACAGATGGACAAGTGAAGACTAACTACATCAATGAAGTATCTGGATTCACTAATGTGGCAGATATTCTTGTCGTAGCTCCGTCAGATGATATTAAGGATAGAAGGACAGCGATGCATGAATTACAGGTCAAAAGTATCCTGCATGTCTGGGAGCTGTTCTTTGAGCTGGTCGGCACCAATAGTCCATCAGGCGCTGAATACAGTCTCCGATCAGACTATTCATCCAGATGGGATGATTTTATATCGATTAATGATCTGCAAGCGAATCAGGATTTAGTCCAAGCCTTTTACATAGGAGAAGAGCCTACTTGGAATGGAATATCATTTTCAGATTTAAAATCCGCGGCTGATTACGTGGAACTGACGATACCAAATATTCCTATCATGATTATTGAAGCATATCCGGCCATAGACCAGCTGCAGATACCCACTTCTGTGGATTGGGTAGGATTTGACCATTATTTTATTAGAGACCCAAAATCAGATCTCGGTTATCTCTCTGAAATGAATGTTCTAAAATCAAAATTTTCCACCACTGACCAGAGTTTGGTGGTGGTCATGGATAGCCATTACATCAGCTCAGTGCATAGAGATTTCGGTGGTATCTCAATAGAAGAAATGGCAGATGTTGCCAATAGTTATTATGAGTTAGCTAAATCAGAAGAAAAAGCAATTGCCATCTTAGGCTATTTTTGGCCTAGTGGATTTGATCATCCAGAATCTATAGGTGCCAGGAATATGCCTGAAAGCATCAAAGAAAACTACATCCGCATCGGGCAAGAGATCACTGAAAAGAACTGACCCATCCCTAAGATATGGGTATCTTAAGCCAGTTATGATTTGTAATGAGCACAAACATCTACTTCATTTTTATCTACACCATCTCGAATCAATTGACTTATTTATAGACATCCACTTCATATTGATGGATCATAATCGAAGTGACGCAGCAAAAGGGAATTATTTATTTTTGTCTGATACTTTGTGATATTCTGAGACTCGTGTTAATTTACTACATTATTAGGCATCGCAGGCGTTAAATCACTGGGACGCTAAAAATATCAACTATGAAAAAAGCAAATAATACCAAAACAGATTCGAGAAGAGACTTCATCAAGAAAGCTTCTACTGGTGCAGCTGGATTTATGATCGTACCACGACATGTGATCGGAGGCAAAGGTTACGTTCCGCCCAGTGATACTTTTAACATTGTCGGTATTGGTGCTGGTGGTAAAGGCTTCAGTGATTTAGGAGAATGTGCAAAAAGCCCCAATGCTAAAGTCATCGCCTTCTGTGATGTGGACGAGCGCCAAGCCGTCAGGGCAAAGACCCAATGGCCGAAAGCGAAATACTATGAGGACTTTCGGGAAATGCTGAAGAAAGTCAAATCTGCGGATGGTGTGACCATCTCTACACCTGACCATATGCACGCCGTAGCGGCCTATCATGCCATGCAGCAAGGTAAGCATGTGTACGTGCAGAAACCACTAACGCATGACATCTACGAAGCGCGCGTGCTGACAGAGGCTGCAGACAAATATAAAGTGGTGACTCAAATGGGTAACCAAGGCGCTTCTGGTGATGGTGTGCGCAAGATGAAAGAGATGTATGATTCAGGCATGATCGGCATGGTCGAAAAAGTCATCTGCTGGACCAATCGACCGATCTGGCCACAAGCTTTGGCGGTGCCAGAAGGTAAAATGCCAGTCCCATCAGAGCTCAACTGGGATCTATGGCTGGGAACAGCTCCTTATAGAGATTTTAATAAAGGCTATCATCCATTTGACTGGAGAGGTTGGGACGATTATGGTACTGGAGCACTTGGCGATATGGCATGTCACATCATGGATCCAGTATTCAGAATACTGCCAATCAAGTATCCGTCTTCGGTAGAATGCAGCGTATCGGGCAGTTACATAGGTAATTTTCAAGAAAAGGATTACTCAGAGAGCTTTCCAGATTCGAGCAAAATACACTTCACTTATCCGCGTACAGATGGTCCAGGTGAGATCAAAGTCGCATGGATGGATGGTGGCATCCAGCCAGAGCGCCCAGAAGGCCTCGGTCCTGATGAAGCCATGGGCAACTGGGATGGTGGATGCATCTTCTACGGCACCAAGGGCACACTGATGTGTGACTGCTACGGGGCTAATCCGCGCCTGATCCCTACACGTCGGATGGAGTACGAGGAGATGCCAGCCGAAAAGGAGACTCGTGTGCCAGAAGGCCACTATGTCCAGTGGGTAAATGCCGCTATGGCCGGCTATGGCAAAGGTGAGACGAGCTCTCCCTTCTCTTATGCAGGTCCATTCACAGAAAGTATTCTGATGGGTAATCTAGCGATCAAAGCCTATAATCTCAAGAATCCTGATATAGTAGAAGATAATTTCTGGCGTGGTAATGACCGCTTCATCGGCCGTAAGCAGCTGCTCTGGGACGGCGCCAAGATGGAGATCACGAATCTACCTGACGCGAATCAGTGGGTGCAGCGAGAGTACAGAGGTGACTGGGATTTTGGCAAGATTGGGTAGGCTGCAAATTATAGTAAGGTTTTTCTTTATTACAATGTATCAGATCACTAAGAGCTATGAATGTTAGTGATATCTGAGTAGAGTAAGCCCTTGTATTCCCCTTGAAAAGGGGAAGAAGGCTGACTTTTATGATAATTGTCTTGGCCTGCCACAAACGGCTATCGATACTGAGACAGAAGTCTGCCTTTCGAATAGACCATCTCGATCACTATCGGGATAAATACAGAGGTTTTGTTTATTAAAACGTATCGGTCATTAAGAGAAATAAGCCTTAGCGGTATTTGGATAGAGTGGCCTCTTGTATTCCATTTGAAAAGGGGGGCAGGCTGACTTTTATGATAAGTGTCTTGGATTGCCACAAACGGTTATAAATCCTAGACAGAAGTCTTCTTTTTCAAGGGAGATACAGAGGGTTTCTCTTTATTACATGTTTGGATTTAGAATATTTTATGCCCCATCTCTTCTTTAAATTTTTCTTCTGTCAATAGGTTATTTCAGTACAATTCTCTTGCCATCTCTAAAATTGCTTGGAGTTTGTTGACTGGTATATCCTGCTCTGGGTCGATGTACATGATTTTCATTTTTTTGCGGGCTCCTAGTATAAGCTCAGGGTGGTCCACTTCTGTCCCCTTATAGATACCTATGTAGGGTGTGTAGCTCTTCTTATCTGTCCATAGGTAGCAGAATAATTTGCCGTGGTATCGGAACATGGGCATTCGGTGTGTCCAGCTTTCCGTGATGGCTGGGTCAAAGTCCAGAATGAAATGGCGGAGTGCCAGGAGACAACTCTTTGTCGGTTCCTCCTGGCTGATGTAGTACGTGTTTAGTTCAGTCATCATATTGATTATTGGATAGCTATATAAATGTCAGCGGCTACGTGTTCAGCATCTGACTTATTAGCATCGTAGACTTCTATATCTGCCGTATAGGCTCTCTGGAGTGGCTTTTGCCAGATTTTCTCCCAAGCTTGGTAGACGACATGATCAGCCATCTTACCCTCACAATGGAATGCCTCGTAGCTGCCGCCTGCGAAAGTCATCCCCGTCAGCCCATCTGGGATCTGCTCTAGTGATGAGACTTTCATACCTAATAATACGGTATAAGGCTGAGTGTAATCTCCCTCGTACTCCGTGTATACACAGTGTACATTCTGATCAATGCTCTGCGGTATCCGCGCTATGATGCCCTCTGTCATGAAGCGCTGCCACAGCGCTGGTATGTCCTTTGCTGCCGCTCCTTCATGATTAGATGTGCGGACAGTGATGCCAATGATGTGAAAGGGCTCAAGTTTTGTGATACTCATGTTGATTTTGTTTTAATGAATGAATAGGACAAAAGTATAGGGCCTTAGTGACAGCCCTATGTCAGGGGTCTGTACGATGACTTAAAGAAATTACTTGGCCTTGGATTTCCTCGCTTTGTTGATTTGCTCATTGAAGTAGTGCATCAGATCGAACGCACGATCAGCGAAGGTGCTACTGGTCATTTTGATGGATTGGATTCTGTCGAGTCTAAACTCTCGATAGTCTCTGCGAAGCTGACACCAAGCGATCAAGATCCAGTTACCCTGGGTGTGATACATGGCTTGAGGCTCTACACTCCGGTGAGACTCTTCTTCCTTATAGAGTGATCGGTAGTGTATCTGACAGACACGTAGTGAGGTGATCGCCACTTGGATACTGGATAAAATATTGCTGGTCCGCACTTCTGAAAGATTCTGAATGTCGACGACACGACGACTCAGTAATTCTGCTTTCGACTTCTGATTTTGACGTAGGACAGACTTGATCTTGTCAATAGCATTTTTATACTGCTCTACCAAGCTCGCGTCCTTATTACGAGAGATCATGGTGAAGCCTGTGATCAGTGCATTCGCCTCTTCTTCGGTGAACATCACAGGGGGTACATTGTAGCCATCTACGAGGGAATAGCCTTTGCCTTCTTCGACATAGATCGGGATGCCAGAAGCTTCTAATGAGCGGATGTCGCGGTAGATGGTCCTGATGCTGACGTCATATTTCTGTGATAGCTCGGTGGCTGTGACGATGCGCTTCGTCTGCAGTTGTGTCAGGATAGAAGTCAGTCGGGAGAGTCGATTCATTTCTGAGGAGCTTCTAGTGTCATCGATCTGAATGAATCATAGCTGCACTGTCTTAGTGATTAATTCACAAATTCTACGATCCGCTTCAGCCTGAGTACTGCGCTGATCTCAAAGGATAGATTTCTGATGGATTGCTGAGCCAGGCTTCTGCGGTTGCCAAAATCCCACGGATTAATCACGTTATCAAGTGGTGGCTGATCATATTGCTTTGAGATGTCAGGATTGAGTCTGAATTCGATGGCGCCACCTACCAGCTCTGCAAAGTCATACTGGAATCCCCCACCGACAGTGAATCCATAATTGATTTTATTGACGAAAGGCTCGACAGGGAAATAGCCAGCAAATCTTTCATAGCGCTCTAAATTTGTACTCAGTGTATACTCAGCTCTGATCGCAAGTAGATAATAGGGCTTAGCCTTCTTCTCCATATTAAGGATGCGCTTCGCTCCGGCGATTAGATTCACATTATTGAACTCGAAGCGCTGCCGACCACCGATGAAGTCATTGCCTGCGTTATTGATAAATCGCTGTCGCTCTGAGCTGCCCCGCTTATGAAAGCCTACTTCAGCATAGAGAGAGGAGGGCTCATCTTCATCGTAGCTCTCTATAAAGAAGGCGCCATGATAGGCGATCAGTGTCTGGCGCTGTATGCCATTCCATATCTGAAACTCGAGACTCGGCCCCAGCTTAGGACCAAAGACAAAACTTTGAGCCTGAGCCTGATCAGTACTCAAGAGCAGTATAAAGACTAAGCTAAATATAATTTTAGTGGCGTCTTTCGACAGCAAATTCTTCGGATTCGAATAGGATTTCATCTTCGCTTCTTTTGATGATATCAGTGTGACTGATAAATTTAGGTCTCTTGCCCCAATGATGATAAGCATTTAAGTTGATTTCTTCACCCACTATGGGCTGGCTTTTTGGGGGTAGCCTGTTGTAGTGATATAGTTTTTCTAAGTTGATGCTGTAGTGACTGGCGATGCTCTGCATGTTATCTCCTTCCTCTACAATGTGTACGTATTGCGTCCCGCTGTCGTGCAGATCGATGATGCTACCTGCATCCGTGATCACAGGGGTGTTTACCTCAGGCTCCGGGTCTTGCATGATGGACTGGTTAGCAGCTGCAGAATAAGTAGATGTAGGTGCTGTGCGTAGCTCATCATATTGGTACAGTCTGTAGGTCTCGATGAGCTTGATAAGTTTCTGCCCGTAGCTCGTATCAGTGGCATATCCAGAGTTTTGTAAGCCCATGGCCCAGGCGTGGTAGTCGCTGGGTCCTATCGAAAAGAGGTGGCCATAGCGGTATTCTTTCTTAGGATTGAGCAGGAATGCGCTGTGCGCTCTATAGGATTCTTCTGCTGAGGAGAATGACCTGAAGCAGCTTTCTGTCAGCTGACCTTCCAGGTCGTAATCGTCATCCTTCACGTAGATGGTTGGGCCACTCCAATCGCTGCCACATTTGATGCCGAAGTGATTATTCGCTTCTGTGCTCAGTCGGCTGCGTCCGTGATTAGACTCTAGGAGACCCTGCGCCAGGGTAATGCTGGCAGGAATACCCGTAGAGACCATTTCAGCCACTGCAATGTCTTGATACGTGGATATATAGAGCTCCGTCGGTGATTGTGACCAGATCTGGCTGTACATTAGACACAGTAAAACTAGGCTAAGGGTTCTTATCATATTAAGCGTTTCGCTAATAGGTATATCTCTCTGTAATCAAACTTTATTCCAATCGAAGGAATTTCAGGAGATTTGATGAATTAATTAGTTGATTTGTTCTGTTGTATAACGGTATGAAAAGATGCTAACTATATAAATTACTAATCAGAAAAATCGAAAATGGCAGACTTATTAGATCTACTTCAAGGACAACTTTCTAATGATGCTATTCATGCTCTTAGTGAGCACACGGGCATCAACGATGACCAAAAAACGGCGAACGCCACGAATGCGATCATGGCATTCCTCACTAATGCCCTCGCTAAAAATACAGCTTCTCCGCAAGGAGCCAATGCACTACTCAGTGCGCTGGACAGAGATCATGACGGCAGCGTGCTGGATGATGTCATTGGACTGGTCACTGGCAATATGGGAGCGAGGTATAACTCAAATGCGCTCAATGGTATCGGTATCCTAGGCCATATCTTTGGCGCTAAGCAAAACTTCGCCATCGAGGCTATCGGGCGAATGACGGGGCTACACAAAAACCAGACAGCGATGCTCATGGTCAGACTGGCCCCGCTGGTGCTCGGTATGCTCGGTAAGAAGAAGAAAGAGGAGAACCTTAGAGCGCCTGACCTTTCAGATCTGCTGGGCAACAGCGTGGCTAAGCGAGAGCCTGCGGAGAGAAGTGTCATCAGTAAAATACTAGATCGTGATGGAGATGGCAGTGTGATGGATGAGATCGGTAGTATGGGGATGAAGGTCTTGGGTAATTATCTATTCAGGTAGATTGATATAAAAACAGCATAAAAAAAGCCATCGACTGATTTACAAGCGATGGCTTTTTTTATGTTCAAATGAGATAGGATAACCCTACGAGGTGAATCTAAAATGACTAAGCACATCTGTTACTCTACACCAGATGCTGATTATAAGATACCCGAGGTTTATTCTTCTTAGTTAATCTAAGACTTTCTCTGCCACTAAGGGAAACTGCATGCCTTCTACATCGACCATGGTTTCCATCTTATCATCATTGAATTTTCCTTTCACCTTCACCTTATAGCCTTGATAGTACACGTGAAAGCTGATGGCATCACCATCGACAACAAGGTTTTCTAAGTCGGTCACTCCTGCATCGGAAGTGGCAGAACCCGTGTATCCGTCTGCGGTCTTAGTTAATACGAAGGTACCACTGACCTTTCCTTCTGGAGAATCAACAGTGTATTTCCATGATCCAGAATAATCTGACACCATAACAGCACAAAGCAGGCTGGCGATAAAAAACAAACTTTTCATAGGTATAAATTTTAGATCTGAATGCCAATCAGCAAATAACTAAGTATAATCATCCACTTGGGTGTCTTAATTATCTACGTCATAGACGTTTCATAGGTATAAATTTTAGATCTGAATGCCAATCAGCAAATAACTAAGATCATCCACTTGGGTGTCTTAATTATCTACGTCATAGACGTTTCATAGGTATAAATTTTAGATCTGAATGCCAATCAGCAAATAACTAAGTATAATCATCCACTTGGGTGTCTTAATTATCCACGTCATAGACGCCTCAAGAATATAAACGGTAAAAGATCAAAATAGTAAATTCATGAATAAAACACGATTTAAAGACTCTAATTATGATTTGTCCCTTATTGTATCAAAACTGTCGTCTTAGTCATGATGCCATCTCAGCGCTCAGCACTGCCCATGAAGAGACCTCAAAAACCAGTACAAGTTCGATGGAGTTAGCGGCGGAAGACGCCACCCGTTTAAAATGACTTTATCAGATTTTCTGCGCTGATGCCTTGTGAGACAGTTTTGGTGGCAATATGCTGTAGATAGATCGTATCATAGATGCATTGGATCTGACGACTATGAGGTTTACTGGTATGACCTTGGAAACTGAAGAGTGAGATATCACCGGTATCATTCACTAAGTCCACATTGAGCGGTTTCGCTGGTAGGCCATAAGCTTATAGCTATATATATGACCATCCGCATGGGTGTGGTCCTTCTACCTCACGGACGCCTCATGATGTTTAGTTTGTATGAGTATATGACCAAGAAGATAGATTAACCGTATAGCTCAAGGGTTTATTAATGAATTTCCTTTAAAAATGCTGTTTGTTAAAAAGTAGTAGGTTTTCTACATATTTTTTGATTTTAAAGAAAAGAACAATACTTTTGCAACTTCTCTACACCTACTTATCAGAGAATTCGCTTTTTACCGCACCCTCAAAACTCTACATCTAAATAGAGTTTTTATATGTCCCATGTTCGTTTATGTGTTCTTTTGCTAGGATTGCTATGCACTTCTGTGGTCGCATCTTCCCAAGTCACTATTTTCCCGTATCAGTCCAGCTGGAGTTACTCTGATATTTTTGCTCGGCCTGCCAGTCAGAATGGACTCATCTGGTACAGCAAGGGCTATGATGATAGCTCGTGGCCCACTGGTAGTGGACAGTTAGGTTATGGTGACGGAGATGAAGGCACAGTAATTAACTCTGTAAATACCGCTTATTTTAGAAAAGAATTTACACTTCCAGATCTCTGTACCTATGTGAATTTTACATTATCTGTGATGCACGATGATGGTGTCGTGGTCTATATCAATGGTCAGCGAGCAATAATCAGAAGGATGAGAAATCTCTCGAGTTATAATTATGGAGACTTTTCAAGAAGCCAATCTAATGAAAATGAAATCTCTAGTTACTTAGTCCCTGTAGGTTTCTTCAATTCTGGAACAAATGTCATAGCAGCGGAGGTGCACCAAAGAAGCGCCAATAGCTCAGATGTCAGCTTTGATATGCAATTGCTTGCCACAGAAAATGCAGCTCTTGTCGGCTGTGTCTGTAATGGGACTGCTGTGGTAGACTCAGATGTCGATGGGATCTGTGACGGTCAGGACAGCTGTCCTACACTTAGCAATACACTGATTGGTACAGCATGTGATGATCTAAATCCATGTACTACTGGGGATACTTATTCAGCTGCAACGTGTGCCTGTGAGGGGACACTTAATGATGCAGATGGTGATGGAGTCTGTGATATTGATGACGTCTGCCCTAATTTTGATGACAACTTAATTGGTACGCCTTGTGATGATATGGATGCGTGTACCATCAATGATGTTTTCATTGCCTCCACATGCGCTTGTTCAGGTACGTTTCAAGATTCTGATAACGATGGAGTCTGTGATAATGATGACGTTTGTTCTATGTTCGATGATAATTTATTAGGTACCAGCTGTGACGATCTAGACCCCTGTACTTCAGGTGATGTTTACACCGCTGCTGCTTGTGGTTGCGAAGGTACTTTTGATGATGCTGACGGAGATACTGTATGTGATGTGAATGATCTTTGTCCCAATTTTGATGATCTTCTGATCGGTACAGCCTGCGATGACCTCGACCCCTGTACACAGAATGATACTTACACGAGCACTTGCACCTGTGTAGGTACATATACTGATACTGATGGGGATATGATTTGTGATGCCAATGACTCTTGCCCACTATTAGATGATGCGCTTATTGGGACATCTTGTGATGATGGGGACGCTTGTACTTCGGGAGATATATATGACGCTACCACCTGCTTATGCCAAGGTACATTTGATGATGCTGATATGGACACAGTCTGCGATGCTGATGACGTCTGCCCGATGTTCGATGATTTACTCATTGGGACTGCGTGTGATGATGCTGACCCATGTACCATTAATGATATATATACATCAGCATGTGAGTGCGTCGGGACCTATACCGACACTGATGGGGATATGATATGTGACGCTAATGATTCTTGTCCTTTACTAGATGATAATCTACTAAATATGCCCTGTGATGATGGAGATGCCTGTACCTCAGGAGATATCTATGATGCAGTGGCCTGTGCCTGTGTGGGTACTTTTGATGATGCCGATGCTGATGGGGTGTGCGATGCTGATGATGTATGTCCGATGTTAGATGACATGCTGATCGGTACTGCCTGTGATGACAATGATGCCTGTACGATCGGTGATGTCTATACGACAAGCTGTGTGTGTGCAGGGACATTCGAAGACACAGATGCTGATGGAGTATGTAATGCTGATGATGTCTGTGAAGGCTTGGATGATAGCTTGTTAAATACGCCCTGTGATGATGGAGATGCCTGTACCTCAGGAGATATCTATGATGCAGTGGCCTGTGCTTGTGTCGGTACTTTTGATGATGCTGATGCTGATGGGGTGTGTGATGCAGATGATCTGTGTCCTTCGTTTGATGATGCTTTATTAGGAGCTCCGTGTGATGATAATAATGCTTGTACGATCAATGACGTCTATGTGGCGTTAGGAACATCATGTGGCTGTATTGGGACATTTCAAGATACTGACGCGGATGGTATCTGCGATGCGAATGACTCGTGCCCGACGTTTCCGAATTCATTGATTGGCACCTCTTGTGATGATGGAGATGCGTGCACGATCAATGATGTCTATGGTACTGACTGTGAGTGTAATGGTACTTTCCAAGATACTGATATGGATACTGTATGTGATGCCGATGATCAATGTCCAGGTACTGATGATGCATTGATAGGCCAGTCTTGTGATGATGGTGATGTCTGCACGATTAATGATACATACACTTCAGCATGTGACTGTGTCGGTAGCTATGTAGATTCTGATAATGACTCGGTCTGTGATGGTGAAGATATCTGTCCTGGCTTCGATGATACGCTTATCGGGACTGCTTGTGATGACAATGATATCTGTACTGATAACGATATCTGGACGACGAATTGTGATTGTGCTGGTACATTTAACGATGCGGATTCTGATGGTATCTGCGACAAATTCGATGTATGTGTGGGTGATGACACTCAGTGTCCTGGCTATCAGGTCGGAGAGTTCACGAACTGTATGAATACAACAGTGACCAGCATTCCTAATGATCTCTCAGGAGTCAGCTACAATGAGGACACGGGTACATTATTCACGGTGCGTAATGGTATACCTGAAGTCTATGAATTGGATTTAAATGGTAACGTGATTCGCAGAATTAAGCTTAATAATTTTAATGATACTGAGGGGATCGTCTATTTAGGAAATAATAAATACGCAGTCACAGAAGAAAGAAGAAGGCGAATCGTCGTGATCACCATACCGAATGGCAGCAGTAACATTACCATTCAGTATCCAGGATCAGCTTCACGCATTCAGCTTTCAGGCACAGGGACTGGTAATGTGGGATTAGAAGGCATAGCTTATGACAAAATCAATGACATACTATACGTCGGTAAGGAGATTAACAACATGGCGATCTACACCTTGGAGAACCCCATGAGTAAATTGGGTACCAGTCTAGCTCCGCTTCAACTGTTTAATCTGCAAAATCTATCAAGTAATTACCCGCCGAGTGGGGGAACAGGGTTTTCAGATTTAGCTGGGCT
>CALFUK010000113.1 GCA_937929945.1 uncultured Saprospiraceae bacterium
GCTTCTATGATCAGCGCTGGTGCTCTATTCAGTGACTCAGAGTAAAATGATAGGACCAAACCCGAGAATGAATTAGGTAATAGTGGAAGGTCATTCTGACAATTCGTACTATCTCCAAGCCTTTAATTCAAATACTTTAATCGCTTGCTCACCTTTGATCTTTCTTGTCTATTCATAGGTATTTTCATTTCTTCACTTACACAAAAGAGCAAGAATTTAATACGTCAAAATGACAATCTCAGAAAAAAGAAATGTAGAATCTACAAGGTTGTTTGATCGGAAACGTCTTAGCTGATATTAGTTGTGCTAATCATTATTTTCGATACCTACGATTGTGGCACAGCTTCCATCAAGAGACTCAATGCATCCTTCAATGCCTGCACGCCTAATGATGCCCCTTTGTAATGACCCAGCCTTACCACCACCAGATCATGAGAAGGAATCATGATGGTAAACTGCCCACCGGCGCCAGCAAAAAAAATTGCGTCCTTTGGGACTGGCCAGAACCCATCCCCATTTACCCAGCAAAAATTACCACCATAGATGTTTCTGCCATCAGCTTTCCATGCAGGAGCTATTTCCATAGCATGTTGAAGATAGCCTGGATAGAGTATCTGTTCGCCATTCCATTTACCATCTTGTAAGACCAGATTTCCTAATCTCGCCCAATCTCTTGGCGTAGCGAATTCATAGCCTTGCAGGAGATAATTCCCATAGGGATCTGTCTCCATCACCATATGGCTCACGCCGATTTTATCGAATATTTCTCGTTGTGCAAAGCTGTGATAATCTTGACCTCTACCTTCGACGCCGAGTCTGACTAAATAATTGGTGAGTACTGGATCACAGTTGCGGTATCTGCCGACTGTATTCGGTTTCCATTGTTGACCGAGTCCAGCTACATACTGATATGTGTTAGCCGCACTGGTGTATACATAGAGATGATCTGGATAGCCTAGGCTCGGATCGAAGTCTGGATCTTGCGGCGCTCTGAATCTGATACCACTGGACATGCGCATGATGTCTTTGATGGTGATCTCTTGTCTGGGATCTCCTGCTTCTTGCCACTCTGGGATTGGCGCCGACTGGTCAAGACTGTAGACACCCTGATTAATGAGTACGCCCATCATCATAGCGGTTAGGCTCTTACCCATCGACCAGCTTTCCAGGGAGCTGTGCATATCGATTTCCTTCTTATACTTTTCGCCTATGATGCGACCCTTATGGGTGATCACCAGGCCTGCTGTCAGCCCTCCTGCTGGATTGAATGCAGTTTCGACGGCTTTGTCTATCTTTTCCATATCCAGTTCTACAGGGAGTGGATCATCTGAGAGTAGGTCTCCCATAGGCCACTGTGTCATCTTTGCATCGGGTACCAGCTTATCCACTTTTTTCGGGGTGAAGTGCAGCTGCTCATCCGATCCGACACAGATGCAGCCTTGATCTCCTGTGTAGATGGCTGTCCTTATTTCTCCATTAGTGAGAGTGACCTGAGTCGTTTGATTTTCGTGATCCACCGTTCTCTCTAAGACCTTAAGTCGCTCTTCGTAGGGGCTTGAGAAATAGCCAATTGCTTCTGCAGCAAAGTCCATGTCTAATCCAGTGATGAAGACTGCAGAGCAAAGAATCTTTGCAAAGCCACAGGCATGATGTGATGTAGCATCTCCAGGAGGATGCGTATATGGTGTGTCCAGTTCTAGGTCCTTAGCCCGCTGCAGCATCCGTTTCTTCTGTGCTTCTTCTGGACTCATCTCTACGATTGTAGTCATGTCTTCGGCAGTAGATATGAGAGGAGCTTGAGTCTGTCTTTGGCATGACATCATGCTGGATAAGATGAGTAAGTAAAGAGAGAGATAGATGTATTTCATTATCTGGTGTTTAGAGGCGGCGAGTTTTATTCATGCTTCATTTACGATCGGCATGGCTATTAAATCTATTTGCAATTTTCGTATTTATTGATTTACCTGATTCACAATCAAGCTAGCATTTGATCCGAGAAATTATCCCAGTTCGTGCCAAAAATGCTGGCGCAGCATCTCCAAGCTTTTCGGACACTCGACCAGGGCATCTCCTTTTCCTTCGTATTCTAATGAGACATAGCCCTTATAATTTTGCTGCCTCATGATCTGGCCGACCTTCTCATAGTCTATGTCGAGGCTGTACCACTTACCACCTCCATAATAGGTCTTCGCCTGTACCAGGACTGTCTTCGGAGCCATCAGCTCATATTGGCGATATTGGTCCTCCAAGAAATTACCCGTATCTAGGGTCACTTGTAGCCACGGTGAATTGATCTCTTCTACAATGCGCATGACGGCTTCGGCTGTCCTGCCAATGCCCCAGTGATTTTCGAGGCCCATCACGACGCCACATTTTTCTGCTGTAGGCAGGCATTGCTCTATGGAGTCAATCACCCATCTAAAGCCATCTTCTTCTGTATAACCTGCGATGGGCGGCTCTATACCTTGATTCGCCATCAGGGCATCAAAATTTTCTGAGGTGCCCCACCGTCCCGTGTTTAATCTCATGGTCGGTATGCCCAGACGATAAGCCAGTTCTAGCTGATGAATGGTCTTTGCAATGTTTTCATCTCGGTATGCTTTTTCGGGCCTGACATAGCCCTGATGTGTGGAGAATCCATATAGATCCAGTCCGGCATGGAAGGCTAATCGTTTTATCTTTTGCAAATAGGCATTGTCCTCTGAGGTCATCTGGACCAGTAATAATTCAATCCCATCGAATCCCATGCGAGCGGACTGTTCTATGCAGTACTCCATACTCACGGCATCGCGTTTGCCATTGAATCTCCAGAAAGAGTAGGTCGAGGTGCCGATGGGGTTGTGCTTGATGGTTGCCGCCGTGGTGAGGTCATCCTGATCAGGCTGAGCAGCCATGGATGTGGTGGTGGCATGGCTCGTCAATGGTGTTCCTACGGCTATGCCTGCGAGCATCTTGAGTAGTTGTCTTCGATGGGTCTGATTCATATGGTGAGCGTTAATCTTCTTGAAAATAGGATTTTCTTTTCCAAGTACAGAATGCGGGAATTAAAAATATTAATATGGAAATCAGATGATTCGGCTTTCTTAAGGGCAGATTGTCCATAAGCCAGTACATTTAGGAACATAAAACGTCTATGATGCAGATAACGAAGATGCCCGAGTGTATGATTAAGCTTAGTTCTTGCTGATCGATTTTCTGTTTTAAAATTTATACAAAATGAAACTAATTCTTAGAAGTCTGCTTTTCATCCTTGTGATAGGCTTGATCATTTTCTTCTTTGTCGCTGCTAAACTGGCTGATCGACAAAAGAATGTGCGGCTGCTGGACGAACTGCCAGAGGTATCCCAAGCTGCACAGGAGTTACATCCTCGACTGACGATAGCTGACTGGCACAGCGATAATCTTCTCTGGGATCGCAATGTACTGAGGCGTCTGGATCATGGTCATGTAGATATACCCAGACTCATAGAAGGTAACTACACACTCCAGGTCTTTGATGCCGTCGTGAAGTCGCCCAAGGGCCAGAACTACCAGCGTAACTCTGGAGATACTGACAACATCACACTCTTAGCCATCGGCAATCGCTGGCCGATGCGGACCTGGTCAAACTTGACAGAGCGATGCATCTACCAAAGTGAGCTGCTGCACGAAGCCGAGAAAAATTCAGATGGCCAGCTATCCATTGTCAAGACGCAGGCTGAGCTACAGTCATTTTTAACTCGTAGATCCACCGACAGGCATCAAGTAGCAGGTCTTTTAGCGATTGAGGGGCTTCATGCTTTAGAAGATGATCTTGATAATTTGGATTACTTGATTGATCATGGCTACCGCCTTATGGGTCTGACTCACTTCTTTGATAATGAGGTCGGTGGTTCTTCTGCAGGTGTGGATCAAGGCGGACTGACATCATTAGGTAGACAAGTCATCACGCGTATGAATGAAAAATCAATCATCATAGATCTGGCACATGCATCAAGCCAGACCATTGATGAGGTCTTAGCTATGACGACCCGTCCAGTCGTCGTAAGCCATACAGGAGTCAGAAGTACCTGTGACTCACCGCGCAATCTGAGTGACGAGCATATCAGAGCCATTGCTGCTGGCGGAGGTATGATTGGCATTGGCTACTGGGAGGGAGCAGTGTGCGGTACGAGTATCGATCACATCATTGCCGCGATGCAGCATGTCATCAGTTTGGTGGGCATTGACCATGTCTGTCTTGGGTCTGACTTTGATGGATCGGTGACGACGCTTTTTGATGCGGCTCAGATCATCCTGCTGACGGACGGACTGCTTAAGGCTGGCTACTCTGAGTCTGAGATCAATCAGATCATGGGCGCAAATCAAATCAACTTTCTATTAGCGAACCTCCCTAAGTAGTCGGCGAATCAATTATATTGTCAGTATGACGTATCAAGATAGAGTATTGGAATTATTGATCACAGATGTGAAGCGTAGACTCATTGCGGAAGGTAGCGCAAGAATTAAAATATGTCTGGCGGAGCTCACGGAAGAACAGATCTGGTATAAGCATAATGCGAATGTGAATGCTGTGGGTAATCTCGTGCTGCATCTCTGTGGTAATGTCAGGCAGTACGTCTTGGCAGGCATAGATGGTCAGCCCGATCGCAGAGAGCGTGCCTTAGAGTTTTCTGAGAAGGGTCCACTGGAGACCAGCTATTTATTGAGCCAATTAGAGACTCTGGAGCGGGATGTTGCATCAGCTCTGGATCGCATTCAGCCGGCTGATCTGATCGAAGACAGGACTGTACAAGGCTTTGATGAGAATGTGATCAGCATCCTGGTGCATGTGGCTGAGCATTTCTCTTATCACGTGGGGCAGATTACTTACTATACGAAGTATGTGAGAGATGTGGATACGGGCTACTACGCTGGGTTGGATTTAGATGTGACGAGCTAATATCTTTTAGAAAGTCTCCACTAATGTCCCAATCGGTTCACCTTTGACGATCAATAACATATTATTGATATCATCTGTCACATCGAATACCACGATAGGGAGATCATTCTCCTGACAAATGGTGAAGGCAGTCATGTCCATCACGGCGAGGCCCATACTGATGACCTTTGCGAATGAGATACGTGAGTACTTCTCTGCGTCTGGATATTTTTCTGGATCGGCGGAATAGATGCCGTCCACTCTGGTGCCTTTTAAGATCACGTCAGCGTTCACCTCATTAGCTCTCAGAGCTGCTGCAGAATCCGTCGTGAAGTAGGGGCTACCTGTCCCAGCTGAGAAGATCACGACTCTTCCTTTCTCTAAGTGACGGATAGATCTTCTTCTGATGTAGGGCTCAGCGACCTGCTTGATGTCGATGGCTGATACCAGCCTGGTATAGACGCCTTTCCCTTCAAGGGTACTCTGTAATGCCATGCCATTGATGCACGTAGCCAGCATGCCCATGTAGTCACCTTGGACGCGCTCTATGCCGCAGGAGTCAGCCTGCAGTCCGCGGAAGATATTCCCGCCGCCGATGACGATGGCGACTTCTACACCCAGATCTACAATTTCTTTGATTTGCTTGGCGTAGTGAGATAGCATATCAGGATCAATGCCAAATTCTTTTTTGCCCATGAGGGACTCGCCACTAAGCTTGAGAAGGATACGCTTATACTTTAATGCCATAATTCCGCTAATTATTTATCGGCAACGATTTACTTTGACTTGCAGGTACAATGTATAAAAATGAATTAGACATCTTCAGCACCGAGCAAAAAAAAAGCGATTAAAATGAATTAATCGCTTTTTTAAATTTGATGACTATCCGAGTCTTATATGTTTGAAGTCTGTCACCGTCAGATCGGAGTCTAAGCCCTTCAAGTATTCTTGTACAGATTGCTTACCCTCTTTTACATAGGTCTGATTGAGTAAGGTATTCTCTTTGAAGAATTTGTTAAGCTTACCCATTGCGATTTTCTCAATGATCGCTTCGGGCTTACCCTCTTGTCTTGCGATGTCTTTACCTATTTCGATCTCTTTCGCTATAGTATCTGCATCTACTCCGTCTTTATCCACAGCTACAGGGTGCATCGCTGCGACCTGCATAGCGACATTTCTGCCAGCCTCGGCGAATGCATCTCCATCTTTATTAAGTGAGAGGATAACACCAGCTTTATGACCCATGTGGATGTATGGCTGTATCTGCCCGTCAGTCTTTAGCGATCCATACTTGCTGATTTCCAGTTTTTCTCCGATCACACCTGTCTGCTCCTCTATCTTCTGTGCTATAGTCAGGTCTCCTTCATAGGGTAGTGCTACTAATGCCTCTAAGTCAGCAGGCATTTTATCTAATGCGATCTGAGCGAAGCTCGTCGCTAATTCGATGAAGCTTTCTCCTTTAGCTACGAAGTCAGTCTCGCATCCTAACTTTAGGACGACGCCTTGCTTATGGTCATCAGAAGTCAGTGCTATGACGACACCTTCTTTAGCTTCTCTGTCGGCTCTCTTGGCAGACATTTTTTGACCTTTTTTTCTCAAGATCTCGATGGCTCCTTCGAAGTCGCCTGCAGATTCTGTCAAGGCTTTCTTACAGTCCATCATCCCCGCACCAGTCATTTCACGCAACTTTTTCACGTCTTGTGCTGATATAGTACTCATATTAATCTGTATTTAATATTTTAAAATTTGTTTTTAATAATGCCCTATTTGGCGGCAACAGCGCTCGTCTCTTCCTTCATCTTACTTCTCTCCTCCAGTCCTTCTTTGATGGCGTTCGTCACGAATGCTGTGATGATTTTGATCGACTTAGATGCATCATCATTAGCAGGGATCGGGAAGTCTACTTCTCTTGGATCAGAGTTAGTATCCACCATAGCGAAGGTCTTCACATTAAGCTTATGCGCCTCTTTGATCGCGATATGCTCGTGTAGCGTATCGACGATAAACATGGCAGCCGGCAGCCTGTTAAGCTTAGAGATACCACCTAAGACTTTTTCCAGCTTGGCTTTCTCTCTTGTCAGGGTCAGTCTCTCTTTCTTGGTCAGTGAGGTAATGTTACCATCGCCGAGCATTTTCTCGATGTTCTGCATTTTCTTCACTGATCTTCTGATCGTTGCGAAGTTAGTCATCATACCTCCCAGCCATCTGTCTGTGACGTATGGCATATTGACACTTTGAGCTGCTTCAGTGACGATGTCTCTCGCTTGCTTCTTCGTAGCGACAAACATGATCTTTCTACCTGACTTAGCGATCTGCTTGAGCGCAGACGCTGCAGTATCCATACAGTCCAGGGTTCGATTGAGATCTATGATGTGTATGCCCTTTCTCTCCATGAAGATATAAGGCTTCATCTTTGGGTTCCACTTCTTACGCATGTGACCGAAGTGTACACCTGCATCGAGTAATTCTTTATATTCTGGCTTATTCATAATTTCAGTTTTATAAAAATGATGATTGGATGAAATAGATTAACGCTTAGAGAACTGGAAGCTCTTTCTTGCCTTAGGTCGACCGTACTTCTTACGCTCTACGACTCTGGCATCTCTGGTTAAATATTTCTTCTCTTTCAGAGGCTTTCTGAAATCCTCATTGATTTGGCATAAAGCTCTGGCTATGCCCATTCTGATGGCTTCTGCTTGCCCTTTGAATCCGCCACCTTTTACGTTGACGGTCACATCATATTGTGTATCCACTTCTACCGTCTTGAGCGGATCTGCGACAGCTATCTGCATGTTAGCCATAGGAAAGTATTCTTTCAATACCTTACCGTTGACAGTGATGACACCTGTACCAGCCATTAAGTAGACTCTGGCTACGGATGCTTTTCTTCTTCCGATTGAATTAATCTTTTCCATACTTAAGACTTTATTTTTAGTGCTTCAGGTTTTTGTGCTCCATGAGGGTGCTCAGCACCTGCATACACGAATAATTTTTTGAACATAGCTCTTCCAAGCTTATTTTTTGGCAGCATACCTCTGACTGCATTCTCTACGACAAAGAATGGCTTCTTAGCCATAGCCTCGCTGGCTGTTCTTCTCTTCTGTCCGCCTGGATAGCCAGAATATCTGAGGTATTCTTTCTGATCCCACTTGCTACCGGTGAATCTGACTTTGTCAGCATTGATCACGATGACATAATCTCCCGTATCGACATGCGGTGTATATTGGGCTTTGTGCTTACCTCTTAAGATAGTCGCTATGGTCGTACACATTCGTCCGACGATTTCTCCTTCGGCGTCTATGATGTGCCATTTACGATCTACTTCGTGTTTTTTAGCACTTTTTGTTTTGTAACTTAATGTGTCCACGATTTATATATTTTAGTGTATTAAATCCCTTTTTTTCTAAGGGACTGCAAATGTAGAGTTCTTTTACGGTAGTTTCAAAGAATATGCAGCGATTTTTTCACCACCCTTCTTCATAAGTCGTTGATAATCAGTTAAAATATCGCACAATTATTCTTGACTCCATAATTTGTACTTCCATTCCTACATGTATCTAAATATAATTGTTCCCAAAATACTTGCAAAGCGATCTTTGTTTGGCTAATGGATAAGAACATACTTGGATGACATGTCTAACGATACTCTTAGATAGGGATACTAAGTCGAACTTCAAAACCTTCATCGTGTATGAACTCAATCGAAGCATTCATTTTTTGAGCTCTTTTCTTCATACTATTCAGACCGATGCCGCTATTGTTGCTATTTATTGGTGCAGAACCGTCATCTTTAATGGTAAGGGACAATTCATGATCTCGTTTAATCAGTGAAATTTTGACATGTTTAGCAGAAGCGTGTTTGGTGATATTAGTGATCGCTTCTTTAAAAATGAGGTAAAGATTCTGTTTCACATGTTGATCTATCGTACTTTCAGATTCGAACCCCTCTTTTTGAAACGAACAGTTGATTCCCAAGAGGTCTAGTGTACTATATATATGATCATGTATTCGATCAATGAGGTTTTGGTACTTGATGTGAGAAGAATCGATAGCCCATACGATGTCTCTCATATTTTTCATTGCCTCTCGACTTAGGGAGCAGATATTATCAATGTAGCGCTTATCCTTTGACGATGGCTGATTCGACACGTCTATCTGATTAGAGATGAGTTCGGACTGCATCGCTATGCCAGCTAGCAGGCTACCTACGTCATCGTGGAGGTCGCTGGAAAGATCTGATCTGATCGCACTAATGGCTTTAGTGACCTCCAATCTATCTTTCATTTCTGCTGCAGTGATTTCATTCATCATTCTTAAGCTTTTTTGGATGATGATGAAGTGATTAGCGAGCAAGGACTGAAACAGCGAACTCTGTGATAAAAGTTTGATCTCTTCTATATTTATTTCTATGATCTTGCACTCGGTGGTAGCGACTACATCAGCTGATCTAGGACTATCATCTATAAGTGCCATGAATCCGAAGTGATGACCAGACTTTTTCTGGGCCAGTACCATTTGATCTTTGATGATAGCTACTTCTCCATCTTCTATGATGTATAGTGATTTGTCGTTAGCCCCATCTCTGATAATAGAGTCGTTTTGTTTATAGACTCTGCTGCTTGCATGAGCCTCTATTGACAGCAGGTCTGCATCACTTAATCCATCTAAGAGTTCGCTGTATTTCCATTGCATATGCATTGAAATATTTTTATTCTACAATCTCTGATCGAGGTGCATTCTGATAACTCTCACTCTTTGTAGAATGACTCCCCGTCATATTCAGTCAATCTTCTTCTATGATGCACTTCACTCGACCCACTTCTCCCGTATCCAGCATGACTTTGATGCCGTGAGGGTGTGATTTTGATTTAGTAAGAATTCTCTTGACGATCCCTTCTGTTAATTCACCGCCAGACTGGTTTTGTTTTTCTACGACTTGGACTAAGTCGCCTACCCTTATATTTGCTCGAGTAATTCCTTGTTTCACGTGACTATGATTATTGGATTTAAATTCTTTATGGCGTCTAATGTGATCCAGTAGCTAAGATATACACCCGCATCACCTGTATGTATAATTTCAGACAATGATAACTATTTTACATCAGAGAGTCTAAATGCATCTGAATCCTGAGCAAAAGCGAAGTCATTTCTGTACTTAGATAGACTGGTCTTATTTAGACTTCCAGAGATGATCATGCCTGTCGTAGATGGAGTGCTCTCAATTTTTCCATCGGGCCCAATCAAGGCTGAGTCCCCAGTATAGCTTAAATCGTTATTGTCTAATCCGACTCGATTACAGGCGATGACGTAGGAGAGATTTTCTATTGCTCTGGCCTGGAGCAGCGTCTTCCAGTGTAGTGCTCTTTTGGCTGGCCAATTAGCAACGAAAAGCAAGCAGTCATAATCGCCCTGGTGTCTAAGAGATACAGGGAATCTCAGATCGTAGCAGATATTGAGATTTATCCGCCAGCCATAGCAGTCGGCAATGACTCTTTCAGTACCAGCACTATAGACCTTATCCTCACCTGCATAGCTGAAGAGATGTCTCTTATCATAGTGAATGTATGAGCCGTCTGGCCGCATCCAGATCAGTCGATTGTAGTAGGCATGACCATCGGTGATAATCATGCTTCCTGTGATGTATGCACCAGCCGCTGCAGCTTCTTCTTTCATCCAAGCTATCGTCGGACCTTCCATCGTCTCTGCGACAGCTGAAGCATTCATGGTGAAGCCTGTGGTGAACATTTCGGGAAGGATGATTAGATCTACATCGCTTTCCAAACTAGTGATGAGTTTAGAAAAGTGAGTTCTGTTTAGCTCAGCATTCTCCCAGTGAAGTTCGGTCTGAAGTATGGCTGTATGTAATATTTTTTTATTCATTAGGGAGTCATTATTGTGTGGACCCCATGCAGTCAGTCGAGTATAATCTCTGTGATCTGAAAGACTGTATGGCTTATGACCTGTATCCTAAAGATACACATTCATAAAGGAACTAAATACAGATGCAGCGCATAAAAAAACGCCTGCCCCTGAGAAGGGCAGACGCATCAAAACAAAACGAAAAACCAACTTTTTCTTTGTTGTCTTTATAACGCTCAGATCAAGGTTTTGTTAGCGGTTAGCGCGCATTTTGACAGGAATTGTTTCCCGCTTACCATTTCGATCTACTTTTACACGCACGGTATCTCCGACCTTTGCAAATTTAAGTGCTTCCTTCAGGTCATCGTAGCTTTCTACTTCTTGTCCATTGATGTTGACTATCACATCACCAGGCAGCATTCCTGCATATTGTGCAGAGCTTCCATTGATCACTTCTGTGATGTATATGCCATAGGCTGCGTCTGAGCTGACTGCCTCATTCTTCGCTCTCATCTCATTGATGTCAGTGACGTATAGTCCCAAGTTCGCTCGTTCGATGTCGCCACCATTCTCTAATATCTCGTCTACGATCTTAGTTGCCAAGTTCGCTGGTATAGCAAATGAATATCCTGTGTAAAATCCGGTTCTTGAAGCTATGGCGGTATTAATTCCGATCAAATTACCTTCTGTATCGACGAGCGCACCTCCACTGTTGCCTGGATTGACCACAGCGTCTGTTTGGATGAACTCTTCGATGGACTTATCAGCTCTGTCAACTTCTGATTTGATGACATCGATATCTCTACCAATTGCGCTGACGATGCCTGCTGTCACCGTAGAAGTGAGATACCCCAGTGGATTGCCCACAGCTAAGACCCATTCTCCTACCTGCACATCATCAGAATCTGAAAACTGTAGGGTGGGAAAGTCTGAGCCCTCTATTTGGATGAGCGCCAGGTCTGTACTCTTATCGGTCCCGATCTTAGTGGCTTTGAATGTGCGGCCATCATTGAGTGTGACCTCCAGGTCATCTGCAAATCCTACCACGTGATTATTCGTGACGATTAATCCATCATCAGATATGATGACACCTGATCCTGAGCCCTCTTTGGGCATCTGACCCATACCACCACCGAATAGATCTTCGAAGTCAAAGTCCCAACCATTCTGCGGCGCTCGCCTCTTTCTATTTGTTCTTGCAGCGGCGATTGACTCAGAGGACTTGATCTGAACTACCGCTTTGGTCGCTCGATCTGATGCTTTTACGAAGTCTGGAGGTAATACTGATGATGAAGAGGTCCTGACGATTGGTGCGGAAGTCTCATTCACTATGATTTGGGTATTCAGCTGGTGCTTGATCAGTCCAAAGGAGATGAGTCCTCCGATGATGCCAGCTAAAACAATAGCACTTATCTGCTTCATTAGTATTGGTTTTTATAGTTCTTAAGTTCTATAAAAAAACTAATGGATACAAGTCTTTGTTACGATGCTTAGATGCTTTAACGCGACATTAACAGGGCCATCAACGATGTACCATGCAGGGGCTAAATCAGCTATACTTTTTGTAGACTTTATCGATTTGTTCTGCTAAGTCTTCATCCTTCTTGGTCACTGTATTGCCAGCATCATGAGTGCTCAGCTCTACATCTACTTTATTATAGACATTGGACCAGTTGGGATGATGATTCATGCTTTCGGCGTGAAAGGCTACCTCGGTCATGAATGCAAAAGCGCCTTTGAAATCTTTAAATTCAAAGGACTTTTTTAGGCTGTTGTCTTCGTTTTTCCACATGGTCAATTTATTTAAAGTTCCAGTCGTATTTAGTGATGTTAGTCAGGCAGGCTTTTAGTAAATCTATGCTGGCCTGAATATCCCGTTTGTGACACATTTCGATTGATTGGTGCAGGTAGCGGCAGGGGATGGATATCGCACCTGCTATAGATCCTCCATTGGCATCGCGCTGCAGTGCTGCGGTATCTGTCCCACCTGCAGGAAGGACTTCCAGCTGATAGGGGATCTTCTTCTTTTTGGCCTGCTCTTTCATGAATTTCACCATGCGGTAGTCACAGATGGTACGCCCGTCGAGGACTTTGATGGCCGTCCCTTCACCAAGTTTTGTGATGTGATTGTGTGGAGCTGTATCAGGCACATCGCAGGCCAGGGTCACATCCAGTGCTATTGCAAAGTCAGGATTGATACCAGAAGCAGCAGCTGTCGCTCCTCTCAGACCTACCTCTTCTTGTACTGTGAATACTGCGTAGACATCCATGGGGAGCTTCTTTTTAGCTAGCTCTTTCATGGCTTCCATTTGGATAAATACGGCGACTCGATTGTCCAATGATTTAGAATTGACACATTCGCCCATGGTAATCAACTCTCGCTCCCTGGTGACGGGGTCGCCAATCGAAACGATCTTTTCCACTTCCTTCTTGGGCAGTCCTGTATCAATGAAATAATCTGTGATGTCTGGCATCTTCTTACGCTCTTCTGCCTTCATGATGTGGATGGGCTTAGAGCCCATGACCCCCATGATGTCCTTCGTGCCATGTACGATGACTCGCTGCGCTGTGAGTGTCTTAGGATCGAATCCGCCTAGTGGCTGGATTCTTAAAAAACCGTCGTCATCAATGAAGGTGACGACAAAGCTGATCTCATCCATATGGGAGGCCAGCATGATGGATTCATCAGAGCTACCTCTTCTGATAGCTATGACATTTCCCATGGGGTCTAGTTCTATTTCATCGACGTAGTCCTCTAATTCTTCTATAATGAGTTCTCTCACTCGTTGTTCGAATCCCGGAGCGCCAGGCACTTTGCACACTTTTGTTAGTAGTTCTGTATTTAACATTTTGTTGTAATTTGTTTTTATGTGCTCAAATTAAGCATAATTGAGTCATTCTCAAGCGCTTCTGCTTGATTCGCTTAGAGAAAAGTTAGACGATGTCTTTTTATAAGGATGGCACGTCTGATGACTCACATAATTCATCAGGAAGGCGAATTTGGACAAGACTCTTATCTATCTAATCTGGTAAAAGCAAAAACCCTACAGCACTGCTGTAGGGTAAATCAAACGGTGATAGCTTTGTCAATGTTCAACTATTATATAAAAAAACTCTCGTTCTAAAATGAGGCGTGAATCGCTCAGTTATTCGAATGTGATCTCCTCTATCTCATCCCATGTTACATATGCAGCATCATTGTCTCTTCCATTTTCAAAGATTAAGATGCCATCATTATCGTCCTCTACATCTACTGAGTCTTCCAGCTGCAGTTCGTGCCCATTGAGTAGGGTCACGAGTGATCCTCTTCGAGACTTGGGCACGATGCTCTTGATATGACCAAACGGGATAAAGTAGCTGATGTCCTTCTTTTTCCCGTTGAGTATTTCTAATTGGTAGGTCTCATCCAGATCGAAGGCAATGTGGCCATTGTAGCTAGAACCATCTTCGACAGTTACAGTAGCTCGCAGCTCTTTCTCTCCGTGAAAATCATCATAGGACAACTCTGGATTGCTTGGTGCATCAGCGAATATGATCTCCTCGAATTCTTTCCATTCGATGTCGACACGTCCGATGTGTGGCATATTGACGATGATCCCTCGATTGCTCTTGTTCACATCGTTGGAGCCTCTGAGTTCGAAGACTCTGCCAGACTTCAGTGTCACTTCTGATCCTCTCCAGGTCTTTTTGATTGATCTGATATTACCAAATTCGATGTCCAGTTCGCCATCGTCATATTTTCCATTGAGTTCGTCAGCGGTCATCCGCTCATCGTGATCCCACTGCAGGTAGCCATCAAAGCTGCCTTGCTCAGTGACGACTTTACCATACAGGGGCGATCCGTATGCATTCTCTATTTGGCTGGGTGTTTTCTTAAAGTCTACTCGCTTTATATTGTCCCAGTCCAGCTTGATCAGACCAATACTTTCGTCATTAATCTGGACTTGGGCACCTATGTCATTAGAGCCACCTTTTAAGTACAGCTCTTCACCATTTTTCAGCGTCAAGGTGATCTTCTCTCTACGGCGGACCTCTATGCTTTTTATATCTCCGAATTGACAGGCGAAGGAGTGTGTGTGCTTATCATCGCCAGTCCAGGATTTTCTTTTATTGCCAAATAGGGAGCTTTCAAAGACCGAGTATCGATCACCATTGAGTGCGGCGACTTCGTCATCGCTGAGGTAGTCTAAAAATTCATTTTCGGGTTTGCTGGAGTTAAAGTAGTCAAACCAGAGTGCCTCTTCCTTACCCCAGCGTATCTGTCCCGTATAGCTGTCATCATCATCGGTCGTGATGGTGCCGTAGATCAGGAGGTCGCTGGAGGGACTGGTGGCGATTTCGATTTCATTGAGCAGGTAGGCATTGATAAATGCCGTGAAAGTGATTAAGAATAGTTTCGTTTTCATGCGAATAGTTTTTTTAGGGTCGGATGTCTGGCAGCAGATAAATAGAATTAATTCAGCTGATGGGAAGTCATAATTATCTGCGCCTCACACTTGTATTGTAATAGGGGTGACTAAATATGCTTGACCATATAAATATGCGTGAATCGCGTCATGAATGCAATGAGATATAGATGAGCAGGGATATTTCTGGACTGAATCGGGACGATTGATTTATGCTTGATTTATGGGCTAGGCTGTCGGGATGCTTTGGAAGGCACTATTGGAAGCTAAGTAGGCTGCGACTCAGGAGGATGGACCACAGAGTATAGGATCATAATGATGACAATACAGCTATCGATCCAGCCACGCCTTGAAGATGGGCGACCGCTCGGTGCTGACGATGATATCGTCATCGATGTGGGGATTGAGCTTAAGCTTCAGCCGACCCTTGAAGTAAGGGTGAATTTCATCGATACCGCTGTACGATATGATGTATTTTCGATTGATGCGGAAGAACTGATCGGGGTCCATCATTTGATCGATCTCATCCAAGGTATTATTCACAGGCAGGCGCTGGTTCGCTTGATCCACGATGAATGTCATCTTATTTTGGCTGTAAAAATATCGGATGGAGGCGCTGGGGACAGACTTTATTTTATTACCCAGTTTGCAGAGGAATCTTGATTTGTATTCCTTATTGGATTGGAGTAGTAATTGTTTGAATTCATTAAAGAGTTGTTGGCTTCTTTCTGTGCTTGCTGCGCTATTGGCTTTGCATTTTTCCATTGCCTGTGCCAGTCTATCTTGTTGTACTGGCTTGAGAAGATAATCGATGCTATTCACTTCGAAGGCCTGTATCGCATACTTATCATAGGCTGTCGTGAAGATGATGGGGCAGGTGACGTCTACTGTCGAATAGATATTGAAGCAGGTACCATCAGCCAGATGAATGTCGCTCAGAATCACATCGGGATGCTCATGCTGGCCCAGCCACTCGATGCTCGATTCTACTGAATCTAATACTTCTAAGACTTGGCATGTTGAGTCTATGTCAGCGATCATGGACTTTAATTTTTCTGCGGCCAAGTGTTCGTCTTCTATGATAAGTACTCTCATGACATAATTTTTTTCGAGTCGATGTGTATTGGTTATAGCTGATCTATATTTCTATTTCCAGTAAGGGCAGTTGCACCATAAAGCTTGACTCCGATTCGAGAATGATCACTTCTTTATCTGTATAAAATTGGTATCTCGCTTTTATATTATTGATGCCTGAGCCAATCGATGTTTGGGGCTCTATCAGTTTTGCTTGCAGGTTATTCTTGATGATGAGGGATGGGTCATCTGTTGATAGGATTTGGATGAGTAGGGGTTTACTTTTGCTGGTGATGTTATGCTTTAGTACATTTTCGATTAGCATCTGAATCGACAGTGGCGGGATCGCCATATCCAAGTGTGTCTCACTGACATTAATATTGAAGTCAATGGCCTCTGCAAATCTGATTTTCAGAAGGTAGATGTATGAATCGATCATGTGCAGCTCCTCACGGACTGTGGTCAGGTCAGTCTGTCTGGTGCGCAAGATAGATCGATAGACTTCCGCGAATTTATCCAGATAGCTTTTAGATAGCTCAATATCGATATTCATCAAAGAGGAGAGGGTGTTCAGGTTATTGAAGAGGAAGTGAGGATCGAGATGGTTTCTGAGGGCGAGCATTTGAGTGCGGGCATTTTCCTTTTGCAGGACCTCTGCTTCCAGGTCAGCCTTGCGCCAGGCTTGAGAAAATTTGTAGCCGAAATACATCGCATAGATGGGTAGTAAGAGAGCCATGCCTAACAGATTGACCAAGCCCAGCTGATCCCAAGCCGGTGGTGCTTCTGTAAATTGGGTTTTTAAAAATTGGTAGGATACATTCATCATCATGAGGCTGATCAGAGTGCCACTCAGCATATGTATGGCCAGCCTGCTGCGAGTGTGTATTTTCCATGGTAGTACGTGATTGAGCCAGCGATTTAGAAGAACATTAGAAATGTATACCAGAACAGCGGAGATGATGATGAGAGCTACACTGAGCTGGCCGATGGTATTTTTTTCAGGATTAGAGGTTAGCAGAAGCAAGGCGCTGATGCACAGAAGCACAGATATTATTATGATTTGGATCAGTTGCTTTTTATTCAATGCCTGTATTTAGATTTAGTTTTCCATTGCTTTCTAAGTAATCATTTATGGCTTGAAGCTGATGTCTGCTATGTCTTTCCACTTGATTGTCATTGGCTTTTTAGTGCCAGTCTTAAATAACAGCAGGCCGTCATTTCGATTGTTCACATCCTGAGAATCACCTAATAATAAGGGCTCACCACGGTGCAGGTAGACCATAGAATAAGCACTATTTTTAGGCACGATCCTGCTGATGTTTTTGAAGGGGATTTGGTATTCCAGGTCATTGTCATTTCCATCAAGCGTCTCTATTTCCCACATTTCATCCATGTCAAAGACAATGATGCCTGTATGGATGCCATCATCGTATGTATCTACTTCGGCCATCAGCCCAGCTGGCTCTACGAAGTCGCTGTATGCTGGCGCTTTTCCAGGGTCATCCTGAAAGGTGATTCGCTCAAATTGGCGCCAGCTGATCTCGATATTGCCTATATCTTCTACATAGACTCTGATGCCTCGGTTACCATCATCCACATCATTCGAGTCATCTAAGTATAAGGCCTTTCCAGATCGTAGCGTGACCAGGGAGCCATTACCATCTTTCTCGATGGATGTGATATTTTTAAAGGGTATTTCTTCGTCTCTGTACCTTGATTCTCCATCGAGGATGTCTTCTCCGCTGCGCTCGTCCAGATCCCATTTTATGTAGCCCGTAAATGTCCCATTTCTTCTGGTTTCTACCTGGGCATAAAGTGGCGATCCGTAGCCTGGCTGAGCGCCTGCTGGAGCTTCAAAAAATCTGATTTCGTCGATGTGACTCCACTTAAATTTCATCACACCCAGCTCATAGTCTTCGAGACGGATCGTAGCCCCAATGTCATTGGACCCACCACTCAGGTGCAGTACTGTCCCATTTTTCATCTCGAGGTCGACTCGGTCTCCTCGGAATAGTCGCAGCGTCTTGATATCACCAAACATGCAGGAGAATAGGTGTGTCGAGCTGCTGTATTTATTTTTCCAGATGCTGCTGAGGTCCCACTCAAATCTGGACCACAGGCCAGTCGATTCTTTCTCTTTGTTGACTTTATATTGGTCAGACTGTTCCTTATTAGAATTGAATAAGTCGTGCCAGAAGAGTTCTTCTTTACCCCATCTGAGGAATCCTGTGAATTCCTTCCCAGAATCTGTGACGACTGTACCATACAGGTAGCTTCTGGCATCTTGAGCATTGACTTCAGATAAGGGCCACACACAAATGAGTAGCAGCGCATAAAGGCTCGTGATGTAGCTGGACATGTGGACCATAATACATGCAAATTGCGGTAAAAATAGGATTGATGACTGATTCTTCTGACTCAAGCGGTAAAAATCAGAGCTGAACGGGAAAATTCAGTGATCGAGTGGAGTAAGTCGAGTTGTCAAATAGGTATTTAGCATCAACCGCTGATTTTGTTCTCTTCTGATGTGTTCTAATTTTAGTAAAGCACCAAAGCTCATATCTGCATGATTACCCTACTGGAGGGGTGTGAGCGTATTTCATCATTAGGCTTATACATATCGATGGTACAGATTATTAATCACTACCTTTGATATGATAAAAATTCGTCATATTTAATGGGCTTATTGAGGCAACTTGCGGGGGAGACAGTGATCTATGGGATGTCGCATATCCTGCCTCGAATCCTGCACTACATTGTCTTCACGATCTACCTGACATACAAATTTGCTGATCCCATTAATTATGGTATTTACAATGATCTGTATGCCTATAGCTCGATTATTTTGATCGTTCTGATTTCCAGGATGGATACTGCCTATTTTAGATTTGGGAGTAGGAGTGAGGAGCGGGCTAAGGTATTCGCTACGGCCATGCTGCCCATGATTATGATCAGTGTCTCCTTTGGCTTTGTCGCCTATCTATTCAGAAATGATCTCGCGTCGATGCTAGGCTATCCAGGGCAGTCTCACTACATCATGTGGTTTGCTCTGATCCTGATATTTGATGCCTTGGTGGCTGTTCCGTTGGCCAGGCTGAGGTTGGAGAATCGGCCTTACAGATTTCTGTTTTATCGCTTGCTGAATGTCGGTCTGACCATTGGATTCGTGCTGTTTTTTCTGGAGCTGTGCCCTTATTTAGTTGGGGCGGGCTACAGCAGCTTGACCAGATTTACATCTTTTGAAGCTCAGATCGATTATGTCTTTTTATCTAATTTGATGGCGAGTGGCATCATCTTCTTAGTGATGCTACCAGAGATACTCAGAGAGCGATTTCAGGTGGACCTGCAGCTGTGGCGAAGGATGATCCTGTATGCACTCCCTTTGGTCATCGTAGGCATTGCTGGTAGTTTTAATCAGTCTTTCGCCGTCCCTCTGCAGAAGTATTTTCTGGGCAGCGACATTCAGGCTAATCTGACGAATAGCGGAGTCTATGCCGCCACGGCTAAGATGGCCTTACTCTTGAATCTATTTACAGTCGCCTTTAACTATGCCGCTGAGCCTTTCTTCTTTAGGCAGTATGCTGATCGAGAGAATAAGCAGATTTACGGTGTGGTCGCTTTGGCCTTTACGATTGTGTCCTGCACTGTCCTGCTCTCCATCTATCTATACGCTGATTTGTTCCAGATCATCTTAGGGCCCAGCTACAGAGAGGCGCTGTATCTGCTTCCTGTTTTACTTTTTGCCTATCTATTTTTAGGCCTGTATTACAATGTGTCCATCTGGTATAAGCTGGTGGATAAGACCCATATAGGAGCCCTGATATCAGTGGGGGGAGCAGTAATCACATTGGTCATCAGCATCAGCTACTTACCACGAATAGGCTATGCAGCCTCTGCTTGGGCATCACTGGTGTGCTATGCATGTATGGTGATGGCAGGGTATTTCACGGGCAGGCGATATTATCCTATAGACTATCCGCTGGCGAAGATCTTTCGCATGATTTGTCTGACAGTCATCGGTATGGGTGCAGCCTATCTGATCTCTCCTTTGATCGATTCACTGATTATTCGGTTGGTCTTAAACACAGGGGTCTTGCTGGGCTTTTTGCTGATCACCTATCTGTCTGAGCGGGCATTATTCCGCGAGCTGGTATCTGGCAGAAAAAGGGTAAATAGATAGACGCAGTGTCTAGTCGTAAAAAGAGGTCCTGATCAAATCCCAGAGCCAGACTCGATTCAGTAAGACGAAGAAGAAAATGAAGAGGGCGGCGATGATTAGGATCATCTTGATCCGTTTAAGGATGATTTCACCCTTTTCTCTCCTGCTTTTATATCTGTGTCTGCTCGTGTATGACATGCTGTGATGTTAAGTGTTAGAATTTCGCTCCCAGTAGTTCTGATCTTCTATTTCTTCTAACAGTTGTAAGTAATTAAAATAGCGAAGTTCGCTGATTTCGTATGTTTCGATGGCGTCTTTCACGGCGCACTTTGGTTCGTCCCGGTGGAGACAATCTGCAAATTTACATTGTTTAGAGGCTTGGAAAAATTCTTTGAAGTTATGGGCGACATCCATAGGCTCCAGGTGATTGAATGATAGAGTTTTGATACCTGGCGTATCGATGATGAAGCTGGTCTTATTGATGAAGAGCATTTCTGCGAATGTGGTGGTGTGCTGCCCCTTACCCGTGTAGTCTGAGAGTACCGTCGTCCGCAGGTCTTCTGTGCCCAGTATGGTATTCACAAAGGTAGATTTACCCACTCCAGACTGACCGCTGATTAAGGTGATCTTATGCTCTAATCTTTTCTTGACCTCTTCCAGAGATTCAGACTCCAGTGAGCTGACCAGATGTACATGGTAGCCTATGCTTTCGTAGATATCTTTGAGGTAGGTATAGAGTTCTCTGTCCTTATCGTTGAGCAGATCTGACTTATTGAAGATGATGTCTACGGGGATATTATAGGGCTCCGTCATCAGCAGGAAGCGATCTATGAAGCCCTGCTTCAGCTTGGGGCTTTTGATGGTAATGATGAGAAATGCTTGGTCGACATTACTGGCCAGAAGGTGCAGCTGATGTTTTTTTCTGGGGGACTGCCTCACGACATAGTTGCGTCGGTCGAGTATCTCTTTGATGATGCCACCCTCACTTTCTTTTTCGATCCTCACTTTATCGCCCACAGCCACTGGGTTAGTGACTTTCATGCCATTTAGCCTGAACTTGCCAATGATGCGACACTGCAGGATCTCTTTTTCGCCTTCATCCAGGAGGACACTGTACCAGCTTCCTGTCGATTTGATGACTGTACCGATCACTGGGCTGAGATTTTTGATGAAGCGACTGACTTGACGGCGGCGACCATTTCACCTATGAGATTGGGATTTTTTTCGATCGCATCACCCACCACGATGAGGTCTGCACCTGCCTCAGCATTCGCTCTCACTTGATCTGGGCTGCTGATGCCTCCACCGACGATCAGGGGGATATTGATCCCCGCTGATACGGTCTTGATCATCTCTGTAGACACAGGGATCTTGGCCCCGCTGCCGGCTTCCAGATAGATCATTTTAAGTCCTAAGAGTTCTCCAGCGACAGCAGTGCAGAGAGCGATGTCATTTTTATCAGCAGGTATCGGACTGGTATTACTCATGTAGCTCACTGTCGTCGCTACTCCACCATCGATGAGCATGTAGCCCGTAGAGATGATCTCCAGTGGGCTCATTTTGAGAAATGGTGCGGTGATGACGTGCTTACCGATCAGCAGCTCTGCATTACGACCTGAGATCAGTGATAAGAATAGGATGCCATCAGCCTTGTAGCTCAGCTGAAATGAGTTGCCCGGGAAAAGAATCAATGGGATGTCACATCTTTCTTTGAAGGAGCTCAGGACCGTATCGAGCATGTTATTCACGATGAGGCTGCCACCAATCAGCATATAGTCCACCTGATGCTTGATGGACTCCTCCAGCACGCGATCGAACTCTTTCAGCCGCATCTTGTCTGGATCCACCAGGACCGCAAACTTCTTGTATCCCTGGCGCTTAGCCTCCAGTAATTCTTGATAAATATTCATCCTGAGCAAATATACTTAGATATTCAGAGGGAGAGGGGAATATGGGGGAGTGGATTTTACAGGCAAGGATTAGAGATGAGTTTTGGATCTTTAGATTTTCATTCTTTGTTGTGATTGGAGTTAATGAATGAACACATATAAAGTTAGATCAGCTTGGAAAGTACTGAGCCCC
>CALFUK010000114.1 GCA_937929945.1 uncultured Saprospiraceae bacterium
ATAGAGATAGGACTCGACATTCCACTGTAGTCGGTGATGACCTGTCCCGATTCACTAAATATTTGAATGGTATAATCAGTAAAATCGCCATCCAGATGCACCACATCAGTAAAGGGATTAGGGAATATCTCAATGCACGTCGGTGATGTTACAATATGCGCAATAGTCGTCGTAGATTCTACAGTTAGGTACTGCACCCCTGTACCAGGCACCCATGCCCATAAGTGCTGACTAGTGCCTGTCTCAAGCTCCATTCTGCCTCCAAAAGGCCACACCATATCATGATTAAGTGAAGTCCAGGTATCGCCTCCATCATCAGTATACAGGATTCCTTCTGAACCAGCCTTATAGCCTCCAGAATGGTAAGCAGATCCTGAAGATATATAGAGCTGATCAGAGTTATTATGATCAATTGCGATTCCCCTCAGCCAATCACCAGTGTAAAGTTTTTCCCACTGCATACCACCATCTGTACTTTTATAAAGCCCCTTCCCTGTACCATAGACACTGACAAATACAGTATTCTGATGATTCGGATCTGTCTTGATATCAAAAACACCATTCCAAGCTTCGATGGGAGGATTACTCCACGGGACACTATTCGTCGGCACGATGTCGTCTCTCATGATCGAATTGTCTATTTGCTGCGTAAACCGCATTTCCGCTAGACCCACCTCACTCCAGCTAGCGCCGGCGTCCATAGATCGCCACAGCCCATTTTCTCCGCCTGCATAGACTAGTAAGGAATCAAACTGATCTACAGCTGTAAATTTTAAGCCCCCGTTAACCAGAGATAAAGACCAAGAATTTCCATCATCGGTGGATTTAAATACATCTCCATTTTGTGTGACATATAAGGTTCTATTCTGCTCCGGGCTTTTGATATCAATCGACATACCGTGTGTATTTCTTCCGAGAGAATCAAGACCCACATTGCTCCATTGCCAATCTTCGCCATAGGATGTACTTTTAAAAATCGCACCTTCAGTCGATACATTGTCTACACCAAATGTAGCCCACACCACAGCTTCGCGTGCAGGGTCATTAAGTACAAAATTAGCATTTGATCCACCGCCAACTCCCCAAACATGATCGGGAAACTCAGTGTAATCTGGGATACTAAAGGTCCAGGAGTCGCCATGATCCCGAGAATACCAAAATCCAAGATCGTAATAGCCGACATAGATCGTATTGGGATTTGCATCAGCTACATCAATCGAATTTCCGTTGATATTATCCATGCCTGTCGATAAAAACCGTCCAGGCATGACTTCCGTCGTGGCTACATTTGTAAAGTTATCACCGCCATCATCTGATGTCCATGCGAATCCCCCAAATGCAGCATAGACCTTATCTGAGTTCGTGCGATCCTTTGTGATAGATTTAGTCAGAGCGTAGAAGCTCGATGAGTAGGCATAATTTTGCACAGGCCATCCTACAGTCCAGCTGGACAGATCACCTGTCTTCGACCAGGATAGTCCAGCATCCGATGTCTTCCAAGTACCCATCTGGCTGTTATAGACTGGAGGACTGACACTATAGTCTATTGGAAACAAAAAATTAGTGACAGATATCTGATCAGAATTTGAGCTCACACTGATAAAACCCGTGTTATCACCAATCTTGTTAAAACTGATCCCGCCATCGACACTCTTAAAAACGGCTCCTGTACTTGCGTTACCTAAGACATATTCCCACATTGGCTCACTACAGCTACCAGCTAAAAATGTGCTCAGGTATACCGTAGCTTCATCTGTAGGGTGTAGATCAAAATCCAAAATATCATTTTGCCCCGTGCCTATGCGCGTCCAGCTCAGGCCGCCATCACTCGATTTATACAGCCATGGGTTAGAACAGTTATATCTCGACTTACCCGTCAAGGCAAATATCAAATTGGGATTCGTCTCGGAGACTCGTAGCTTCACGATACTGGCTTGAGCTGGTAGGCCAGTCGTCGCAAGTATATTCCAGCTGTCTCCACCATCGAGTGTCTTTAAAAATGTCATCTGCGGATCCCACCACTCGTGATGTGAGGCATAACCTATCTGGCCATTAGACGGTGCTAATTCCATAGCTTCTATGTATCCCAGACCATTGACGTATTCTATCGATGCGGCATAAGCTGATAAGCCTCCATCATCTGTCTTATATATGCCTTCGCCAGTACCAATCAGAAAAACAGAAGCATCGCTGTAATGAGGCGCTAAAGACATGATCTCAGTCTTGAGCAGGCCTTGCTCAAAGCCGAGTACAGACCACGACGCACCATCATCATCAGACATATATACCCCGCTTAGGTCTGAACCAGAGAGTAGTTTGCCTCCAGCAGTAGCCGCCATCATAGAGGTAGCCCCGCCGCCGCCTGGATTCGTACGTGTCCAGTTGTTTTGCCCATAGGTCACCGAGAGGAATAGTGACACAGAGAGGACAGCTGCCAGACTGAGTGTGTCTTTAAAGTTCCTGGTTGAACTCTTGTCCGACAAAGTGAAATACTTCATTCGTGTCATAATTACTTATTTATGTTGTTCTCTAAATCCGAA
>CALFUK010000115.1 GCA_937929945.1 uncultured Saprospiraceae bacterium
TCAACCCGTCACATGCTGCCAACCTTGAGCCTTCAGTGGATGGATGTTGCCACCTGTCGTATGGAGTGTGATGCCATCTTTTTCATCTACGATCTCACCGACGATGTAGACACTTGGCATATACCTGATCTTTTCTAGATCAGCCTCTGCTACGGTGAAGAGTAGCTCGTAATCCTCGCCTCCACTAAGCGCACAGGTGATGGGGTCCATCTTGAATTTGAGGGCCATCTTCTCGGCATCCGGGTGGATGGGTACCTTACCTTCTTCGAGGAAGGCGCCTACCTTGGATGCTTTGCAGATGTGGAATACTTCTGATGAGAGACCATCGGAGATATCCATCATAGCGGTGGGTGTGATCTTGTATTTTCTAAATGTATCGATGACGTCGCGTCTGGCTTCGGGCTTCAGCTGACGACGGACCAGGTACTCTTGGTCCTCTAGGTCAGGCTGTACACCAGGGTGTGCCTCATACAGCTGACGTTCTCTCTCCAGTATCTGCAGGCCCAGATAGGCAGCACCCAGATCCCCACTGACACACATGATATCTCCCGGCTTCGCACCAGAGCGATAGACGATGTCTTGCGGTTCTGCCGAGCCGATAGCAGTGATGCTGATGATCAGTCCAGAGGTCGAGGAAGTCGTGTCTCCGCCGATCAGGTCCACGCCATAGACGCGGCAGGCTGTCTTGATGCCATCATAGAGTTCGTCCAGGGCTTGCACGGAGAATCGATTGGAGATAGCGATCGACACGGTGATCTGCTCTGGATAGGCATTCATGGCGTAGATGTCGGAGAGATTGGTGACGACTGCCTTGTAGCCGATGTGCTTCAGCGGCGCATAGCTGAGGTGGAAGTGGATGCCTTCGACTAGCATGTCTGTGGAGATGATGCCATGACGGCCCTCCTGGTGGATGACGGCTGCGTCATCACCGATGCCCATCACGGTACTTTTCTGATGCAGCTCTACGTCCTTGGTCAGGTGGTCTATCAGGCCGAACTCTCCCAGTTCTCCTATTTCTTTGCGTTCTTCTTTCGCGTCTTTATCAGCCATGGAGTCTTGTTTTAGCTTCAGTCCATAATGTGTCTCCCTCTGGAAATGGCGCTTCGATTTCCATCTCTTGATCCGTCTTGGGATGGAGGATGATCTTCCAGGCATGCAGATGGATGCCTCTGCCCTCATTCTTACGACGTGCCCCGTACTTCACATCTC
Source organism: uncultured Saprospiraceae bacterium (assembly GCA_937929945.1). Classification (GTDB taxonomy): domain Bacteria; phylum Bacteroidota; class Bacteroidia; order Chitinophagales; family Saprospiraceae; genus CALFUK01. The sequence continues at coordinate 1,210 of CALFUK010000115.1, forward strand.
CTTTGATCGGTACACCGATGTGTGATAGCTGTGACCTGATCTGATGGAAGCGGCCCGTAGGCAGGATGATCTGCAGGATCAGGTATCTGTCTAAGGCGGCTATGACGGTGTAGTGTAAGACGGCCTTCTTGTAGCCTTCCTCTGCTTTGTCTTTACAGATGGATTTTGATGCTTTTGGATTTCGCTTCAGGTAGTGGGTGAGTGTGCCTTTCTCCTCCAGCTCCTTTTTTTCCACGATGGCGATGTAGACCTTGTGGACTCGCTCTTTCATCACCTGACCTTCCTCTTGGTGCGCTCTGAAGAGCAGGCATCCGCTCACGGGCTGGTCCAGCCTGTTGGACAGATGATATTTAGCGCCTTTTGCTTTTTCCAATGTTGACCAGATCGAGTCGTGCTGATTTTGTGAATCCTGAGATGCGATACCAGCAGGCTTATTGATGATGATGTGTTGATCATCTTCATAGATGATGTGGTCTTTTATGTCCATGATTAGTCTAGCTCTTCGTAGTCTGTGAAATCCTCTGTATCAGGTTCTTGCTCCAATGGCTTTTTAGCTCGTCCGCTACCCAGCGAGTTTGGATTGATGACCAGCTTATAGAGCAGGTAGCCTAAGACGATGAAAGTGAGTATTTTAAACATTGCTGGTGCAAAGGTAAGCAAATAGACCCACAGTCGACTAAATAAGCCCGTAATGCATAGCTGCAAAGTGCAGCGTGAAAAGCTGCTTTTCCCCGAGAGAAATGGACTTTTTCAGCAAAAATTATACAGATTCAGATACTATACGGGTTTTAGATATTAAACAAAACAGATCCTGTCACGCAGGACACGTTTATTTGTTACTTTTATGGACCTAAGTTCAGAACAGAAATATGACCAATTTTAAAAGATTATCTGGTATTGCTAGTTGGATTGTTTTCGCCGTCGCCTTTGTCATCTATTTGCTTTCGGCTGAGCGAGTCGGCAGTTTATGGGATTGTGGAGAGTTTATCCTTGGAGCATATAAGCTTCAGGTCGTCCACCCACCAGGAGCCCCTGTCTATGTCCTCATCGGAAGGATGTTCACTTGGGTAGCTGATTTGGTCTCCAGCCAGCCTTCTGACATTGCCTTTGCGATTAACATCATGTCTGGTTTTTTCACGGCCCTGATGGCCATGTTCGTCGCCAGGATCACCATGATGCTGGGACACTTAGCCTTATTAGGCAGAGAGGAAGAGCCAGAGGGAGGTGATACTTTCGCACTGTGTGGGGCAGGACTCACTGCAGGTCTGGCAGCAGCATTTTGCTCTTCGATTTGGTTTTCTGCAGTGGAGGGCGAGGTATACGCCATGTCTACTTTTTTCACGGCGCTGACCTTCTGGGGTGCTGTCAGATGGTACTATCTTCCGGATGTGCCGAAGACTGATCGATGGATGATCTTCGTGGCTTTCAGTGCGTCTCTTTCGATAGGGGTCCACCTACTGAGTATTCTGACATTTCCTGCGATTGCTTTACTATACTATTTTAAAAAATACAAGAAACCCAATGTCATCGGAGCTGGTGTGAGTATGGTCATTGGCGCAGCCATCATCTGGTTCATACAGAAGATGATCATCGCCGGTATCCCATCCATGTGGAAGTTCTTTGAGATTCCGATGGTCAATAACATGGGCATGCCATTTCATACGGGACTCGTACCGACATTGCTGTTATGGGGAGGCCTGTTCTACTCGCTATTTTCTTATGCGAGGAAGCCAGGCAGGTCGATGCTTCATTTGATTTTATCAGGGGTGCTGATGGCGATCATCGGACTGACCTCTGTATCAGTATTGCCAGCTGTGGCTTTAGCGGGCCTCTCGACGTATCTGATGTACCGCTCAGACACACCTAAATCAAAGTATAACCTGCAGCTGATCGCCATGGCTGCATTGATGTTTATAATCGGATTTTCCACTTTAGGTGTGATCGTCATCCGGGCGAATGCTGATACACCAGTCAATATGAATGTGCCGAGTGACGCTGTCAGATTATTACCCTATCTGAATCGTGAGCAATACGGAGAGCGACCCTTACTGTATGGACCACACTTCGATGCCAGACCAGTGGAGGTGACCCGGACGACCAGATTAGGTCAGGTAGGAGATCGCTATGAGCCAGTGGATGAGAAGCTGGACTATCAGTATCGATCAGAAGATAAAATGCTATTCCCCAGAGTATCCCATACGGATGCGGCCCGTAAGCGGCTGTATCGGACGTGGTGGGGCCAGAAGACGGGTGAGCCTTCCATGGCGTTCAATCTGTCATTCATGTTTCGCTATCAGATTGGCTGGATGTACTACAGGTACTTCATGTGGAATTTTGCCGGCAGGCAGAATGGCACCCAGGGCTTTTCGCCGTGGGATAAGTCATCAGGCCATTGGGTCTCCGGGATAGAGCCACTGGACGAAGCCCGACTGTATAATATGGATGAGATGCCAGACTCCATGCGGCGGCATAAAGGCCATAATACCTATTATCTATTGCCTCTCCTGTTTGGTCTGATAGGACTATTTTTTCACGCAGGACGCAGGCAGAAAGACTTTTTCATATTGCTCACGCTATTCATCATCACAGGCATCGGGATCATCATATATTCTAATCAGCCCCCGAATGAACCACGGGAGAGAGACTATGTCCTGGTCGGTAGCTTCATCACCTACTGCATGTGGATTGGTATGGGCGTACTGGGTGTGTACAGCCTCTTGTCAAAGCGACTGAAGCTCGGCGCGATGCCAGCGGCTTTCGGCGCGTCTGCGCTGGTGCTGATGGCACCCCTCATCATGGCCTTTCAGAACTTTGATGATCACAGCAGAGCAGATCATACTGCCTCCAGAGACTATGCCTCTAATTTCTTAGAGTCATGTGAGCCTAATGCGATCATATTCACCTACGGTGATAATGACACCTATCCACTCTGGTATGCGCAAGAAGTAGAGAATATCAGAAGGGACATCAGGGTCGTCAATCTCAGTCTGATACAAGTGGACTGGTACATTGATAAGCTGCGCAATAAGGTGAATGACTCACCGCCGATCAAACTCTCCATACCATCAGAAGCCTATCGCGGGAATAAGCGTAACCAAGTGTTCTTCTATCCACCTGAGGGGCCATTTACGCCTAGACCGCTGGCGGAGGAATTACGATTTGTCGGCAGTCCTCAGAACGAGCAGCAGGGGCAGACCATCATGAGGTCCTCCAGACTCTACATACCCATCGATAGTAATCGAGCCTATTCTTCTGGTTGGGCAGATCCGTCAGACCCAGACACCTTAGTCAGTCGGATCAATATCAATCTGTCCAGAAGTGAGTCAGCAGGCTACATCATCAAAGACGAGCTCGCGATATTGGATGTGATCGCATCCAATATTTGGGACAGACCCATATACTTCGCTACGACCTGTAAGAATGAAAAGCTGCTGGGTCTGAATGACTACATGCAGCTGGAAGGCCTCGCCCTCAGGCTGATGCCGTATAAGAATACATCGGACCGTACTCTCTCGATCTACGGTAGTGGCCGGGTCAAGTCTGATATCGTGTACAATAATGTGATGAATAAATTCCGCTGGGGAAATTTTGATCAGAAAGAGCTCTTCGTGGATAATAGCTATGGTGCTGCGGTGCAGTCCCACAGGATGATGATGATGAGGGCAGCAGAAGACTTTCTGAATAAAGGAGACCGCGCTAAGGCAGTCGCACTGACAGATCAATATTTCTCTGCATTCCCCCATATGAATTTTGCTTATTCGCCATTCATCATGCCATTCATCACTATATACTATAATGCTGGTGAGCAGGATAAAGCAAAGACTCACTTACGTATTTTAGCCAATGAGATATCACAGCAGATGAGATTCTATGACTCGATAGACCGCGATGTTTTGGAGTCTAGCTTTATGTCAGATTATTCCTATAATTCGCAGATTATACCGCAGCTGATGGATATAGCCAGACGGCTGAAAGATCCCGCATTCGAATCTGAGATATCGAATATGCTCGGGAGCTATGCGGCTTTGGGTATCCGTGATTAATGCAGTTTATTCGTAAATTGTGCCTAATTATAAATTGACATGAGGAAAATAGCTATTGGCAGCGATCATGCTGGGTATGAATATAAAGACCACTTGATCAAGTTTGTCCTGAATCAAGACTGTGAGCTGATCGATAAGGGGACATACACCGATGACTCTGTGGACTATCCAGACTTCGTACATCCTGTGGCTAAAGCTGTGGTGAGCCAGGAGGCTGACCTCGGTATCCTGATCTGCGGCACTGGTAATGGTGTGGCCATGACGGCTAATAAATACGAAGACATCAGAGCTGGCCTCTGCTGGAATACCAATATAGCGAAGCTGGTGCGTCAGCATAACAATGCCAACATCCTCTGTATACCTGCCAGATTCGTAGGGAAGCGGATGGCGACCATGATGGTCCATACCTTTTTAAACACAGAGTTTGAAGGTGGGAGGCATAAGCGCCGCATTGATAAAATGTGCGCCTGCTGACAGCTTATTCAGCTACCTTCAGTCAGCTCCACATATTCCCCTATGTGTATGGATAGCCAGAATCATTAGATCATCGTTGATGAGATATAGAACTTTTTTTGGGCGATATCACTTTACTATATTATGATAAAGATTTTTAATTCTGCATTCATGTTTCGAAGTTTTCTCCTTATTTCAGCCGTTTTATTTTGTCAGACTACAGCCATCTGGGCTCAGTACATTGATGATGTATATGTGCCTGACTCCACTGACATCGTGATGATGGACAGCACGGACATGGGCTACATCATAGCCCAAGAGGTGAAAGCAGAAGATCTAAAAAGCCACCTGTATGTCTTAGCTTCTGATGAATACCAAGGGAGAGAGACGGGGCATCCAGGCATAGACAAAGCGGCGGCCTATATCTCTGGCCACTTAGACGGAATGGGCTTTCCCAAGATCGGTGTGGAGAATAGCTATTACCAAAAAGTCGGCTTCTCTTTTAGCTCATGGGAGAAGAATACGCTGCATGTGAATGGCAATAAGTATAAGCACCTCTGGGATTATCTCGCATTTCAAAATCGCAATGAGTCGATGCCAGCTTTCTCTGCGGAGGAAGTCATCTTCTTAGGGTATGGGATCGATGATCCTGAGTACAGCGACTACAGAAGGAACAAGGTCAAAGATAAGGTCATCATGATCTACAATGGCGAACCCGTGAATAAGCATGGCAAGTCGCAGATCACCAACACAGAAGAGCTATCCGACTGGAGCCACTCCATAGAGCGGAAGCTGATGGTGGCTAAGGATCACGGCGTGAAGCTGGTCCTGATCATCGAGGATGACATCAAGGCTCTGCTCATGCAGCACAGGTCGGAGCTCTTAGGCCGTCAGACGGAGCTGATGACGGGCAAGACTGATGAAAACAAATTTGCCAACAGCGTGCATATCTCTACGACTATCGCCCAAGACATCATCGGTAAAAAACTAAAAAAGGTCACCAAGTCAAGAGAAAGAAGTAAGAAAAAGGGCAAGGCTCGCGATATCAAGCTGAAGTCCTCCCTAGAGCTAAATCAGGAGATCAAAAGAACCACACTCGATGGTAAAAATATCATGGCCTACATCGAAGGCAGCGATAAAAAGGATGAAGTCGTCATCGTCACAGCGCACTATGACCACGTAGGATTCAGAGGCGAAGAGATCTTTAATGGCGCGGATGATAATGGATCAGGCACCAGTGGTGTATTGGAGATAGCTGATGCCATGATGCAGGCGAAGAAGAATGGTGTCTCACCCAGACGGAGCATCCTCTTCATGTGGGTCACGGGTGAGGAGAAGGGTCTGCTGGGGTCTCAGTACTACACGGAGCAGCCTGTCTTCCCCATCGCTCAGACGGTGGCTAATGTCAATGTCGATATGATCGGACGGTCTGATAAAAAGTATCGCGACCGCTCTGACTACATCTACGTCATCGGCTCTGACAGACTGAGCACTGAGCTGCACGAGATCAATGAAGAGATT
>CALFUK010000116.1 GCA_937929945.1 uncultured Saprospiraceae bacterium
CTGATTGGCATTCAATTGAAAAAATTAAACACATGAAGGTGAGTGCCTTTTTTATTATCCTTGCTAGCCTTGTCATGGCAAGCTCTTGCAAGTCGCTGGGCGATCAAAAAGTAGTCTATTTGGCTCACACTCTCCCGGTGACACACCCTGTGCATCAGGGCATGGAAGTCTTCGCAGAGAAAGTCGTCGAAAATTCACAAGGTAGATTAGCGGTAAAGATTTTTCCAGATGGCCAGCTTGGTACCGAGAGAGAAGTACTAGAGCTGCTGCAGATCGGAAGTATCGCGATGACTAAGGTCAGTGCCGCTGCCATGGCTAACTTTGCTCCAGAATATAAAGTCATGGGAGTCCCCTATTTATTCAGAGACAGGGACCACCTCTTCAATGTATTAGAAGGTGACATCGGAGAAGAAATATTATCTGCTGGAAGCGAGTACCTTCTCTTAGGCCTGTGCTTCTATGATGCGGGCAATCGAAATTTTTATACCAAGAATAAACCTATCAGGACACCTGCAGATTTACAAGGACTCAAGATCAGGGTGATGAATCACCAGATGTCAGTGGACATGGTAAATGAGATGGGTGGCTCTGCTACGCCCATGGCCTATGGCGAACTCTACACAGCTCTACAGCAAGAGGTAGTAGATGGTGCGGAGAACAATCCACCATCTTTCGTCACATCTGGTCATTATGAAATCTGTAAATACTATACCATTGATGAGCACAGCTCCATTCCAGATGTCCTGGTCATAGGCACAAAATATTGGGAGACACTCACCGAGCAAGAACAAGGATGGATCAAGCAGTCAGCCAAAAGCTCGGCACAAGCTCAGAAAATATTTTGGAGTGATAATGTAGCAGAGTGCATGATCAAACTGAAAGAGGCTAATGTCGAAATCATCTATCCAGATAAAAGTCTATTTGCGGAAAAGACACAGCCTGTCTTAGAAGCATTTTCAGCGGATCCAAAGATGAAACGCATTGTTGAAAAAATACAAGTCCATGAATAAAGATCTAAAAATCATCAATGACGCAGATCATTAAGACACCAAAGAGTAATAATTAACCGTGGCAATATGTCACAAACATTCAGTCGGTAATTTTAAATTAAAATATAAGGCATATGATGAGATTGTATGATTTGATAAATAAAATAATTGAATACGTTTTGATTTCTATTTTTGGCCTGTTGGTGCTGGATGTATTGTGGCAAGTATTTAGCAGGTACATTTTGGGTCGGTCATTTTCATTCACGGAGGAGTTTGCTCGATTTGCATTGATCTGGCTGTCCATCCTTGGTGCAGCCTATCTCAATGGAAAAAGAGAGCACCTCGCCATAGACATACTACTGAGAAAATTAAGTCCAGAAAAATTAAGAAGACGCACACAAATGATAGAAGTGTTGATGTTTGTCTTTGCTCTGGTCGTGATGGTCATAGGAGGAGGTAATCTGGTATACACCACACTATATTTAGGTCAGGTGTCTCCAGCGATGCATATCTCCTTAGGACATGTGTATGCCATCGTGCCGATCAGTGGATTACTCATCATGTATTTTTCTGTCTATCACTTTAAGACGATTGGCAAGATTAACAGTGCAGAGACTCCTTTAAAATAAATCAGTATGCCAGTAGAGCTCATCAGTATCATCGTCTTATTCGTCGTTTTTTTCTCGCTCCTCGCTTATGGTGTACCAGTGGCGTATAGTATCGGGATTTCCACAGTGATTACCATTCTTCTGAATATTGCCCCCCTTCCAGCGATCACCACAATAGCCCAGCGAATGACCACGGGTATAGACAGCTTTGCACTTTTGGCCATCCCCTTTTTCGTCTTGGCGGGAGAGCTGATGAATCGAGGTGGTATCGCCAATCGGCTTATCAATTTTGCAAAATCACTCATGGGCAGTCTGCCTGGTGGACTGGCCTACGTGAATATATTAGCTGCTATGCTCTTCGGTGCGATATCTGGATCTGCTGTGGCAGCTGCTTCTGCCATAGGTAGTATCATGACGGACCGCATGGAAGACGAAGGATTCCCTCGCCCCTTTAGTGCCGCGCTAAATATCACCTCATCGACTACTGGTCTTCTGATTCCTCCGAGTAATGTACTCATCGTCTATGCCCTAGCCAGTGGCGGGACTGCTTCTGTGGCCTCACTATTCATCGCGGGCTATCTTCCAGGTATATTAGTCGGTGTAGCACTAATGATGGTCGCTGCCTATGCAGCTACGACCAAGGATTTTAAGCGGGGTGACAGAGTCCGATTCAGTCAGCTACTCAGTGATTTTAGAAAAGCCTTCTTCAGCCTTCTGATGCTGGTGATTATTGTCGGTGGCATCGTGAAAGGTATTTTCACTGCGACAGAGGCAGCAGCTGTAGCCGTATTCTACGCTTTGATACTAGGCTTTTCTTATCGGACTATTAAGACAAAGGACCTACCTAAAATACTACTGGCAAGTGCTAAGACGACGGCGATCGTCATGTTCCTCATCTGTACGTCTATGGCAATGTCTTGGCTTTTTTCATTTCAGAGCATACCACAGTTGATGACAGGTTTCTTAATCGATCAGGTGAGTTCACCGTTTCTTATTTTTTTGATTATCAATCTGACCTTATTAATCGTCGGTACATTCATGGATATCACACCAGCGGTCTTGATTTTTACACCCATATTTTTACCTGTCGTCACGACACTGGGTATGGACCCAGTGCATTTTGGTATTGTCATGGTACTGAATCTGTGCATTGGATTATGTACGCCACCAGTCGGCACCATTCTCTTTGTCGGTGCGGGTGTGGCTCAGGTCTCAGTTTCTAAAGTGATTAAGCCACTGCTGCCCTTCGTAGCAGCGATGGTCATCGTATTATTCTTAGTGACCTTTTTTGAAGATATATCCTTATGGCTACCGCGTCTGTTTGGGTTGTAAATATTAGAATGGAACATGGTAAGACAGTGACAAGTAGCATAATCAGTGGTTGTGTTGTTTTCGCTCCTGAATTAGCGTGCTCTATATGATGAGATGATTATAAGACAGGAATAAAGGGACAGCTACTTGCTGCCCCCGTAGTCCCGTAGAGTAAAGTCGTTATCCTCTCACATCAAGCTTTAGAAATCATCAATTCTCTAAGCTGGTCCATCACTTGGCCACCACCATTGACCGTCAGCTCACCGATTCGATCCGCGATTTTTTCCATGTACTCCATTTCTTTGAGCTTCAGTAGCATGGCATTATCATCCATGAGCTTAGCTGTATTCAGTAAGCTTCTGGTTGATGCCGTCTCCTCTTGACGCATAATGGTGTTCGCCTGCGCTTTCTTCTGCGCGAGCAGTACCTCATTCATAATCTCCTTCACATCCCCGGGCAGAATCACGTCTTTGATACCAGCCGAGAGGATCACTAGGCCTAAAAGAGCAGCATGAGTCTCGACGGCCTTCACTATATAAGGACCGACTGACTCCTTATCAGCCAGCAACTGGTCAAGCGTCATCTTACCAATATACTCACGGAGCAAAAGCTGGATAGATGTATGCATCTGAGCTTCGTAGTCCTTAGCCTCGAGTACTGCTTTCTCCATCTGATACACCTGATACTGGGCGGTGAAGTTGACCCTGATACCTGCTTTATCCTTCGTCAAAATCTCCTGACCATTGATATTCATCTGTCTGATTCTACAGTCCACCATTTTGATCATGAGCGTCTTCTCCGTCCTCCAGTAGTGGTACGTACCTGCCTCCAGCTGCTCGATGAAGCCACCATCCACATAGAGCATACCGACATGATTCGCCTCGACTCGATGCACATCCATGTAGTGAGCCGCTACAATCTGATGCAGCAGATGTCCTGGTAGATTTTCTTTGATCTCATATGAGCTGCGATCAAGTACCTGCACCTCGTACTGCACAGCTGATTTCCAGTAGCCATACAGACCAGGATTTATCAGCCTAGAGAATAACCCTTGCTTTGTCTCTACACCGAGCTCGTGATCTGACACACGTACCAGTCTTAGCATCTGCTTGAGCTCACTACGCTCTAGCATGAGCATCCACTGATCAGTGATGTCTACTGGATCTGCAGTGCTGTAGTACTTGACAGATTTATTAAAACCTATCCAGTATGATCCTTCCGTCAAGACTTCGACTAGTCGCTGTCTTTTCATTACTAATGCCACTTCATGGGCATTGACCGTGATACGTCTCATAATATGATATTTTACTGTTTCTATTAAAAATTAATAAGAGCTTGGCTTATATCGCTTCATCTTCCGAAAACCGGAACTTTCATTTAGTCTATCGAAATGATTAAATCTATCCAGAGTGAGTCACTGCAATCCAGTGCTACACTCACGGTAATACAATCACCTACTAATAGACGGTATCCTGATTGTCACAAAGGCTTCAATAGATTATGACCAAGCATCGCATGGTACTCTCGCACACTTGACGATCCAGCTCATGGAATCAATAAAAGCCAAACTCAATGTTGTAGCAGTTTAGGAGATGCCGCTCCATCATAGATTAAGAGTCTATCGCTCTACCAATTGAGCTATAGGACCAATGGTCCTAACAGGGATTGAACCTGTAACCAATAGCGGACGTTCTAACCAACTGAACTTAACAGATCGGTAAAATCTGATGTGGGATTCGAACCCACGTACTTCCACGCATATAATCCTATACTCGACAAGTATATCATTACCTACTGGCTGATACTGCCGTGCTCTACGAAACACTGACTTCAGTCGCACTCGGATTATATTCCTTTACACACCAGTGTGACTTCTATAAGTCGATTCATCTGATGTATTTTTTCCATGTCCTGAGATTCATCATTATGAATTCCAAGCAATTACTTTCGACCACTATGAGTATCTATGATTCTCCTTTTCTATGCATATGCGTGAGCATCTTCATTACACACACCGTGCACTTATGATGATAATGACATATAACTACATCAGCGCTACGCCATCATAGTGCGCAGATAAAACAAAGGGTGACCTCGGGACTCGAACCCTGTTCTCCTCATCCACACTGAGGTATTCTACCAGATAAACTAAGGCCACCAGGTTGATCTATTTACGACGCTTACGGTAATCATTTGATGGTAGCCAATTGCTTTTCCAGCATTAGTTTCTTTGACTTAGTCATCTTGATTTTGCATTTGACTCTTTTATGTGCCACTTCTATTTTCGCTATGACAATACTGTTGATGCATATTAGCTGAGCCTTTTTAAGAATCGCTTTCGCTGAAGACCAGTCACCCTGACATTCGTACATCAGTGCTTGCAAATACAATATATGACTGGGGTCCGTTCCCTTGATTTTAAATGCTCGCTTAATAAGCGTATCCGCACTCTCATAATCTCCGGTCCAGATATACAGCAGGCTCAGGTACCTATAAGTATCAGGATAATCCATATCGCTAATCAGGGTCTTCTGAAAATACGTTTTAGCCATACCATAGTCCTTAAGCTTATACATGAATAGCCTGCCCATCAGACAGAGTGCCTGCGTATGCTCTGGATCGTAACTCAAAGCATAATTCAGATTTTCAGACACAGATTCAAGATTATAAGGATAATCATCCGCCGCCTTGAAATAATAGTGATCTGCTAATGTTAGTTCCATGATTACTTATTTAAAATGATTGATTAAGAGTCATAAATTATTTTATTTCTTGCGTCACCTATGACGCCTACACTTAGTCTTACAGCTATCTATTATTCGTTCCTGTAAAGACACTGATGTACGGAGAGAGGGAATTGAACCCTCACTATTCTGATTCTAAATCAGACGCGTCTGCCATTTCCGCCACCTCCATATATAGATATCCAGAAGGGAGTCGAACCCCTACCATGTGAGCCAAATTCACATATCCTACCCTTAGACCACTGGATATAGTCATGGTACTCCGTGAGGGAATCGAACCCTCATCTCCTGATAGAAAGTCAGGGATACTAGCCATTATACGAACGGAGCAAAACTTTTTTATTTTTTATGCATCACCTCTTATCGTTATAAGAAGTTTGGAATTATATCCCCGGCAGTGCTGACGAGATTCGAACTCGCAACTTTCCGGTAGACAGTCGGATACTCTGGCCATTGAGTTACAGCACTGTATGTGTATCAGCGATGATCAGAGAATAAAGCGCAAAAAAATAGCCTCTCCCTGATGATAAGGAGAGGCTATCGTGATGTGGTATCTTATGATATCAAATCATTTATTTTAGCATCGCCCTATATCGCCATCTCTCTCGATCAATCACCAGTGCATCACTGATTTCGAATTGATTTCGAAGATTATTTATATGTCTATTTTCGATTGTCATTTTTTATTTATTTGATGATGCAAATGTATAAATACTACTTTGATAATTCCAAATTTATTTTGATATAATTATTTGATTATCAATTAGTTATGAATAATTTTGAGCATAGCAATCCTGTTTCACTTATGGTGATTTATGACACTTGTTCCAATCGTCTGCCTATCAATTGTTTGTGCTCCAACGCTGAATGATATATTTTCTAATTACTGATTCATATATTTAAAAATTAGTGCAAAAAAAAAAGCGCCCAACATATGCTGGACGCTTTTTAATCTTTCTTTATTTATGCTTATGTACTAGATATCATATAGAAAAGATGTCAGCTGCCCATCATCAAAAATTTGCTCAGCAGGCCCTGGTGCAATCACTGCACGGAGCTCTTGAGCTACTTTATGGATGATATGTATATGACAAAACATCTTACTTATTTTTGCGCAAATGTAATTTTTTCTTTCGATTCCTCCAAGGGGCATCGATCTGCCAGTCCCCAGCCATGATGCAGTCGTCACCTAATTACCAATAAACGGATCCGATATATCTCCACCCAGAATCAAGTCATAGTTCAGCTCCATCATCCTCATGGTGGTGGAGGCCTGAGCCATCATAATACCCTGCGCTAGTTGATTCATGATTTTGGTATAGGCGAGCTCATACACCTTCACCTGTTGTCTTGGACCTGCTTTCGCTACATCCTTCAGCTTATCACCAAATGTATCTGTCGAATTGATAATACCTTCACTCAGAAGAATGGACGCAATACCTCCCCACTTTTCATACACTTTTACTGGCGTCTCTCTGACCAATATGCGATATACATCACTGCCCTTAGCTCGGCTCGAAGAAATAAATAATTGTGCTTTTCGGCCATTCAGGATAGACTGACCTACTGTGACGAAATGATCAGAGCCTAATAATTTTTTACTGACATCCATCTTTGTCAGAGGCAAATATTTAAATGACTTCACTCCTCTTTGACGCAGCATATAGTCGATAGCCTGCTTAGTGGAACTAGCCTTATCAGAACTAACATGAAGCGAAAATAACCGCGGAGAACCGGGATCATCAGCATTAGCGTAGAGACCATCATCGCCAGAGTGCCAGTTGTTAGATAGCTCAGTACCACGCCGATCACGCTTCACCAATAATGGCATATAATCTTTTACCAGTTTCGTATTAGCATTAGCTTCCTTTTTTACGATTGCAGGATCTGGATTCTGTTGTAGCGGATCATCGAAAAGAATCATCTGGCATAGTCACCATGATAAAGACTTTGCCACCGTCTCCTTCCGCTTGCATCCGAGCTGCAAAGTAGTTGTGATTATCCCCTACGAATGCCTCTCCCCACTCTACAAATGCATTCCCGACAGTGCGATTGCTATTGATCAAAGCATCAAGACCCATGACCTCATAGATGCGTGCCAGCTGATCCGCGGGCTCCCCACTACCAGGAAAGGTACCAGCACTGGTTTTACTCAGCTCGGCATAACTAAAAACAATAAGGCTCACATTGTCTACCGATTTATGGTTGTATAATTCTCCAAAGCTTTGCCCAGGCCCTTTCATCCATATATTGGAGTGCTCTGGCTGAGCATTGCAAGACACTAAAAGAAGAAAACATACGACGCTAATCACAGAAATTCGCATATACAGATTTTGAGAGTTTGGAAATCGCTACATCTAATCAATACAAAAGTAATTACATAGTTTAATAAGGTTTGAAAATTTGATTTCTCACAAGCGACAAAGTATGGCTCAGCTTTACTTCAGGTTCACCAGTGATTCTCCATCATTTTCTCTCAGCTATATTGCCATAACCATAGGGATAGATCAGTGCGCTAAAAAACCAAAAGCCCACAGAGGAATTCGATTGCCCACACCCACCATAAGGTCATCAGTCGCTAGATAGCTATCAGGTAGATCTGCAATCTGCTTGTATCTCTTCTTCTTGCCTCCTACCTCTATGATGTACCGATCATCAACGATAAAATCTCCCTTCTCGGCTAAGCGGAGTTCATGCCGACCACTGAGCTGACTGGCAAAGAAGCATTCTCTCAAAGTCCCTGTATTGATCTGACTGCGCGTGAGGTAGTAGAGATTTGTATTGTGCAGGTATATTTTATCAGGCTTCGTCAGTAGTGAGTATGACTTTCCCTTATTCCATAATAAGCAGGCGATAGAGGCCTTCTCTAAATATTGGAGGTAGGTCGTCAGCGTGGCTCGATCCAGACCCAGTGTTTCGCTGAGCTTCGTGACATTGGGGATGAAGGGCACTTGGGTCGTCAAGATATAGATGAGCTTTTTAATCTTGTCCACTTTGGAGACGTCCACACCAAGCAGCTGAGGTAGATCAATCTCCAAGGTCAGATTTAAAATATTATTAAGCTTACGGCTGTAGGATTTTCGATTTTCTAAGTAGAAGGGATAGAATCCAAAGCGCAAGTAGTCATCCCAGTATTGCAGAGGCTTTACCTTACGCTGTATCTCCTGAGCAAAATCCACATGCCCCTCTAAGAGATCTTGCAATCCAATGGAAGGCAGCTCTACCCCACTCTCTATTTCGATGAATTCTCTGAAGCTGAGGCCATGCAGGTAGTAGTCCACTCCCCTGCGACTCAGGTCCGCCTTGCCCTTTTGAATCTCTAAAATATTGGAGCCCGATGCTACGACACGCAGCTTGCGGTATCTGTCATGGATGTTCTTGAGCTCTAAGCTCCATTGAGGATACTTATGGATCTCATCAATAAATAAGTGAGTGCCACCCCTCTCGTGGTGGGCTATGGCGATATCAATCAGACGAATATCAATCACTGATAGAGAGTCCATACTAACGTACAGCGCAGAAGGATCACTACCAAATGATTCGTGCAGGTGCTCGCAGATCATCGTAGTCTTACCCACGCCTCTTGCCCCCAAAATAAAGATGAGTCGATCACTCCAGTCGATCTCATCAATCAGAGGCCGACGAAATAGCCTTTCTCTGGATTCGACCGCTTGTAGATGGTCAGCTCGTATATTCTCCCATGCTGCTGATTCCATTCATCAAATATACTATTTTTTGATGGTTCCATTCATCATTTTGCCCCATAAGCATCATTTTTAGACTCAAATACTACTTTTTGATGATCCTAATCAGCATAATTCAGATAATTTGATGATTCTAATCAGCATTATTAAATATTAATGCTGATCCTAACCATCAAATTTTGCATGATTAAACTAAGTAAAACTCATTCCGCCGGGCGCGAGCTAGACCTAATCATAATGTTGTGTCAGTGGCTCCATCAGAAACGGTCATGTCGTCTGGCTCTCATTCCAGCCTGATTGGTCCACTTAAGACAGGTATGAAAGAGCTAATTCTTTAGCTGGAAGTGTATTCGTAAGAGACCATATTGCAATAGATCAAGGGCAAAAATTATAGAATATAAAAATCGCCTCCGCCTAGATCAAGGCATAAGCAAAAGCCCCATACCTGCCATGACGAGATAAGGATAACAGTGCGAGCTCCTCCTCACCCCGATACACTTGAGGAATTCCCAAGTCATCCCGCCGAATCTCAATTGGCACCAGCGGCTGACAGTGGGAACCATGAAGGGCCTTGATCAGCTCATCATCAAGACAGGAAGCGGGATCGTCGCTATAGGATAAATCAAAACTGGCGCTGTAGACCTGGCCCATAGTCACAGGCTCATCCACAGCGATGGTATGGATACATGCTCCAGTAATTTTTGTACTAGCTGAAAAGCGTTGGCCTTGATAATCTACTGATGCTGTAGATGAATGATCATCTACATGATTGAGCATTATACACTCTATTGATTTAGGAGCATACCTGATCAGTCTTTCTTTTCTGACAATGGCTTTATAGACACTCTCTTTAATAGACCAGAGAGTCCAGATTGTCACGGCCCTATGATTTGAGTTATCAATCAGCTCAATTTCTTGTTTGGTAAATACCTTATTTAAAAATCTCCTGTGCCGGGCTCCAGTACTGACTGGAGATATGGACAGGTCTACTATATCATTACCGATCATAGCTGATGAGTCAAGCTATCTTTTTTGTAATGATGCTCATAGACGTTTTCACATCCAGCATCTGCTCCATCTCATCGTCAGCGATCTCGATATCAAACTCATCTTCGACATCCAAGATCACATCCACCAGATTAGCAGAATTAATCTTCAGGTCTTCGATGAATCGGGTCTCCTCATGCAGCTCTTGGAAGGCCTCTTCATTTTGTATGTACGGCTTGACGATGACTTTGAGTTTATCAATCAGTTCTTGCTTATTCATGGTCATACTTTTTATAGATGATACAGCAATTTACATCACCAAATCCGAAACTGGCCTTAGCCACGACTTTAGTCTTAGCATTTTCGATCACACGCTGTGGAACTCTGGCTGGATCTATCAGCTCCCCGATCTTAGGGTGCAGATCATCACTATTGATGCTGGGAAAAACAAAATCATGGTAGAGCCCCAGCACAGCTGCTACGGACTCAATACTCCCAGCAGCACCGATGCAATGCCCAATCATGGATTTCAAAGAGTGTATGTAAGGAAAGTCTGCGCCGCTTCGTCCCAGCGCTTTAGTCCAATTCTCCACTTCTTCTGGATCCTTACTGGTAGCCGTCAGGTGCCCATTGATCACATCTATATGAGAAGGGACCACGCCTGCACTCTCCATAGCAGAGCTGATACACTTCTGGATGGCTATCGGATTAGGGGCCGTCATCGTCCCACCCCCGCGCTGGCCGCCAGAGTTCACGTGGCCACCCAGCAGCTCTGCGTATATGGTAGCCCCTCTGGCCGTCGCACTCTCCAGCGTCTCCAGTACCAGAGCGCCTGCCCCACTCCCAGGTACGAAGCCTGCTGCTGATGCACTCAGAGGGCGCGAACCCTCAGCTGGCTGATCATTGTGCTTGTAGCTCATCACCTTCATGGCATCAAATGCACCCCAGATATACTTGCCATGATCACTGCAACTGCCCACCAGTAACTTGGTGGCATGTCCTGCCATGATGCGCTCGTAGCCCATCAAGACGGACTCCGCTCCCGTGGTACAGGCAGAGCTATTGGTAGTGACCTGATTTCCAAAACCAATGATATGATTGAGATAGGCACTCACGCCGCTGGCCATGGTCTGCGCAGCAGTGCTGCTGCCCAGTCGCCTGATCTTACCCTGATCAATGAGGGTACTGGCATCTGCCATCTTCTGCACGGATGACACACCTGTACCAAAGATGCATCCACTATCCCACTGCGGCTCATCATTTGAGAATTCCAATCCTGCATCCCGCCAGGCGTCAATGCCCGCCATGCAGCCATACATAATGCCAGAGCTGGCAAAGTGCCTGAGCATGAGCGGCGATAGGTAGCTCAGCTTCATCTCTTCTGTCAC
>CALFUK010000117.1 GCA_937929945.1 uncultured Saprospiraceae bacterium
TTCTAAACGCCGCATTGAGCTGCTCCATATAGATCATCACTTCTCCCGTAGAGTCTGGATAGGCTGACGAGCTGTATGGTATATCTCCATGCTTCTCTTTAAAGTACTCTGCATTACTACCATAGCCGCCTGAGGTGACTACGATGTGCTCACCTTCTAAGCTCTGCTCTTGGCCATTAGACTGATAGTGTACGATCTTATATCGATCGTCCACCTGGCTGACACTGGAGAAGTCCGCATGAAGATGCAAGTGAATTCTACCTGCATCCACACCTTTGTCCCACAGTGGTTTGATCGCATCAAAGATGGAGATGGCTTTATTTACGCCGTACTGTGTTCTCGACTTAGTGTAGGGCACGTGCCCGTATATGATTCTGGGGCATTCTGGCGCCCAGGGAAATTTGAGATCATCCAGCCAATTCAGCGTATGTGGCGCTTCCTCCACGGCTTTTCTGATCAGCTTCAGATCGCCACTTCCCTTATTGATTCTGATGATGTCTTCATAGTGATCATCTACGCTATCCTCTATACCTGATCTGATCTGAAGCTGAGTGCCACCAGCGCTCATATGCCCGCCTGACCAATGCATAGCACCGCCTATCTGGTGAGACTTCTCGATCACGGCTACTGTCGCACCTCGTTCGGCTGCCTGAATGGCGCAGGCCATACCAGCGGTGCCAGCTCCAATAATGATTAGATCGTATTTCTTACTCATTGGTAGTCGATTACAATATTTCTAAATTTATCTATACTGACATCGCAGTTGAGACCGATGACTGTCGTGCTTTCTTTCTCTTCGATGATCATGGGGCCATGCTCCTTGAATCCTTCTGGTAGCGCATAGCGATCGTACACAGGACAGGCCATGTAGCCAGTTGATTCGAAATACACATTTCGGGTGCCTTTGGAGGCATCAGTGCCATTACTAGAAAAGTCAGCTTGCTTCACTTCTATCTCTGGTATGTGCCCTTTCACCAGGACTCTCCAGGTGACAAATTGCAGTGGCACATCATCAATGCTCTTCGTATAGCGAAATTCATATTCAGCTTTAAATCGATTCTCTATTTCAGGTATGCTCAGTTCATTCAGCTGGCCTTCTGGTAGATCGATGGTGATCTCATGGCCTTGACCTTCATAGCGCATCTCTACCACGCGCTCCACCACAGCGTGGCTGGGAGACTCACCAGAATCGATTAAGAATGCGCGTCCTTTCTCTTCCATCTCTTTAAGGAATGCATTGACGACACTCCAGTCAGTCTCAACCACATTTGAGATGTGGCTGTGTATGTCCTCTTGAGCGATGGGCGATAACAAGAATCCAACGGCAGATGTGACACCTGCGCCCACAGGTATGATCAGTTGTGGCGCATTCAGCAGATCAGCGACACCGAATGCATGCACTGGCCCAGCTCCACCAAAGGCGATCATGCTAAAGTGCCTTGGGTCCATGCCCTTCTCCAGTACGTGTACTCTGGATGCGTTAGCCATATTTTCATTCACGATCTTATGGATGCCATGTGCTGCCTCTTCTACGGAGATGCCTAGTGGAATAGCGAGCTTTTGCTCTATGGCTCGGTGCGCAGCAGCCTTGTCCAGTGACATAGTGCCACCAAGAAAAAAGTCTTCATTCAGATAGCCCAAAATGAGATCTGCATCTGTAACGGTAGGATCTTCGCCTCCTCTCCCATAGCACGCAGGCCCTGGTGTAGATGAGGCACTGTCTGGTCCTACGGTGAGCAGGCCCAGCTTATCCACTCTGGCGATACTGCCCCCTCCCGCGCCTATCTCGATCATATCGATGACTGGGATTCTGACGGGCAGGCCACTCCCCTTTTTGAATCGCTTCACTCTCCCCGCCTCAAAGTTATTGGAGATTTCTGGCCGTCCCTCAAAGATGAGTGAGGCTTTAGCCGTCGTCCCGCCCATATCGAAGCAGAGTAGGTTTTCTTTATTTTTTTGTTTGCCAAAATAGACGCCAGCCATGGACCCGCCTGCCGGTCCTGACTCCAGAAGCTGTATGGGTGACTTCCTGGCTCCATCGATGGTCGTCAGCCTTCCAGCCGAGTTCATGATCAGCAGCTTACCTGAGAAGCCTCTTTCGCCCAACTCTTTTTCCAGTTTCTTGAGGTAGCGGTCAGTGAGTGGCTGCACATAGGCATTCATTGCTGTAGCTGAGCTGCGCTCATATTCTCTGATTTCAGGCATGATCTCAGAGGAGAGACTGAAGAATATATCAGGAAAATGCTCACTGAGATAGGCACCAATTTTTTCTTCGTGGGAAGTGTTCGCAAACGAATTGAGCAGGCACACACCTACAGCTTCCACCTTTTCATTGATGAGCTCTTGGCCCAGCGCCTGCAGTTCTGACTCATTCAGCGGTGTCAGCACTGCTCCGCTCTTATCGATGCGTTCAGAGACGCCGTACCTCAGATTACGAGGTACGAGTGGCTTGGGCATGGACAAGAATAAATCATAAATGTCATACCTCAGCTCTCGACCGATCTCTAAGACATCTTCGAATCCCTTCGTGGTGATGAAAGCGGTCTTGGATCCCTTTCTCTCTATGATGGCATTCGTGATGAGGGTGGTGCCATGTACGATGGCTTCGAGCTGGCTGATATCCAGATCAAATTTTTTCTCCAGGTCAGCTATGCCATTGTATATACCGATGGTGGGATCAGGATAGGTCGTCAATGCCTTGGTGAATCTCAGCATTTTAGCCTGATCATCAAAGAGCACCAGATCTGTGAATGTCCCACCTATGTCTATTCCTAATTTGATAGCTTTACGTTTTTGTATTAATTATTTAATAGATCGTAATTCTCTTGCCTTTTATCAATGATATTCTTCTCCGCCACTGACATTCATCGCTTCGCCCGTCACGTAGGAAGCTTCATTAGAAGCTAGGAAGGCGACGGCCTTCGCGATGTCATCCACCTGCCCCGTTCTGCCGAGCGGATTCTTATCCTTGATACTTTGTAAATAGTCATCATATTCTAAGCCCAGCTTATCGCTGAAAAACTTATTCTGCCAGTGTCCTAAGCCAGTCGTGATGTGATTGGGACACACGGCGTTCACTCTTATCTTATGTTGGCCCAGCTCCACCGCATTAGATCGAGTCAGCCCGATCATGCCATGCTTGGAGGCTGTATATGCCGCTGCGTAGGGGAATCCGCTCTTAGCCGCTTGGCTGGCGATATTGATGATGCTGCCTCCTTTACCCTGTTTGATCATCTGTACTGCAGCAGCCTGAGAGCAGAGGAATGCTCCCTTCAGGTTCACATCCAGTACGGCATCCCAGCTGGCCTCTTTGAATTCTTCGAAAGGCTCCATGATGTAGCCCACTCCCGCATTATTGACCATGATGTCCAGACTGCCGAATTTTTTCACCGTCTTATCGACCATCTCCTTCACACTTTTCGCTTTGCGCACATCACAGGGTATGGCGATGGCGGATCCCTTCGCCTCCTTGATCGCTTTTACGATGGACTTCATTTCTGAAGTCGTACCGATATGGCTCTTGCTAAAGTTCTTGCCAGTAGCGGTACCTATATCTGAGATGACCACATGGCACCCACGCTTAGCCAGGAGTACGGCTATCGCCTCTCCTATCCCGCCCTTTCGTCCAGAGCCGGTGATGATGGCTGTCTTTCCTTTTAGATTTTTCACTTCTTTATATTTTTGATCTCATTGACTGTCAGTAGCTGATGTAGCATGAGGCCATCAAGCGAAATGATCTGACACGATAAACATGGGATTATCCGCAAATTCTTGAAATTCTGCTGCTACTTTCTGCATGGTCTCGGTAGATATCTCTTCTCCGAATTTTGCCATGTCATTCACTTCCACAATTTCGCAGTACTGGTATGGAGGCTTCTCTCCGGTACCCATGACCTCATTCATGCGATACACTCTGAAGTCATCGATGGATCCGAGGCCTTTTACAGTAGGTACGTCAGTGGTCTTAGCCCATGTTTCATAAGAGGCTTTGGCAGCTTCATCTTGCAAATTAAATAAGACGACGATTGAAGGCATTGATTTATATTTTGAGTGATTAATGTTAAGCTTGTCGATTAGCTAAAAATGATTTTGATGACCCTTTCAGCAGCCCCTGTACGGAGTTAAGAATCATGCTGGCGCCCATCTTAGTGAGCTCTTGTGCGCGCTCCGCAGTGCCAGCTACGGTCCCGTAGAACTTACCACTATCCAGCACTGTCTTAAATATATGATCGAGCATTTTCTTCACTTCATCGTGTCCTGGCCCATCATAATATCCCATCGACATGGCAAGGTCTCTCGGTCCGATGATGAATCCATCGACCCCATCTACTTTGCAGATCTCTTCCAAATTATTGACGCATTCTATGGACTCTATCTGAGGCAGTACCAGCGTCTGCTCATTGGCGAATGATACATATTCGGCTTGGCTCATGCTGCCCTGCATGTAGTCAGCAGCCCTCACGGGCCCCAAGCCACGCTTGCCCACTGGTGGGTATTTGATCGCATCCACCAGCCGCTGCACATCTTCGACATTGTCTATAGAAGGCATCATCACGCCCATCACGCCCGCATCCATGTATTGAAGGATCAGCTTGGTATCCACACTTCTGATTCTGGCCAGCGGTGTGCAGCCATAGAGCTCACAGGCTCTGACCATATTCGTCACATCAGAGATGGAGATGGCTCCGTGTTCTCCGTCGATCATATAGTAGTCATAGCCATTCAGGCCCACATACTCGCAGATGGTGGGGTCTGTCAGCGGTGATATCACACCGTAGCCCGTCTTTCCAGCTGCAATTCTTTTTTTCAATTGATTTTCTCTCATCTTTTCTGCTTTATCTCGTGTGTGGATTAGCCTATGGCTTCTCCCTTAGCTATTTTATCTCTGACGTAATTCATGAGGCCTCCCACAGCGCCTACCTCTGCTACGAAGGGAGCAGCTGGTAGTGATTGGAATTCTTTGTCCTTCGTCAGGTTTTGGATCAGTCCTGTATCTGGGTTATAGCGCAAGACATCATCCGTATCACAGCTGATGGCGATGTCCTTACTGGTCACAAAGGGCAGCCCATAATTAATGGCATTTCTAAACTGCAGCCTGGCGAAACTATCTGCGAAAACTGCTTTGATGCCAGCGCCCATCAGCCCTGCGATGACGTGCTCAATACTCTTCCCACCTCCCGCAAAATTATGCGCCGCTACGATGAAGGTGTAGCCCCTGTCTTTGAATGCATTTTCTGCGTTGAATTCTTCTTTGACTCCTGCCATGACCCACTTACTATTATCTTCTGGATCAATGGGCGAAGTCCAGTATTGCTGTATGATGATCTCATAGGCCAGGACATAATCATCCGCCACCCAACATTTACCTTCTATCATGATTCAATAATGTTTTCTTTTTTAAATAAATCTAAGACCTGTCTGGCCGATTCTGCTGCTGCCTCAATGCCTCTGGACTCTTTAGCCGTGTGCTCTCCTGCAAAATAGACATTGCCTGCTGGCCTGATCATATCTTGGAATAGTGCTGGCTGCCCCACAGAAAATTCTGCGTAGGCACCCTTGTTATATTTATACTGACCCCATGAGTGGGATCCTGTGTATGTTATCTTACCCTCCGCAGCTGGCCTGATTTTATGGAGTGTCTTCAGCGTATATGCTTCCAGTTCTGATTCTGACATTTGATCAATGTATTCTGTGCCTTTGCCATTCACCCAGCAGACCAGATTCATATTGTCATCACCAAATCCCATGGTCATGATTCTTTCCAGCGGTGTGTCGGTCCACATAGATGCCCCGAGTCCGTCTTCCTCCCAGTATGGCTCAGCAGCAGTGAGATGTATTTGGGTGATATTGGTATAGCCTAACTGATGGATGGCTTGCTTTTGACTCTGGCTGAATGGTATATCACATGCTACATCACGCAGTGTAGAGAATGGCATAGTAGAGATGACATGAGGTGCGCAGTATGACGTACCATCTGCGCATTTGACGGTGGCACAGTCCTCTTTATTCGTGATGTGGGTGATGAATTTAGATGTCTTTACAGGTCCAGTCAGGCTGGCTGCTAAGGCATCAATGAAGGTCTTCGTACCTCCTTCAAAATTATAGATCGTCTTTGAGCCATTGAATTTTCTAAAGGCTGAACTGTGAAGCGCATTGATGGCAGAAGTCTCATGCACATCATTGTAGTTAGCACTGATGTTGATGAGTTCAATTTCTTGATCTGTCCTCCCCATGGCGCGCAGCTGCTCAGCGTAGGATTGATCCAGATCGGCTTTTTGGTACCACTCATTCAGTGATGACAGCTGCGGTGCTGGCTGTGGTGCTGTGTACTGCAGAAGTGATGGATCAGTAGATCGATCCTCCCAGGTGGCTCTGAGCTCGCCATTAGTGTAATATGACTTAGGACTGGAAGTGAACTGGGTGATGTCAATGAGGGGTACATCCAGAGCCTTCACCAGACTCATCACCTCCTTATACTTATCGCCGATACCTCTGCCGCCCACGTCCTGCTTGATCTTGGGATGATAATACATCCTGCCGCCGATGCGGTCACTGCCTTCCAGGATCATATAGTCCTTGCCAGCCTGCTGTAGCAGGTAGGCCATGTAGAGGCCAGATAGCCCTGCCCCCAAAATGAGAAATTCTGCATCCATCTTGCAGCTACAGGCCACTGGCATAGTAGCCATGGCCGTCCCGGCAAGTATAGAATGTTGTAAGAATTCTCTTCTCTTCATTTAATTAAATATTGGAGCTGGATGTATCCATGTAAAAAAACAGACTTGTATCCATTATCTGTACCATATGTGTATTATATACTGATGGTTCTGGGATCAGTGATCTCACCAGTAATGGCTGATGCAGCTACTACAGCGGGAGAGGTAAGGTATATCTGTGCATTTTTACTGCCCATTCTGCCCTTCATATTCCGATTACCCGCAGATAGGACAATGTCTCCATCTCCTGCCACTCCCGTGTGAATGCCCGCACAGGCAGCACAGCTGGGTGTATCCACCGCTGCTCCTGCCATGATCAGTGTCTCTATGTGGCCTGCCCTCAGAGCATCCAGATAGACTGTCTGGCTGGCTGGCACCACGATCATATTTACGTCTCTATGTATTTGTTTATCTTTTAGAATTTTAGCGAGCATGGCCAGGTCTTCTAAGCGGCCGTTCGTACAGGTACCGACGAATGCCTTGTTGAATTTTGTACCCTTCAGCTGATCTACTGTCACAGTATCATCGAGCTTATCAGGCAGCGCTACTGTAGGCACCAGATCAGTTACATCTATTTCGTAGACGGCTTCATATCTAGCATCTTCATCGCTATTGATCATCTCCCAGTCTCCCTTAGCTACATCCTTCAGATAGTCAGCGGTGATTTGGTCTGGAGCTATGATTCCATTTTTAGCTCCTAGGTCTACTGTCATATTGCATAGGGTCATTCGCCCTGCCATATCCAGCGACTCGATCGCAGGCCCCGTGAATTCTAATGTCTTATAGATCAGGTGTCCATTCCAGTGCATCATTCCCATAATGTGCAAGCTTAGATCTTTCGCCATGACCCAGGGCTGCCACTCCCCTGTGATGTGAAATTTCACAGCCTCTGGTATTCTGAACCAAGCTTTGCCCGTAGCCATAGCCACTGCTGCATCAGTGACACCGACGGCATTGCCGACAGCGCCCGCGGCCCCATAGGTATTCGCATGGGAGTCAGTACCTATGCTGATGGTACCCGGTAGGACATGGCCCTGCTCGACCATAATCTGGTGTGCAATCCCCTGTCGACCTAAGTCATAGAAGTATTCGATATCGTGCTTCTTTACCACCTCTCGCCATTCATTGAGCATGGTGGCAAATTTTTGATTGGGCGGAGGCACGAGATGATCCGAGACACAGATAACCTTACTCTTATCAAAGACTTCTGTCTTACCGAGCGATCTGAATTTATCAAAGCAGGTCTTTCCTAAATAATCCATCGTCATGACAGATTCTACATCTACCCAGACCAGTTCTCCAGGCACCACTTTGTCTCTGCCACTTTGCTTAGCCATTATCTTTTCTGTGATGGTCATTCCCATAATTCTACTTTATTCAGTCTTAGTTATATAATAAGGTGGCCTATCTATTTATCCGACCTCGAGGCCTGACCATTCGTCGTCTTGCTTGGTAAGTCTACCCAGAACTGAGGATCGATTTCTGCTTCCGTTTTTGTCTGACGCTCATCGATCATCGTTAGACCTTGAAACTCGTCACCCTGAGCCCACTTCCAAACTCTGATGCGGTGCTTATCCTCAGGTCCGATCAGATCAATGATTTCATATAGATTAGATCCTGGCCTGTCTCTGTATGACCAGGTCAAGACAATACTATTATGCGTCTCCCAAGCCTTACCCAGAATTCTTGGATTGTCAAAGATTAATTCTCCCTGATCATTAAACTGGCATACGCCGAAGTCATGGCATTCATAGTGTCCATCGTCCCACATGTATTCATTCACTTGGTGATAATCCCTGGGACCTTCCCACCTGATGGTGAGTCGCGAGTTCCATTTATCTCTGACACTGCCGTCAGGATTAATTCTGATGTATGTGCCTTCCCATACGCCAACATGTTTTGGAAATATTTTCAGCTCCATTAAAATATTAATTTTTTCAAATTTATGATTTTTTGTTAATTATGTTAACAATTAACAAAGTTAATTATATATATTTATTCCAATTAAATGTGAAACAAACTATTTAGCATGAATACTAAACTCTCTTCTTTGATAATCTGCTTTATCATTTTGGCAGGTTATTCTTTTACCTACGCTCAAAGCGTCACAGGAACAGTCACAGATAGTGATGGTGAGCCCTTGATAGGAGCCTCCGTTTTGGTCAAAGGGACCAATACTGGAAGCATAACAGATTTCGACGGTAACTTTAATGTGAATGCATCCGATGGTGATGTATTATATATAAGCTACGTCGGCATGATTGGTCAAGATGTACCAGTCACCTCTAATGGTAATATAAATGTCAGTTTGGACATGGATAATACCACATTCTCTGATATCGTCGTCACTGCTACCCGACAACCTGTAAGGAAGATCAAGACGACCACGGCCATCAATACCATTGGCTCAGAGGAGTTGGCAATAATCCAGCCCGAGTCAGTAGCCGAAGCGCTGATAGCGACTCCAGGTGTGACTGTAGAAAATAGCCAAG
Source organism: uncultured Saprospiraceae bacterium (assembly GCA_937929945.1). Classification (GTDB taxonomy): domain Bacteria; phylum Bacteroidota; class Bacteroidia; order Chitinophagales; family Saprospiraceae; genus CALFUK01. The sequence continues at coordinate 9,206 of CALFUK010000117.1, forward strand.
GACGAAAATCTAACTATAACATCAGAGGCTTTCCGTCAGGCAATACCTATGTGACAACGCTATTAGATGGTCTTCCACTTTCAGGATTCGCATCTCGTTCAGCAGGTACGACTGAGTATCTGGCACTAGATAAAAACATAGAGCGAGTAGAAGTCGTGAGAGGTAGTGGAGCTACCCTCTTTGGAAGAGCTGCAGGTGCTGGAGCTGTGAATATGATTCAGCGTACCGGCGGTGACGAATTTGGTGGAAGTATCGCTTTGACAAAATTCAATAATGTCATGGACGATGGCCATCCTAACGCAGGATCATTTGATTACAGACTGGACTACAATCTGAATGGACCACTCGGCGATAACATCAGATTCAG
>CALFUK010000118.1 GCA_937929945.1 uncultured Saprospiraceae bacterium
CCCCAGTGGAAACTTAGCCTGCAGATTCATAAGGTGCTTAATATTCCGTGATTTTTGACGTTGTGATTTGGTCTGATAGCTGGATGACTCTCATAGGTTCATACTTAATCAAATGCTTTTTCTGAGAACCATGGAGTTAGCACTTTGAGTCGTTCTTCCTTGCTTTCATAATATTTGAGCTGCTATGAGTCCCACAGATCATTGGTGTCTTCCAGCAGGTAGCGTCCATCATGGCCAGAGACTCTGATGATCCATTTATCTTTATGTAGGTAGGTGATGAAGGTCATGGATCAAAATATACTGAATATGTTAGAATAATAATCACTACGTGAAATGTAGATTTTAATAAGCTGATAATCAATATATTACAACTTACCCATAACTTTCGTTATGTTAAATAGAGCCCTTTTTTAGATAGTCCATGTCTTCACTTCCGCTGTTAAAGTTGCAGACTCTTACGGCCATCCTTCTTTCATATCTGAATAATTAAATATATTAAGGGTGAAAGACTTTACTTCCTTGCTTTTAGCACTGGACTGTAAATTCTATTTCAGCCGTTCCCCCGCGTTGAGAATTACTGTTGTATTAATTTAAAAGTTAGAACATGATAGAACATCAGAAAAGAAGCGCCATCGCCCAACAGTTGCAGCAGCTCAGCTACTGCATCATCTTACTCATATCCTTAGCTTCGTCCTACCACGCTGTAGCACAGCCTATCAATACCTTGGTGGGCGATGTTGTCCAGCCCACACCAGATGCAGCTGCATTAGGCCAATATGCAGATATTCCTGTGGGGTATGTCACAGGAACACCATCGATCAGTATACCTCTGCAAGGCATAGAGGAGGGTAAGCTATACTTACCAGTGACATTAGACTATCATGCATCTGGGATCAAGGTGAGTCAAATGGCCAGCTGGGTCGGCTTAGGTTGGAGTCTGAATGCAGGGGGGAGCATTTCCAGGACGGTCATGGATCTTCAAGACGAAGGCCCAGGCGGATTTTTTGGCCCGCCATTTAGCAGTGGCAATATAGGCGCTTTTTGTTCAGATAAAATTGTGATGACAGATATTGATACAGAGCCAGATATTTTCGTGATCAATCTACCGGCGCAGAGTGCCAAATTTTTTATTGATCGAGGCAAAAAAATAGAGCTGATAGACAGGACTTCACAGTTGAAGATTGAGCTGATCGAAAATGTTGCACAAACCATTTTTGCAGGGTTCGTCGTGACTACACCAGATGGTACGCGCTATACATTTGGCCAAGACAATGGTATCTCAGCCAGAGTGTCAGTACAAGTGAATAGCAGTATAGATAAACACATCACCGAGTGGAAACTATTAAAAATAGAGACCTATGATGGCGTCGATCAGATATACTTTCAGTATACGCCAGAGTCTTATAGTTATAAGAGCCTGTCTACGTGTATCAAGCGATCCGGTTCAGTAGTCACATGCCCTGGAAGCAAAGGAATGGATGTGATAAATAATAGTACATATAAATACAATGTCCAATCAACCATAGGCTGTCGTCTCACAGGTATTACCACTGGGAGTCAGACGAAGAGGCTATCATTCATTTCTAATACAGTTAGGCCAGATTTAGGTAGTACAGCCTACCGTCTTAATCAGATAAGATATACGACAGGTCAATATTGCAAAAGGTATAGTTTTGGGTATAGTTATTTTATAGATCCAGATGCCTCATCACTACCTTATGGTAAGCGATTAAAGTTAGATGCATTGACAGAAATATCATGTAATGGCTCACAAAGCGTGGCACCATATGTATTTAGCTATGACGCACCATTAAATTCAGATAGCAGTCAGTTCATGCCTCACAGACTATCTAAGCGCATAGATCATCATGGATATTACAATGGTAAGATAGGGAATGACAACTTGGAAGTACTCGTACCGAGCACAGAGCTATTTGCTGGTGCAGGATTCGTATCTTATGGCTGCGCCGATAGAAGTGCCGATATGGATGAGATGAAATATGGAATATTGAGCCAGATCACCTATCCCCACAAAGGCACACGTACATTTACGTACGAGCCCCACAGTGCTAGTGGTGTAGATGTCGCGTCTTCTACATCTGAGCTGATAGACGGGGTGTCTACCTGCGGTACATTAGGCCCTGATTGTTGTGGCGAACAGACGGAAACGACCACACCAGTGTCATTCACATCTGTATCCCAGATTAACTCCGCTTCAATTGTTTTAAATATCACAGACCCACCCAATATTTGTACCAATGGGGTACAGCCTAATGTAGAAGTGCAGGTATATCGAGGGGCTACCTTGATAGGCTTCACCCAATTGGTGTTACCCACAGGTAGTATGTCAGCGACAAGTCCGAGTATTCCTTTGACTAGTATACTTATATCAGGTAATACGATAGAAGTAGGAGAATATTATGAATTCAGATTGATCTCTGAGGATGGCAGAGGAGAGATATCAATGACAGTCATCAATCCAGAGCTGACTAACCTCATCATCGGAGGTCTAAGGATCAAAGAGATCAGGAGTCATGATGGCATCAGCCAAGATAGAGATATCATTAAGAGCTATGACTACTCTATGTCATCGACCAATAGTCTATCGAGTGGTGTACTGCTGAGCAGTCCTGTGTATGCTATGTCAGCGCTGGATGTTGACTTAGATGATTGTGCATCTGGTTCTAATGTGGATATGTTAGAATGGCGCAGCTTTCCGATGACTAACTTAAGCCAGTATGAAGGCCGCCATATCGTATACCGCAGAGTGCTAGAATCAGTGGCAGGCATGGGAGTTACGGAGTACGTCTTTAATTCAGACCCTAATCCCTTTAGCACACCTACGGCCGTGACACTTCCGCAAGGAGTGAGCTATCCATTAGGCGATCATTTTAACTATGTCATTCCGCCACGAGTATATAATTTTTCTAATGGAGAGTTATTGTCGAAGAAGATGTATGACACATTATCAAATCTGGTCAGGTCAGAGATGTATGAAAGATCCATCAGTGCTGGCTATGCAGGATCTTCAAGTGTTGTCCTTAAGGCCATGTGTTTTGGCAGCTGTATAGAGCAGACCTCAATATTAAAACCCGTAAAATATACAGCTACTGGCCGCGGCTACGCACCCCGCTCCGGTTGGTACCTCTTAGGCAGCAAGACCACCATGCAAGACGGCGTCACCACCACAGAGAGCTATACCTATGACACAGCCGCTGGCCACTACAGTCCGAAGACCCACACCATCACTAATTCTGATGGCTTAGCCCATATTACCGAGTACAGCTATCCAGAAGATTATAAGTCAGATCAGGACAATACCATTGGCACCACCATGAAAGATCAAAATCTCATCTTACCACCCTGGAAGACTGAGAAGTACATCGGTAGTCTTACCGAAGCTAATCGAATAGACGGTTCAAGAACACTCTGGAAAAACTTTGGCTCAGCCATCTATCCAGAGAAAGGTGATCGCTGGGAAGAGACCTTTAAACCTAATGGCACGACCTACTTGACACCTGACTGGGAGCCTCAGTACACCGTCAGCAGCTACGATGCAGCTGTCGGCCAGCCATCAGTTATGAATTATCACAATTGGGATAATCAATCATTTGAATGGACTGCCTCAGGTCAGCTCAAGAAAGACACTTACATTAATTATGTCAAGGAGTACACTTATCTACCTGGTACTGATCTTCTCTCACAAGCCAAGCGAGTCGATGGTACCACCATGAGCTACACC
>CALFUK010000119.1 GCA_937929945.1 uncultured Saprospiraceae bacterium
ATTAAAGTATTTGAATTAAAGGCTTGGAGATAGTACGAATTGTCAGAATGACCTTCCACTATTACCTAATTCATTCTCGGGTTTGGTCCTATCATTTTACTCTGAGTCACTGAATAGAGCACCAGCGCTGATCATAGAAGCAGTGCCAGACTCATGACACTGCTGATACGGTCCTTGGTCATAACAGTTGCGACCAGCTCATCCTAATTAAAATAGCAGCCTTCTATGATTACTTTTCCAAGGCTTTTTCCAGTTCTGCGACTTTCTGATGTAACTCTTTAATTGCTTCGACTAATAGACCGATCGTCTCCGTATAATCGACACCATAGAGTCCATGCACATCATTGACTAATTCAGGGACGACTTCTTTCACTTCCTGTGCGATGAGTCCCAGCTGTTCTCCAGATGCTGGATCATCATTCCACTTGAATGAGACACCCCTCAGCTGAGTGACTTTATCAAGAGCATTCGTGATGGACTTGATATCATACTTGAGTCTGGCATCAGAACTGGATAATACCAGCTGTCCGCTAGCCGTCGCTCGGATGTCCATCGTACTAGCAGCCACAGGCATATCTCTGACAGACAGTGTCCCATTGATGCGCAATACATCATTATCAAATTCGCCATAGATCAGGGGATCGTTCGGTGTGTTATTCAGGTATGTCGTATCCGATTCGATGATGAGTCTATGGTGATAGATTTCATTATAATACTTCGCACTAGCATTATTCCCGATGACCACATTATTCAAGCCTCCACCACGCATAAACTCCTGTGTATATGAACCGAGTACGACCCCAAATGATCCACTCTGACTTGGACCAGACCTCCTTCCCACGAATGTGTTATACCGAGTCGGTCCAGGTACATTATTTCCCCAAAATTTACCTGATCTATGGCCTATCATGGTGTTATCATGCGCAGGTGTCATCATATCTTCGCCTTGTCCAATCATGACATTACGATCAGCCTCCCCCGAAACTTGAAAACCCATGATTATATTATTTGATCCCTCTGTCAATCCAGTTGCACTGATTAATGTATTAAAGGCGCCTTCTTTGAATTGACTTCCTGTCCGAGAACCAATAAAAACATTGTGAAAAGTACGAGGAAAAGAACCTGTCACACCTGAGGCATTTGCTCTAAATCCTGCTTGATAACCTAAAAACGTATTGTGCCCGCCTCTGGCTAACGACTTACCCGCTTCGTAACCCAGTATCGTATTCTGTCCCCCTTCAGTATGATTGAATCCTGCAAAGCCTCCGATAATGGTATTTTTAGTAGTCAATCCCGAGATGTCTCTACCCGCATTATGACCAATCGCAATGTTATTGGAAGCGGACAGGTTTTTAGCCATGGCTTCTTTACCAATGGCAATATTGATTCCACCTGATTGATTTTCTCTCATCGCTTGATTACCAATAGCAACATTCTGCGATCCAGTCACATTGTCCTCTCCAGCACGGTATCCCAAGAAGGTATTTTGATTAGCACTTAGATCATCTGCTGCCCCGGCGTTCTCACCGATGAAGACAGACTCTCCGGTATTCAGCAGATGGAGTGTCTGTCCGTCATGGGTCATCACATCAGTCCCTGCGACTGTAACACGGATCTCATCCGCATCAGGACTGGCCTCTACCTGCAGCTGAGTATCTCCATCCGCATCTGAAATCACAGGAGAAACACCCGTAGCACTGCCCAGCCAATTAGTACCATCATAGCACTCTATCGCTTTCGACTGGGTATTATAAATGCATTGCCCTTGGATCGCCGTGAGCGCATTTCGCTGAGCTGTATTTAATCTGGGAAAGACGATGCCTTCTGGTAAGACTTCTGATTCCTTTATTTGGCTGCTTCCGACATTCCAAGAAGCAAATAATAGTACTGCAGTGAGTAATCGGGTATGCGGAGATAGGTATTTCATAAACATCATGGTTCGTTAATTTTAATAATGAAGTCTTTCTGACACTTCAAAATTATATCAACACCATGGCTAAAACCTCTATGTATTCATAGAGTGCGTCTATATGAATTCATAGATTTTTAATGAAAAGGGCCATCACAGTTTGGAACAACATAAGTGGCATGTACTCAAGCCCATGATTCATATGATCCGCTCAAACATCCAGAAAGAGGCTAGTATACCCACCATGTAGATAGCAGTACGCAGCCCAAGCGAAATCAGCTTAGCTCTTACAGGAACTGAGATGACAGCCCTTAATACGGCGTCCAACAGAAAAACGATAGCTACGACCAAAGCGATAAACATGACCTGTCCCAGCTCTACCCCTACATTAAAAAACAATAAGGAGCTGATCAGGTGATGCTGTGGTAAAGCAATCTCGCGCAGAACAGCCGCAAAGCCCATACCATGCAGAAGGCCAAACAGGGAAGCAGCAATGATGGGATAGCGATAAGTCAGCGAATCTTTATCCTGATGATGATGAATGATCTCATAACACAGGAAGACGATACTCAGCGCAATGATGGATTCTATCAGAGGCACAGGAAGTCTTAGCACATCTAAAGTCGATAAAATCAAAGTCAGAGAATGAGCCAGCGTAAATCCAGAAACAGCAAAAAGCAACTGCCTGGTGAAGCCTGAGATAATCATCAGGCAAATCAGAAAAAGCAGATGATCTATTCCCGCCCAGATGTGCTCGATGCCCAGCCAGCTAAACTGGTAGCGCACTTCCTGTACACTGGCATCCCGAGGAATCGTGAGGTACCCTTCATCTGGCCCTTTAATCAGCATCTGCTCCGTGCCATCAGGAAAGCTAATGGCCACGATAGATGAAAGTACAGGATTAAACACGGGAAATTCTATTCTGAGTATAGAGCCCTTGATGCTGATGTGCCTGTCATTGATCCTCCACCGCTGCCTGAAGCCTGAGCTGTAAGCAGTCCACTGGGCATCTTGATTAAGTAGCTGGTCATTCAGATAGATGAGCGGTAGGTTCTTGGCATTGACCGTATTCGGGACTGACAGCTCCAGCTCTGTCTGGGTGGAGTCCAGCTGAATCTTTAGATACAAAGGCCTACTCTCGTGAGCTTGAAGGAGTGTGTGCAGCAGTAGCAGCAGGCAGCTGATCAGGAGTGTCTTTCTCATAGCCGGATTATAAGTCTTCGACTACTTTATATCGATCTACGATCTTCTGGATCTTGCGCTGTTGATGCTGCCTGCGCAGATGAGAGAGGTAGTCCGCCTCGACTACAGATCGTATCTCATCCAGCTCAGGGACACTAGCGGGATCTCGCTGAGACAGGTGCACGAGGTGAGTGCCATGATCCGACTCGATGGGTCCCTGCCACCGCTCCTCATCTGGCAAGAGTCCATCCAGAGCCTGCACAAAGCCAGAACCAAAATGACCCTCTAAAAAATCAGCTGTCTTCTCCGCATAGGTCCGATGATATAGAAAGCGATCTCCATAAGGTAAGCTCTCCGATGCCGACATCCCCTGACTGCCATGCTGAATAAGAAAACCAGCTGCCCGTGCCCGTGTATCCCCTGCTGAGTTAAAATAGACATGCGTAAAAGTGTAGAGCTTAGGACGAAAATAGCGTTGCTCGTTTGAGTCGTAGAATGCCTCCAGACTATCAGCTTCGATCTCCACGTCAGAGACGTCAAAATCATCTAAAATAAATTCCATCTTTTGGATGATGCGCCGCTTGATCACAAAATCATTTTGGTCTAAACCAATGGCGATTGCCTCTCGGTATAGAGCCTCGTCTCGCAGATAATTTTGGACCATCTCTTCTTTTTCGGAAGCGGAGAATTGCTCAAATTTTTCTTGAAAGACATCTGGATTAAAGGCTTTAGACTGATACTGCATGTATGACAGCAGCGACTCCTGGGTGACCTCGATCTCATCATCCACACCAGTCGCTGAGCTGCAGGACTTACAATAGAGGAACAACAGAAACCCAGCCAACAAAAAATGAATTAAAGGCTCGCGCATCAGTTTATACAGCATCTGATCTATCGATTAAGGTGTGTACCAGATAGGAGAAGAATAAGCCCGCTCTTGGATCACAGGATCTGCTCCTGCCCAGGGGTCTTCGCCCAGCTTGACAGCGGCCAATGTCGAAAATCTGGGTGTCGGTATCTCTAAGACCCTCACGTAGTAGACAGCTCTCTTGTCTGCTATAAACTCAGGGTCTTCCCAGATGACTGATAGCTCAGCCTCCCCTGTCCGATTGTCATAGCTGCCAGTCTTAAGGTCCACGGTACTTTCCACTGGTGGCAGTTTTCCCGCTGCGTTAAGCTGCCTGTCACCTGACCAAGCCACGTCATATATCTTTTCTACTGGCTGCCCCGCATCCACCCAAGACTTCACTACTTGAATCCTGTCCAGATGAGCCCCCTTCGGATCTTTAGCGGCGTGTATCATAAGCTGCAGCGGCTTACCATTGGAGCCGCTGATATCGCTGCCCATAGGCACACCTTTCTGGTAGCCTGTGTCGACGTAGTCAGGGGCATCCAGCTCACTCTGCGAGTAGTCCCAGCCTCCGAAAACCCTCAGCTGAATGCGAGATCCCGTGGTGCCGTATACCTCTTTACGGATGAAGGCGTCATAGATGTCTCGACGCGTATTACTCTCTGCCCAGACGGCTGCATAGCCCGCCGCTGAAAAGTCCAAGTGCTTGATATCATAGATCCATGACGCTGACTTATCTGCTGCTCCACCGTCCATCAGATTCTTACCCGTGAAGTTATCTTCCTCTACAGAGGATAAGGCCGTATGGGTATCCGATGAGCCAATGAGTCCAAACTTATACGGATTCTCTCCTAATGATTCTTCCAGCTTTAGCCCATCTTGCAGGGCATAGCGTACGAAGTCAGCTCTCTGCGGATTAGAGCGGGATGCTTGCTTACCTCCATTGGATTTCAGGAGGATATCCCACAATTCAAAATTGGCAAATTCGTCAGTCGGCGAAAATTTGGGGTGAGCCTCAGATGTGCCTTTAATCTGCGTAATCTCTACGATGGGTTCCCACTTAGCGCGCGTCTTAGCATAGGAGACATCTAGCGCCTGACCCTTAGAATCCTGATCATCAGGAAACATCAGTCCTCCACTCACATTAGAGTTATGCGGGATGGAGACCAGCTCTACATCGTATCGCTCCGTGGTCTCTTCCAGCCACTGCCAGAGGTCTTCTGGATGGGAGCTATGTGTAGCAGAATAGGGCAAAAACTGATCCGCCACCGAGGCATCCTGCGGTGTGAATAGGACGCGGTGCAAGTTATTACCATTGAGCGTGGAGGTCCACTCCCAGCCGATGAAGGCAGAAAATTTGCCTGGTTCATTATGATCATCGGCATACTGATTATGCTCTTCCCAGATGGTACGCATCACCTGACCCGTATCGATCTCAGTCAGTCCAGTTTCTCCCAGATTTTTAGCTCTCAGCCATTTTAAGAACATAGGTATACCTGGCTTACCCTCTACGATCTTCGCTAAACGTCTGCCAGCCTCCGTACTCATCAGTAGTTCATCTTTATTTCTGGCCTTGAGCATGGTGCCTAGCCCCTCTGCATGATCTGTCACAACGAGAAAGTCCAGCGGCCGATTGATCTGAATCTTCTCCCCCGTAGGCGGGTAGGTCATGATCTCCCCTTTAGCAAAGCGAAAAGCCTCATCAGGACTGGCCATGATGGTGCCAAAAAGGAAAGCATCGCTGGAATAATTCGTGTGTAAGTGAGTGTCTCCCCAATAGAGGTTTTTGTTTTCATTTCGAGTTACATCTTTCCGGTCCTGCTCCGCTGTAGCGATTTGTGCAGCGTCTTGATCACTGGTCTTGGTAGCATCTGTACAGCCGGCAATCAGTAGCAAAATGAGGGAGAAATAAAGGTACTTCATGATATATGTTTAATAATTCAATGTCGGATCAGCTGCCTACCAAGATTCATCATCCGAATGGTAAGTTGATAGCAGCATCTAAGACACAATGACGTACTTTGAATTTTTGCAGCCATGCTTGCTAAGGTAGAACTATAAGTATGATATGTAGTATGCTTATGTTTATCTCCTCCACGACTCAAGATTATGAGTCAGCTCTTAAGGATGCCTATCGTATCTCCAGTAAACCAGATAGATAAAATTCTGAACTACATATTAGGAAGCGTCCCATAAAGTAAGAGCACAGATGTACTATAAACGCCTGGGTAAGGTAAAAAACTAGGCAGCTACGGGAAGCAGTGATAGACTCAGCTGCTTAATGCCCTGCAAGACTTTATCGCGCGAGTGTTGTTCTATGGAAATGCTGTATGTGCCGACTTGCTGCAGCTTCACTTGCTGCTGGAGGTATACGCGGAGCAATCTATTCTCCTGATGCTTCTTCCCTTGCCAAGATCCTGTGGGGCTCAGGAATGGTATAGACACCATATCCTCTACCAGCTGACCATCGGGGAATGTGGTCTTAATCAGAATATACAGATTCTCATAGCCATAGGCATCATCATGCAGGATGTCTAAGGTAATATCATAGGTGCTGAGGCTATCTATAGATTCAAAGCTAAACTGCTGCTTATCCTCATAGCTCCAGCCATCTGGGGATAGATCGTAGGATTGCTGATAAAAGACCGCTTCACTGCAGGCGAATAGACATAAGATCAGACATAAGCATATCCCTAACTTCATAGATGTGATGGTCTGGAGTGATTAATCAAAATAATCTTTCATCCGCTCGAAGAATCCCTTATCCGTCTTACCAGGGCTGGGAATGAAATTAGGAGACTCTTTCAGTTTGTTCAAGATCTTCTCTTCCTCTTTGGAAACCTTCTTCGGTGTCCAGATATTGACATTGATAAGCTGATCACCTTTCCCATAAGCCTGTACGGATGGCAGACCCTTCCCTCTCAGCCTGAATATCTTACCCGCCTGTGTCCCTGGTGGAATCTTGATCTTCACCTTACCGCCTAGCGTGGGCACCTCTACGGATGTACCCAGTGTGGCATCGGCAAAATTGAGAAAGAGATCAAAAATGACATTCTGATCATCCCTGGCCAAAAACTCGTGTTCTTTTTCTTGTATGTTGATTAAGAGGTCTCCCGCTGGACCACCATTCTTACCCGCATTACCATTGCCTCGCATGGAGAGCTGCATGCCCTCCTGCACCCCGGCAGGAATCTCTATCTCCAGTACCTCTTCAGAATACTTTCTGCCCTCGCCCTTACAAGTGGTACAGTTAGCCGTGATAGACTGGCCTGAGCCATTGCAGGTCGGACAGGCAGCTGTCGTCTGCATCTGGCCTAAGAAGGTGCTCTTCACTTGCCTGACATATCCAGAGCCATTGCAGGTGCCACAGGTCTTGACGGAGGCGCTGTCTTTTGCTCCTGAGCCATTGCAGCTGTCGCACTCACTCTGCTTTTTGACTTTTATTTTTTTAGTGACGCCCTCTTCTATTTCTTCCAGGGTGAGTGCTACCTTAATCCTCAGATTAGAGCCCCGCTGTCCGCGTGCTCTGGCGCCACCTCTGCGTGAACCTCCACCGAAGAAGCTCTCAAAAGGGCTGCCAGAATTACCGAATACATCGCCAAACTGGTCGAAGATATCCTCCATGGTCATCCCACCTCGGAATCCTCCGCCGCCGCCCATGTTCTGATCTACACCAGCGTGGCCATAGCGATCGTATCTGGCTTTCTTATCTTCATCACTCAGTATTTCGTAAGCTTCAGCCGCTTCTTTGAAGTTTTCTTCTGCTTCCTTGTTATCTGGATTTCGATCTGGGTGATATTTCAGCGCCACCTTTCGATAAGCCTTCTTGATTTCAGCTTGATCAGCGCTCTTGCTGACGCCTAATATTTCGTAAAAATCTCTTTTCGCCATGTTGATGTTTTAATGTTGGTCTTTAGGTTTCTAATTGATGATTATTTACCCACGACCACTTTAGCGTGCCTGATGATTTTTTCTTTTAGTAGATAGCCACTTTCGATGGTATCGATGACCTTACCCTTCATCTCTTCCGAGGGGGCTGGTATCTCCGTGACTGCTTCGTGTAGTTCTGGATCAAAAGGCTCACCAGTAGATACCATAGCTTCTAGACCTTGCGCTTTGAGCGTGGTATGTATCTTATTATAGATCATCATGACACCCTCCGAGAAGAACTCTTCTGTGGCCTCATCATCCGCACTTTTCTTCGCACGGTCAAAGTCATCCAGGACTGGCAGCAGGGCCTTCACCGTCCCCGAAGAAGCCGTCTTCATATAGTCGATCTTCTCGCGCAGTGATCGCTTTTTAAAATTATCAAACTCTGCATAGAGCCTCAGGTATTTATCCTTGGACTCCCCCAGCTCTTGCTTTAGCTCTGTGATCTCGTCTTGCAGTTTTTCCGTTTTTGACTTTCGCTTGGTCGACTTCTTTTTCTTGTCTTCCTGTGCTTCAGTGTTTTCTAAATCTTGTTGATTATCTGTATCCTTCTTAGCCATTTTAAAATATTTACGTAACACCATCAAATACATGCAATATCGCTGCCATTCTTGATGGTGCGACATATTGTCATGAATCCCTCAAAAACTATGTTTATTTGGCTGAAAATCAGTTTAATCTGCCAGAAAGTAGCCGGTCCATATCTTCCGCTGTCAGGTCCACGCCGATGATCTCCCCAGCAGGATTGATGAGAAACTTGGTCGGAATCTCAGTGACATCATAGGCACTGGCGATCTCCGAGAATCTGACAAACTTCACAGCCTCTTCGATCTGATGCTTCCAGCCGAAGCCAAATCGTTGGGCCGCTTTCAGACTGGCATTCTCGCGCTTCTCTAAGGCCACCGTCACCACCTCGAACCCATCAGCATCCTTAAATGACTTGCCGTGATACTTATCATACAGTGAGACGATCTTCGGACTATCCTTGATGCAGGGACCACACCAGGAGGCCCAAAAATCCAGGAGCACATACTGACCCTTCAGATCCGCTAAAGCAAAAGGCTCCCCAGTCACGAGATGAGTCTGGATGGCAGGTGCTGCATTGCCATGCTCTACATCAGATGTCTTTAAGAATTTTTGATAGCCAAAAAAGGCAATGACCAAAATGAGTAGTGCGGTGATGATTTTATTAAACATGGCTGACAGATTATTGAGTAAAATGTATAATGATCCCTACGCTAAGAAATGATTGACTAGCTGTAAAAGTTCATCAGGCTTCTGGGCGTGTACCCAGTGACCGGCTCCTGCGACACGCTGTAGTGTGGCATGGGAGAACCGCTGCTGAATCTGCTCCAGGTCTTCGTCCAGTATATAATGTGATGCGCCTCCCTTAATGAATAGGGCATCATGCTCGATCACTGAGCCTTCTAATACCGCTGACATAATCTCTGGATAGCTGTCTCGGAGCAGCTTAAAATTAGCTTTCCAGGTATAACCACCCTCAGGCCGCCTGGTCAGATTTTTCATTAAAAACTGCCTGACACCTTTATCCATAATGCTACGTGCTAGCTGGAGGTCCACTTCGGAGCGGCTTTCGACTCTCTCTATGTCTAAGGACAATATGGCATCAAATATCGCTTCGTGACCACCATCATACGCCTTAGGTGCAATGTCTACCACAATGAGCTTGTCCACCATAACACCATACTGCTCACAGAACACCATAGCCACCTTGCCTCCCATGGAGTGACCCATGATGTGTGCTTTGCTAAGGCCCTGCTCTGTCATAAAGACCTTGATGTCCGCCGCTGCAGCATCGTAGCTGAAGGAGCTGGTGTGTGGTGATTTACCATGATCCCTGATATCCAGCAGGTATACCGTATAATGCTCCGCAAATTGTCGCGCCAGCGTCTGCCAGTTATCCAACATGCCAAATAAGCCATGCAGAATGATGAGGGGTGGTCCTTCTCCGTAGGATTTGTAATTTAGCCGTACAGTCATCATCAAATAAAGAAAACAAATTCTACTCGAAAAAAGTTATTTGACTGGCTATAAATCAGCGACCGACATATATGGCATTTAAACTAACATCAGAATACAGTCCAACAGGTGACCAGCCTCAAGCGATCGATAAACTAGTCCGAGGCATTAATGCGCAGGAAGGACAGCAGGTCTTGCTCGGTGTTACGGGATCAGGGAAGACATTCACGGTGGCTAATGTGATAGCAGAAGTCAACAAGCCAGTGCTGGTCCTGACTCATAACAAGACCCTCACCGCCCAACTCTACGCAGAATTCACAGAATTTTTCCCTGATAATGCAGTGGAGTATTTCGTATCCTACTATGACTACTATCAGCCAGAAGCATACATCACCTACTCTGATACCTATATCGAGAAGGATCTCTCCATCAATGAGCAAGTGGATAAGCTGAGACTTCGGGCCACCTCCTCCCTGCTCTCTGGCAGGCGGGACATCATCATCGTCGCCTCCGTGTCCTGCATCTATGGTATGGGAAATCCTGAAGATTACGCAGACAGCATCATCAGAATAGAGAAAGGCCAGGTCATCAGTCGGAATACCTTCCTCTATAATCTGGTGGAAAGTCTATACTCCAGGACGGAGACAGAATTTAAGCGAGGCACCTTCCGCGTGAAAGGGGACACTGTGGACATCCACCTGCCTTACGTGGACTATGGCTATCGCATCATCTTTTTCGGGGACGAGATCGAGCAGATAGACCAGATAGAGCTGGAGTCTGGTAAGCGCATCACCAGTCTGGATCATGCAGCCATCTTCCCAGCTAATCTCTATGTAGCTCCAAAAGATAAGCTGCACGGCATCCTACGTAAGATAGAGGACGAGCTAGAAGAGCACGCTAAGTTCTTTGAGGCGGAGGGGCGATTTCTGGAGGCGAAGCGAGTGAAGGAGCGAGTCACATTTGACCTGGAGATGATGCGAGAGCTGGGCTACTGCAATGGCATAGAGAATTATTCCCGATTCTTCGATGGGAGACGACCGGGCACCAGACCCTTCTGCCTGCTGGACTACTTCCCTGATGACTACCTCATGGTGATCGATGAGAGCCACGTGACCATCCCCCAGGTCAGGGGCATGTGGGGTGGTGACAGAGCCAGAAAGATCAATCTGGTCAACTATGGATTCAGGCTGCCCTCCGCCCTGGACAATCGACCGCTGAACTATGACGAATTCGACAGCATGATCAATCAAGTGATCTATGTCAGCGCCACTCCTGGAGACTATGAGCTGGACCAGACCCTGGGAGAAGTCGTGGAGCAGATCGTGCGGCCAACAGGTCTGCTAGATCCACCCATCGACGTACGGCCCAGTCTCAATCAGATCGATGACTTGCTGGAGGAAATATCAGGCAGGATAGATCGGGACGAGCGAGTCTTGGTCACCACCCTGACTAAGCGCATGGCTGAAGAGCTGACAAAGTACTTACAGAAATTAGACATCAAAGTAAGGTACATTCACTCAGAGGTGGATACCCTGGACAGAGTGGAGATCATCAGGGATCTGAGACTGGGAGAGTTCGATGTCCTGGTAGGAGTCAATCTGCTGAGAGAAGGTTTAGATATCCCTGAGGCCTCACTGGTCGCGATCCTGGATGCTGACAAAGAGGGCTTCTTACGAAATGCTCGATCACTGACACAGACCTCAGGCCGGGCAGCGCGTAATTCGAATGGCCTCGTCATCTTCTACGCTGATAAGATCACTGACAGCATGCAGATCACCATAGATGAGACCAATCGTAGACGTGCCATCCAGATGGCTTACAATGAGAAACACAGCATCGAGCCGACCACCATATTCAAATCCAAGGAGCAGATCATCAACCAAAAGTCTATTTTGGATATTCGCGGTGGCAAGAAGTCCAAAGCCTACATCGAATCCAGTGAGCCCTCCATCGCTGCAGACCCTGTGGTGAACTACATGGACAGGGACCAGCTGGAGCGGCTGATGAAAGAGACAGAGCACAAGATGAAGAAGGCCGCCAAGGAGCTCGATTTTATTTCTGCAGCTCAGTACCGTGATGAACTATTCGCTCTAAAGAAAAAAGTAAAAGCATCATAACAGATTTAAAATCAGCATCAAATGTATTACATCGTCAACTACAAACTACATAAAGAATATATGGAACGACGGGCTCCGCACAGACCCGCACACTTCGAATTATTAAAAGAATACATCACCAGTGGAGAGCTCCTCATGGGAGGGGCCTGTGATGATCAGCAAGACGCCATCATCATCTTCCAGGTAGAAGACGTCGCTCGCATCCATGCTTTTATCGAGGTCGACCCATACATCATCCATGAGGTAGCGGTATCATATACCATCAGGCAGTGGAATATGGTGACCGGTGAGGTACAGCATCAGGGTCTCTCTTAAAGGAAGCCAGTCATTCTATCCGATATGCCTATCAAGCAGCATCTTGCATGTCGTATGCTACGTTCATGTGTATGTGTGTAAGACGGACTACACTCTCACACATCAATCAGTATTTCTATGTAAAAAAGACACCAAATCTCGGATGAGTCGCTCTCTATAAATCACACACTTTGCCAAGCTGTTAGTCGTTGAGTATACTCGCAATCCTTTTAGTACCTTACTGATATACGCACTCTTAGTTCTTAGCTCAAATCAGGCAGAAATCACTTCTATTATTGTATATTTACTTCAACACACTTCTATATACTGCATATTTATAATAATATCGATACGATGGATGACCATGGTTTATGCATCGTTCATGCAATATGAAGTCAATTAACAAATTCCAATTTCCTATAATTTTTGTGTGGTTAGTGATCATCACAGCCAGTACGACCAGCTACGCCAAATACTATGCCCTGCCAACCGACAATACCGATTTTGGACAGTATATAGATTCTAGCTTAGCCCTCATCAATGAAGTCAGATATAATGATCTAAATCAAGCAATCCAAATGACTGATCGGCTCATAAAAGAATCCTTGCCCTATGAAAATGATTCGATCACAAATTATCTAAAATTCAAATTCAGTCTCTATCACTTACTCTATGGTAATGCAGAACAGTGCAAACAGGTGACTACTGAAATCATGGATTACTATAAGCATCATGACATCATCAAGTATGCTATTCTTCTGAATCGGATGTGTCACCTGGAGATAAAATTTGGAAACTATGCTCAAGCCATGGACAATGCCGAGCAGGCACTCGCCATCCTAAAAGATACTGACAAATACCTGAGCCTAGGGCTCGTCTATACCTATTTATCCAACATATACATTCAGAAGACTGACTACAATCAGGCATATAAGTACGCTGATCTGGCGCTAGCATCATACAGCAACAGACCTGATCGAATAGAATACATTGCCACTGCTAAAACGCTCTTTGCCCAGATCAATCTATTAATCAAAGACTATGCAGAAGCGAAACGATACTTTGCACAAGTATTTGCATCAGCAGATGACATAAAAGATCAAAATTTTTTAGTCAGGCCTATACTCTATTATGGCATCTTGAAATATGAAGAAGGCCATTATGGAGAAGCCAAAGAACTCTTTGAGAAAGGGCTAGATCAGATCAAACAACTGGGTGATTTTCCAGATCTATCTTTAGTTTATCAATGCATGCATAAGATTGCTATAGCGGAAAAAAAATATAATAAAGCCGAAACATACATCAATGAAGCAATCAACCACGCAGACAAAGCACTCAACCTAAGAGAGCAATTCATAAGTAAGCTACTCTACCAACAATACCAAGCTAACTACCCAGGTCATACATTTGACTCAGTAGTCGTCCATACAGCATATGACTGGGCGCTGCAAAATGGGGATTACGAAATTCTGAAGATGTCTAACAACTCCATAGCTCAACATCTAATAAAAAATCAAAGCTTCCAAAAAGCATTAGACTATCAATCCACTTTCCTCAACGCATCTGAGAAAATACTACAAACAGAAAAACTAAAAGAAATAAATCTATTCAAAGAAAAAACTAAGATCCAGCAAGAACTCTTAGCAAAAGAATCAGCAGAGAAAGAACTAAAGCTGCAGCTGGCATCACAGAATCGAATAAGAAAATTAATGATCCTGAGCTTAGTGATATCCATGATACTGCTCTCGGCTAGCTACTACTTCTATCGTGTCATGAAGAAGGCATACTCTAAGCTCCAACTGACTAATCAAGAACTAAAAAATGCTGAAACAGTACTGGATGACAAAAATAAGGAACTGGAAAAATACATTGAATCTAACATCCAGCTCAGCCAGTTTGCCCACATCGCTTCGCACGACCTTAAGTCACCCCTCAGAACCATCGGCAGCTTCACCGGACTACTTAAGCATAAGATAAAAAGTGTCATCGGAAAGAAGGAACTCAGCTACTTCAGCTATATCGAAGAGGCTACGGCCGGCCTCTCTAATCTGGTGGACGACCTCCTAAAATTTTCGACGATCAACTCTCAGTCCATCGAACTCGAATCCATCAATGTCAAGCTGCTGATCGAAGAAGTGGTGAAGAATATCTCATACAACATAGAACAAAGCCAAGCTGACATCCAGCTGCAAGCCATCCCAAAATTCATCTATGCCGATAGCATGCAGCTGAAGCAGGTATTTCAAAATCTATTGACAAATGCCATCAAATTCATGCCCGCGGATCAAGTCCCTATGATACACATCAGTGCTGATAAAGTAAGTGACTACTGGCAATTCAAAATCAAGGACAACGGAATCGGAATCGATCCAAAATACGCCAGCAAAATATTCAAAGACTTCGCGCGCCTGCACAACAATGAATCATATAAAGGCACAGGAATGGGTCTGGCCATTTGTAAAAAGATCATCGATAAGCACGGTGGGCGGATATGGGTCGAATCTCGGTTAGGTCAAGGGTGTACTTTTCTATTTACCATACCACAGTAGGAGCGACGCTGAGTCATATTTAGCAGAGAATCCTCTGTATCTGCCCTTGGAAATGGAGACTTGGTTCTCGATACTAAGATCAATTTGGATATCCAGTCATTCGATCATTCTACAAAATTCTGGAACGGCATCCATCAGTGGTTCTGAAACAACTATAGTGAAGAGGTATTAGCGGTCATGTGATGATGGTTTAAAATTCTTACCTCAGTGTGTCTATGCTCAGGCCAAGACTTGACGTTATTTTACTTTTATGGTGATTGCTCTGGAAAAAAGCTGCTGTCCCTGAGAGAAACAGCAGCCAAACAAACATCCAAAAAATAATCTTCTATCCACTTATGTTAATTACCCCATAAGGCTACTTCTGCGAGCTGCATAGAGTTAGCACTGGCATTACATTGATCTAAAAATCGTACAACATAATACTGATAGGGCGTCGTATTATTAATATCATAAACTCTAGTCGTGAACCGGTCTGTACCACATGCGATCGGGATGGCAGCACCTAAATTGTCAAAAGTCAATCCATCATTTGACCCGAGGATATACAGGACTTGTGGGTCTCGGTCAGGTTCATCATTTGCTGTGGTGACCGACAGTCTTGAGGGTGTCTCTTGGGTCGTTAAGTCTAAAATGACTTCTATGGTCCCTTCGACATACACATCTTCTCCAGTGAAAGGGTCTTCATACGTCTGATCAAAACTCAAGAACTTCGTCAGGATGTCACCATCGATCAGCTTATCCATCCCTTCCCCTTGAGGCGAACTTGGACCAGGATAACTGCCATCCATTAATTCATCATAATAGTCTATACCGCTGATCGGTATTTGTGCTGGCGTACTGTCATCCTTCGTAAATGTTCTGCTGGCTTGTGTTGCCGCATTACCGACGAAGTCAGAGACATCTGCAGTCACAGTCTGTGATGCACCTTGCGGTATGGATTGTATAACTATCGCAGGAACGCTTACTGACCAGGCACCTTGATCTACTGCAGTCATGTATGTATTAGCTCCTATGGATACTGTGACTTCTTGTAAATCTTCTGCATCTGTCGTACCGGTGATCGCAAGAGGAGAAAATACTTCGATGGCATCCAGCACATCATCACCTGTTATTGGATCAATACTGATCACTGGAGGTGTCGTATCTGGTGGCAGTACAGTCATCTTCACCGTTGCGACGACGATCGTACTGTCATTCCGACCCTCCTCTATACTGAGGATAACTTCTATCGTATAAAGAGTGCCTCCTGCAGACAGGTATTTACCAAAGGAGACTGTAGCACCTGCTGAAGTCAGGACTATTTGTTTATTAATCGTATTGTAAACAAGATTGACATTGACTGTCTCCTCGTTGGCGTCAGCAAAGTTCTGTGCTTGAACGAAGATATCGCCAGCATTGCCGTTAGTCTGGTATATACCAGATACACAGTCACCCTCTTCTTCAATTCTCCACCATACAATATCCCCAGCAACATTAGCTTTACTTGATGCAGATGTCACATTCTCACAGATATCTTCATCACAAGGATAGATGTCTGCTAAGAATTCTCCACCTGGCATTACTTCAAAATTAGATTCTAATGAAATGGACTCGGTGGCTAGATAGCTTGTCTCTCCAAATCCTGGTACTGTACCATCACTGCTGATGGATGTGCCTCGATAGTTGGATACACTGATGGCATCTTGATCATTGTTGTTATTGGCAATATCCAGGACACTGCAGGCTCCATCCACCTCATAACC